>SCTG01000170.1:42500-48176 GCA_004298335.1 Nitrospirota bacterium
GTAGAGCGCAAAGGCAGAAGGGAGCTTGACTGCGAGACTGACAGGTCAAGCAGGGACGAAAGTCGGGCTTAGTGATCCGGTGGTTCTGCGTGGAAGGGCCATCGCTCAACGGATAAAAGGTACGCCGGGGATAACAGGCTGATCTCCCCCAAGAGTTCACATCGACGGGGAGGTTTGGCACCTCGATGTCGACTCATCGCATCCTGGGGCTGAAGCTGGTCCCAAGGGTCGGGCTGTTCGCCCGTTAAAGCGGTACGAGAGTTGGGTTCAGAACGTCGTGAGACAGTTCGGTCCCTATCTGATGTGGGCGGAGGAGATTTGAGAGGGGCGGTCCCTAGTACGAGAGGACTGGGACGGACGGACCTCTAGTGTGCCGATTGTCGCGCCCGCGGCATTGTCGGGTAGCTATGTTCGGTTGGGATAACCGCTGAAAGCATCTAAGCGGGAAGCCTGCCTCAAGATGAGATCTCCCGGACCGTAAGGTCCCTGAAGGCCACTCGAAGACTACGAGTTTGATAGGCTGGAAGTGGAAGGGCCGTAAGGCCTGTAGCCAACCAGTACTAATCGGCCGTGAGGCTTAACTTTAAATTTGCTCCTGACAGACACTGTCTTTTCACACGATCATCAGTCTTCCCGGTGGCCATGCCGGAGGGGTCACACCCGTTCCCATCCCGAACACGGAAGTTAAGCCCTCCAGGGCTGATGATACTGCAGCTGTAAGGCTGTGGGAAAGTAGGACGCTGCCGGGGAATAAAAAGCCCGTTGATCGCAAGGTCAGCGGGCTTTTTTTGTTTGAAGCGATAGGATATGATTCCTCAGTACGGAGGCCATATGCAGCCTAAATCTGCCAGTGCGCTTTTGATTGCGGGCGTAGCGCTGTTGGTCATGACGGCCTATTCTCTGGCACCGGCGCAGCCCGTTCTGCCGAAACCCATGTCATGCAAAGATTTCCCCGTCGCCATTTACCCGTCCCATACGTCGGCGAGTTGCGAGACGAGCGCCGGCCCGCCGTTGAATCACACCGCCTACATTGAGTCTGCCGACTCGGTGGAAAAAGTCACGGCCTATTACAAAACGCAGGTCCAATCCGCAGGCTGGACCGTCGATCCCATGGAAGTGGAGAGCCCCACTCGCGCCCTCGTAAGCATGAAGAAGGGGAAAGGCTATGCCAATGCCGTTATCAACGCCAAGATGGGCGGCACGGGCAGCCGGATCCAAATTCACGCCTACCCCAACGGGAACTGATAAAGGAAAGGCGCCATGAAAACTTCTCGCTATGGCCTGCTTCTCGGTGTGCTGATAGTTGTCTGTCTGCTTGGCTGTGGGCAGGAGGCGCCGAAGACGAGCGCGCCCGTGGCGCCGAGCAAGTCGATGACGGAATCTACAGGGCAGGCGGTGGTGGATAGCATCAAGGCGCCGATGGACAAGTCCCGCACGGTCGAGGGCACACTGGAGAAAGCCGCCGGAAAGACGGCCGACCAGGTCAAGGACGCGACGCCATAGGAACCGTTGACACGCCTCCATAGTCCTCCTAGAATGGCCTCTCCTTGTCCAACCTGGAGGCCTTTTCCATGAAGGAATCCAAGCCCGATGCCATCCGCAATGTTGCCGTCCTTTCTTATGGTGGAGCCGGAAAAACGACTCTGATTGAAGCGCTTTTGTGTGCGACCGGGACGATCCCGCAAATGGGGTCCGTCGCAGCCGGCACGGCGGCGATGGATTTTGAACCCGAGGAGCATCACCGGAAGCATTCCCTCCAGACCAGCCTCTGCCAGGTCGCGTGGAATGAGACCGCGCTCAACCTTCTCGACAGCCCCGGCACCCCGAGCTTCCAGGCCGAGGCCCGACAAGCCGCTCATATTGCGAATGCCGCCCTGTGGGTCTTCAATGCCGGCGTGGGCGTGAAAACGGAAATGGAAAAAGTGTGGGAATACGCCGCGTCGCGTCCCCTGCCAAGCCTCCTGTTCATCAGCGCACTGGATAAGGACGGGACTTCCTGGGAAAAGGCGATTGAGGAAATCGAAAAAACGCTGGAAATCAAGACTGTGCCTCTCAGCATTCCGATCGGGAAAAACGCTGCGCTCGAAGGGGTCGTTGACCTTGTGAGCGGGGAGGCGTTCCGGTACGCCGCAGACGGCAGCGGCAAGAGACAGAAGATCGAGATTCCGGCGGTCATGAGCGGGGAGGTCGAGGCGGCGCGCAAGAAGTTGATGGAGGGCGCGGCCGAGTCTGACGATCAACTCCTCGAGAAATACCTCGGCGACGGGACCTTGACGGCGGCCGAGATCCTGAAGGGGCTAAAGGCGGGCGTGATAAGCCGGGGGCTATTTCCGGTGCTCTGCGGATCCGGCGTCAAAAACATCGGCGTGACGGAATTACTGAATGCCGTCGTATCCATTTTGCCCTCTCCAGTGGAGTCGGCGAACGCCTCCCCGGTGCAGGCCACAAAAGGTGACGGCAAGGAGCCTGTGGTGCTGCCGGTTGACGGCGCGGCGCCCTTCGCCGCGTATGTATTCAAAACGCTCATTGATCCGTTCATGGGGCGGCTGAATTACATCCGGGTCTATTCGGGCTCTCTGGCGGCGGACGCGGGTTTTCTCAACAGCACTCGCAATACCAAGGAGAAGGGTGGCCGGCTGTTCCATGGAGTCGGCAAAAAATACACCCCGATCGAGAAGGCCGTGGCGGGGGACATCGTGGCCATCGCCAAACTGAAGGACACACAAACAGGCGACACGCTTGCCGGCGAACACGCGGCGGTCCACATTCCCAAGCCGCCGTTGGGCCGCCCACTCATGTCGTTCGCGCTGGAGCCCAAATCAAAGGCCGATGTGGAAAAAGTCAGCCTGGGGCTGCACAAGCTGGTCGAGGAGGACCCGTCCCTCGAGTTCCTCCGCAACGCCGAGACGCACGAGATGATTCTCAGCGCCATGGGGCAACTGCACGTGGACGTCGCGTTCGAAAAACTGAAACGCAAATACGGTATTGAGGTCAATGTTCATACCCCGAAGGTGCCGTACAAAGAGACCATCCGGAAGACGGCCAGCGCGCAGGGGAAATACAAGAAACAGACCGGCGGGCACGGGCAGTACGGGGACACATGGCTGAAGCTCGAGCCCCTTAAACGCGGCGGCGGGTTTGAGTTCGTCAACGAGATCGTGGGGGGCGCCATCCCACGGAATTTCATCCCGGCCGTTGAAAAGGGCGTCGTGGAGGCCCTGCATGATGGTGTTCTCGGAGGATTTCCCGTCGTGGACATCCGGGTCACGCTCTATGACGGCTCGTACCATGACGTCGATTCGTCCGAGATGTCGTTCAAGATCGCCGCGTCCATGGGATTCAAAAAGGCCATCGAACAAGCTTCGCCGGTGCTGCTCGAGCCGATCATGACGGTCGAAGTCGGCACGCCTGACGAGTTCATGGGAGCGGTGATCGGGGATCTAAACAGCCGGCGTGGACGTATTCAGGACACGATCCCAAAGGCGCATGGGACCACGATCAAGGCGGCGGTCCCGCTGGCCGAAATGCTGAAGTACGCGCCGGTTCTGAACTCGCTGACGGGCGGGAGAGGGACCTACTCCATGGACTTTTCAACGTATGAGGAAGTTCCCCGCGAGCTGGTGGCCAAGGTGCTGGAAGAGCACAAGACCGCAAAGACCGCCGCCGTGCACTGAGCGGTTCCCGCCGCGGTTACTTTTCCCTGGGGCTGAGCACGGAATAGAACGCGCGGTTTTCCCTGACCACGCGTAGGAGGACGGACTCTCCTTTTTTCGTCTGGGCCACGGCGGCCTTGAATTCCTCCGCCGACGTGACGCCCTGGCGGTTCACTTCCTTGATCAGGTCGCCCTCCCGCAAGCCCTGCTCCTGAGCGACGCTTCCTGCATCCACTTTGCTGACCAGCACGCCTTTCTGGTCCTTGATCTTGAACTTTTCGGCAAGCTCCGGCGTGAGATCCTGCACGTTCAGGCCGAGCTTGACCTCCGGTGTCGGGGGAGGGGATGGAATCGCCGCGACGACGGCGTCCTCCTTGCGTTCACCCAGATCGACGGTGAGGGCGCGGCGTTCGCCGTTCCGGATGACATCGAGCTCGATCTTGGTTCCAGGCGTCAGGCCGGCAACAGCGCGTGACAAGCCTGCGGGTGTCTCCACCCGGCGTCCGTCGACTCTGGCGATGATATCGCCGGGTTTCAGGCCAGCCCGCGCGGCCGGTTCGTTCTCAAAGACATCGTTGACCAGCACCCCTTCATTCTCTTTGATGCCGAACTTGCCGGCCAGTTCGGCCGTCACTTCCTGGATCCCGACCCCCAGCCAGCCGCGGATCACTTTGCCCCGGGCGCGCAGTTGTCCCACGACCTGTTGCACCATGTTGGAGGGGATTGCGAACCCGATGCCCTGGGCATAATTGATGATGGCGGTATTGATGCCGATCACCTCGCCTTTGATGTTGAACAGGGGGCCGCCGCTGTTGCCCGGGTTAATTGACGCATCGGTCTGGATAAAGGCTTCGTACCGGGACAGCCTGACGGCATCGCGTTCCAGGCCGCTCACGACGCCCACCGTCACGGTCCGGTCGAGGGCAAACGGGTTGCCGACGGCCATGACCCACTGGCCAACGCGGACTTTCGAGGAGTCGCCGAAGGGGACCGTGGGCAGCTCGGTTGTGGGGGTGATCTTCACGATGGCGATATCGGTATCGGGATCGCGGCCGATCACCTGACCCAGGAACTTGGTCTTGTCGGACAGCCGAACTTCCACCTCCTTCGCATCGCCGACGACGTGATTATTGGTAACGATCAGGCCCTCCTTGTCCACAATGACGCCGGATCCGGTGCCCGGATTGTTCGGGCCACGATCCCGCGGAGTTTCTCCTGGTTTGGCGGAGGAGGCTGACACCGGAGCGATGTTCACCACCGCAGGCTTGACCCGATCGGCAAGGGAGACAAAGACGCCCTGAATTTCCTCAAGCAAGCGGATCCCTGTCGGTTCTTCCGCGGCATGGGCGACGCTGGAGAAGGGTTCGAGCAGCAGAAGACTTGCCAGTACCATCCAGCCCAATCGCCGCTGACGCATATGAGGGCCCCAAACCTTCATCGTAGTAGGCTCCTTTAACATAATCCTAACAAAAGGGTGCGCGAAAGTACACCGTGAGACTACTCCCTATGCCAGGAGCGATTGAAGAGCGGAGGGGAAAGCGGATCGGTTTCCAATAACGGTGACCTGGTCGCCAGCCCGCAGAATCATCTGGGCGGAAGGGAACAGGAGCGAGTCGTTCCGCCGGACCAGGACGATCCTGACGCTCTCCGGGAGCGCCACCTCACCGAGCGGTTTGCCATCGGCCTGGGCGCGCGGGGTAATGGTGACGCGCTCGATGGTGCCGCCGCCTGTCTGCAGGTCCTCCTGGAGGCGGATCAAGGGGACGATGAGGACGTCATCATATCGTGACGCCAGGCGGTCCCGAATTTCCTGGAGGGCCCGTTGCTCGGCGCGAATGTCTTCACAGAGCGGCAGTGCCTCGTCAAGGTTCGCGGGGTCGTGAGGCTGCGTGGTATGGGCGGCATACAGCCGTTGGCCCAGAGACTCCTGGGCCTGTCGGAGACGTGCCTCGGCGTCTTCGGCCTGAAGCTGCAGTTTCGTGACTTGGACTCGGCGGGCGACGCGCTCAGCGACAGCCATGAC
>SCTG01000171.1 GCA_004298335.1 Nitrospirota bacterium
CCTCGTCGGCCAGCACTTCGCCGGTATCCGTGTCCACGTGCTCGCCAGTGGGAAGGCGGACCGGCGGAACTGCGGGCCGACGAGGCGTCGGGCGACGAAACATCGGGCGATGAAACATCGGGCGACGAAGCGTCGGGCGCGGCGGAGCCGGATCTCAAACCCGTAGCCCCCTCCTTAGCCGCTCCGGTTACCGAGGCCACGCTGGAGCAGGTCCGCCATCGCTATCCCAATCTCAATGAGGAATCGCAGCGCCTCGTCGCGCAAATGTGGCAGCGTTGGAAAGCGCGCCTGGGCGAAGACACGCCGCTGCCGCCGTATCCGGAAGCGGCGGGTGCAAGCGAAGCGGCCGTCGGGAAGCCTCTTTCCTTAGTTGCTTCGGCCATGTTGGCCGATCCCGCGCCAGTGACGGTACCCGCGCCGCCATCGGTTGGACCTTCCGGTCCCACGGGGTCGGCCCTTCCTTACACGGTGCAAGGCGAGGATGTGTTCGTGACCCTGGGGGACAGGGCTTGGCGCGTCCGCGGCCTCTTCAAGAATCTCTCCTTCGAGGTCATGAAGGTGAACCTGCGTGTTACCGTGGGGGAGCGGTACCACATCGACCAGCTCGACCTCTTCAACGCCAAGCACCGGGAAAGCTTCGTTACCCACGCCGCCCCGGAGGTGGAAGTGAAGATGGATATATTGAAGCGCGACCTGGGCCGGGTTCTGCTGCTGCTCGAAGCGTTACAGGACAAGAAGATCGAGGAGACCTTGCAGCCCAAGGCGGACGCGGCCTACACGATGAGCCCGGAGGAGGAAGCGGAAGCCCTGGCCCTCCTCAAGGCGCCGGATCTCCCCTCCCGCATCGTCGCGGACCTGACCACCTGCGGGTACGTGGGCGAAGAAACCAACAAGCTCATGGGCTACCTCGCCGCCACCTCGCGCAAGATGGACGACCCGCTGCACCTCCTCATCCAAAGCTCCTCCGCCGCCGGCAAGAGCACGCTCATGGACGCTATTCTGGCCCTGATGCCCGAGGAGGACGTGGCCCAGTACTCGGCCCTGACCGGCCAAGCCTTGTTCTACATGGGCGGGGAGACGCTGCGCCATAAGATCCTCGCCATCGCCGAGGAGGGCGGGATGGAGAAGGCGGCGTATGCCTTGAAGCTGCTCATGACGGACAAGAAGCTGAAGATCGCCGCGCCGGGCAAGGATCCGGAGACGGGTAAGCTCGTGACCCAAACCTACAGCGTGGACGGCCCGGCGGCGGCGTTCTACTCCACCACGTCCTCGGAGGTGGACGCGGAACTGCAAAACCGCTGCATCACCCTGACCGTGGACGAGAGCGAGGCGCAGACCGAGGCCATCCTCGCGCTCCAGCGGTTCCAGCAGACCGCCGAGGGCAAAATGACGAAACGGCAGCGGGCCCGCCTGCGCAAGCTGCACCAGAACGCCCAGCGGCTCTTGAAGGGCATCGAGGTGGTGAACCCGTACGCGGCTCACCTCACCTTCCACGGGAAGCAGAGCCGTCTCCGCCGGGACCAGATGAAGTATCTGGGGATGATCAACACGCTGGCCCTGCTCCACCAATACCAGCGGCCACAGAAGCGCGACGCGGAGGGCGTTCCCTACGTGGAGGTGACGCTGGAGGACATCGCCCTGGCCAACCGCCTAGCGGCGGAAGTCTTGGGACGGACGCTCGACGAGCTGGCCCCGCAGACCCGGCGGCTCCTGGAACTGTTGACCCGCATGGTGGGCGGCATTGCCAAGGAGAAGGCGCTGGAATGGCCGCTCATCCGCATCAGCCGGTGGGACATTCGCAAGGCCACGGGGTGGGGGCATAGCCAACTGGCCGTGCACCTCGCCCGCTTGGTGGACTTGGAATACCTGGTCATCCACCGGGGGCAGAACGGGATCCGGTATGAATACGAACTGTTGTACCGGGGGGAAGGCGAGGGTGGCGCCCGGTTCCTTCTGGGGCTCATTTCTATCGAGGACTTGCGGAAAAAGAAGGAGGGGCCATGAACTATGATGCTCCGCTTCCGGGGTCTTTGACCCACCTTCCGGGTACCTTCCGGGGTGCTTCCGGCCCTGTTCCGGCCCCCTTCCGGGGGACTGCAAATACACTTTCGACCCATGCTATCAAGGCTGAGAACGAAGGTAACACGCAGATCCCGGAAAACGCATATAGGGGAGAAAAAGAACCCGCATCATACCCGCCCCTTCATCATAATGAAAAAATCACTTCTCCCTTAGTGGCTGTAGCTGCCGCGGCCTTGGCCGCCGAGGACCGCTGAGCGTGGCCCGCAAGAGATCCACGCCCAAGGCAAGCCCATCCCTGTACGCAAACCCGGGGACCTTGCTCTTCTACCTGGAGCCCTACCACGAATGGCAGCTCGTGCGGGGCTTCTCCGAGCACACCTTTGCGCGCGGGCTCAATCACCTGCGCAAGTTCATCCGCTTCTGCGAGGAGCGCGGGGTGAATACCCCCGAGGAGGTGAGCCGCCCGGTGGTGGAGCGCTATCAGCGGCACCTGTTCCACGTGCAGACGAAGGCGGGGGCGCCGCTGTCCATAAGGGCGCAGCTCTCCTATCTCCTGGCCGTCCGCGGCTTCTTCCGCTACCTGGCCAAGGAGCGGATCCTCTTGTACAACCCCACCGCCGACATGGACCTGCCCAAGGTGGGGCGGCGGCTGCCGCGCAACGTGCTGACCGTGCAGGAGGCCGAGGCCGTGCTTTCCGCCCCGGAGGTGGAGGAGCCCTTCGGCATCCGCGACCGGGCCATCCTGGAGGTGCTGTACTCGACCGGTATCCGCCGGCAAGAGACGGTGAACTTGAAGCTCTACGACGTGGACCTGGAGAACCGGACGGTGTTCATCCGCGAGGGGAAGGGCAAGAAGGATCGCGTGGTGCCCATCGGGGAGCGGGCTTGTCTGTGGTTATCGAAGTACCTGCGGGAGGTGCGGCCGCGCTTGGTGGTGGAGCCGGATCCGCAGGTCTTGTTCCTGACGCACGCCGGCGAGTTCCTGGCTCCGAACTACTTGACCGAGCTCGTGCAGCGGTATGTCGAGGCCTCGGGCATCGGGAAGAAAGGCTCGTGCCATCTGTTCCGGCACACCATGGCGACCTTGATGCTCGAAGGCGGCGCGGACGTGCGCTACGTGCAGGCGATGCTGGGGCATAGCCAACTCTCGACGACGGAGATCTACACCCATGTCTCCATCCGCAAGCTCAAGGAAGTGCATGAGAAGACGCACCCGGCCAAGATGAAGGCGGCGGCGTGGATCGATCCGCCGGTGGAAGAGAATACGGATAGTGCGCCTGCGGCGGAAAAGCGGCCAGAAGAAAAGCCTTCCCCTTTTTAGTCGCTTCTTCGTCCCCCGGCCCACCCACCACCGCCCCCCAAGGGGCTCCCCCTCCATGCGATGGCAGTCTCGGGCGCGCAAGACGGTGCCGGGGTCGATACGCTGGCCGGGCCGGGCATGTCGCCGCGCCAGGCCGCGCGAAACGCCGCCTGGCTTCTCCCGGCTCCATCCCCGGCCCTGGTCCATTCGGCACCGCCTACCGTGCTTTGGGCTTTGTGTCCCATGTGCCCAAAGCACGGCCGGCAGGGCCCTGCGGTACGGCCGCACTCTCCGGGGTCCGTCGTGGCGGCCTTTACATAAGGTGTTTTACGCAAACCGCCTGCGGCGGTCCGGCCGCGTCCCGGCCTTCGCGTAAAACTCCTTATGCAAACCTCGGGTTCCACATACGCAGCCGCCGTACCGGCGGCCGCTATGCTCCTGCCGGGCGCGCCCTACTCTTCGTTCCGCCCAAAACCAATACAGCAGCTAAAAGGAGGAAATACCGATGAACAACTTCGATCACCTGCAAACCATCCTGCGTGAGCTCGACAAGCTCGAGGAGAGCTTGCGCACGCTCCGGGACCACGTGGAGCCGGAGACTAAAAGCAGCATCAACGCCGCGATTGGGGAATCGCA
>SCTG01000172.1 GCA_004298335.1 Nitrospirota bacterium
GTATTGAAGCACAAAATGGTTCGAGCCCCGGCAGGGGCGACAGAATTCTGCCCGGTATCAAAAGGTTCTGTCGCCCCTCTGATGGAATAACGGCGTCGGCTCCTCTGACCCGAGTACACTTGGGGCTGCGATGAAACACCAAGACTCGGAGGAAAGGAGCCGAGTCATGTTGATTATAGGCTGTGATTTTCATTCTAGGTTCCAGCAAATTGCGATGCTCGATACGGACACTGGCGAGATTACAGAACGCCGCTTGGAACACGGCAGCGGCGAAGCACGAGCGTTTTACGTAGCGCTGCCCGGCCCGGCACGGGTGGGAATGGAAGCGACCGGATACGCTCGTTGGTTCGAACGGATGCTGGCGCAGCAAGGCCACGAGCTGTGGATCGGCGATGCGGCCGAGATCCGCGCCCGGATGGTGCGCCAGCAGAAGACCGATGCGCGCGATGCTCGGCACATTCTGCAGCTGCTGGCCGAGAACCGCTTCCCGAGGATCTACGTCTCGAAACCGGAGGACCGTGACATCTGGCAACTGCTGCGACACCGGGACAAGCTGGTCCACTGGCAGACTTCGATCCGGAACCAGTTGCATGCTCTGGCCATGGGAGAAGGCCTCTGCCGAAAAAAGAGGCTGTGGACCCAGAGGGGCCGCCAAGAGCTGCAAGCTCTGAGCCTGGACTCGTGGGCCACGCGGAGGAGAAACGACTTGATCGAGATCCTGGATCGGTTGCGGCCCGCCATTGAAGAGTTGGACCAGGCGGTACAGCAGCAAGCCCAGCAGCGACCCGCGGCGGTTCTGCTGATGCGGCAGCCGGGGGTCGGTCCGGTGACGTCGCTGGCCTTTACGCTGATGGTGGGGCCGGTGCAGCGCTTTGCTACTAGCCGGGAACTGGTCAGCTATGTGGGACTGAATCCCAGCGAAGACAGCAGCGGCGGCCGGCAACGGCTCGGCGCCATCAGCAAGCAAGGCAACTCCATGGTGCGGTGGCTGCTGTTGCAAGCGGCGCAGACAGCGTCGCGATCGGATGTGGCATTGCGGCGGCATTACCAACGGCTGGTAGTGCGTCGCGGTCGGGCGATCGCCAAGGTGGCCATCGCTCGCAAACTGGCGGTGCGGCTCTACTGGATGTTGCGACAAGCAGCCAAGCCTAACGCCGCCGACTCGCACGCAGGGTAGCCCGGCAAGCCCCGTGGTCCCCTCGGCGGGACCGACCCTCTGATTGGGCGCCCTGCCTCCCTGGATAGCCAGGGAGTTCGAACTGGCGATCATGGTCTGAACGCTCAGGACCGAATAGATGGTTGGTGGTAGTTCATACCACCGCACGATTGTAGGAAACGAGTCTTGGTGACACATCGCAAAAAACTTCGCTGGCACGGCCCTACGGGGCAGGTCCCGGACCACAAAAGACGTGTGGTCCGTGCCCCGCTTCCTCCGGGCCTGACTCAGGGCCGCTCCGAAGAAAAACTGCCAGTGAGAAGGTGGGGCAGTTTTTCTTCTCCGCGGCGGATTACGGTCGAAGTGTGCCTTGACAAAGCCGACGTCGTTATAGACGGGGCTTTCTCTCTTTTTATCTATTCATTCCCCGGTCTTACGACCGGGGCTAAAATCTGCCGCGCCATCCGGCGCTTCGAAATGATTCGA
>SCTG01000173.1 GCA_004298335.1 Nitrospirota bacterium
GGGTCAAACAGAAGAGCCTGCCGCCCACCCTGATAATCCATGAATGGGGCTGCGGCAACGGCAACCTCGCGGCCTGCTTCCTCTCGCATCTCAAGGCGCTGGACGTCGCTGGCGATCTCTACCATCGGATTCGCTATGTTCTGGTGGACGAACAGCGGGACACCCTGCAGGCCGCGCTGGCGCATCCCGATCTCCGGCCGCATCGCGAGCGGGTCTCCACCCTGCAGGCGGACGTCCAGGACCTGGGAAGCCTCAAGGACGGCAGCCTGCACTGGATCCTCTGCAACGAACTCTGGAGCGAGCTCCGCACCAAAATCTTATTGCGCAAGGACGGGGACATCATCGAGGAGCAGCTCCAGCCGAACCTCAGCCACGCCAAGTACAGGGAGTTCGGCGACTGGTCCGCATTCGTGCAGGCCTTCGCGGCGCGGGACGTGGCCGCGCTCAGGAACGGCCCCACCTTTCTGGACGACATCATCTGGGAGAAGGACTACCAGCCTGTCGACTGGAAGCGTGTGCCGTACCGGAAGACCATCACCGATTTCATGAAGCCGGTGGACGACCTCGTCATCGTGCCGGCGAACTTCGGCGCGTTCGCGACGATCAAGGAGGCCCGGCGCCTGCTGGCCTCCAAGGGAGGGTTCACCAGCCTCGATGCCGGCACGCCGGACATGGACGTGCTGACGGACCCCGACAAGCCCTGCTACGGACTGCATGGCGGACAGTACACCTTCATTGTCAATTTCGCGCTCTGCGAAGTCGTGGCGACACAGCTGGGAGTCAGGGAGGTGACCGTCGAGCAGCAGCGGGAGTTCGTCTCCCGAATGCTGGGCCTCAATCTGGTCACCGTCGTGGACCTACTGGAAACCTATCCCTCCCCCCGGCAGCTCAAGCCTTGGGAGCAGGACCGGCTGACCCTCAAGACCATCAAGGCGCTGGACGGGCGGTACCGGTCTCCCTACCGCCGCGCCATTGACTATCCGATCCGGCCGGACGCCCCCGAGCCCGAGCGGGCCGACCTGGCGGCGCTCCTCAAGGGGCTCCCTGAAACGGGGGTCCCGGACACGATCGCCTATCTGAGCGAGGAAGAGGTGCTGGGGGCCGTCACGGACCTGGAGACGTTGGGCTTCGAGCGGACTAGGATCCAGGAGCTTTTGGCGGCCGGCGCCGGGCGGGAAATCGAGTACTATCGGTTCTCGTTCCTGAACCCCTAGGAAGTGGCCTAAATTCTTGGAATAGTGCGGAAATCCCCTCTGGGAAATTATTTTCTTGATATTGCCAAAATCCTTGTGCTAGCATCCCCGACGATTTTAAAAAGGCGTGGAAAACCACGCTTCTAGAGGAGGGGTGTCGCCTGTGTTTGGTTTCGGTTGGATGGAGTTGCTGCTGGTGCTCGTGATCGTCCTCGTGGTGTTCGGGGCCGGCAAGCTCCCGCAGTTGGGCGAAGGCCTCGGCAAGGCCATCAAGGGGTTCAAGAAGTCCGTGCATGAGCCCGAGCCTCAGCTGGAGGCCCAGGCCTCGGTGGCGGCGCCTGGTCCGCAGGAAACGGGCAAGGCTCCGAGCCACACCTAAAGAAGAAAGCTGCACGGCCATGTTTGGCCTGGGCGTCACAGAAGTTCTCGTTATCCTGATTGTGGCCTTTCTCCTGTTCGGGCCGCAGCAGTTGCCCGAGGTGGGGCGGCAGGTCGGCAAGGCGGTCAAGGGCTTCAAGGAGGCCACGGAGGACGTCAGGAAGTCGGTCGAGCCGGAATTGAACCTGATGCAGGCGGAAATGAAGTCGGTCGAGCAGGACTTGGAATCGTCCATGAAGGAAGCGGAGGAATCAATCAAGAACCAGGCCGAATCCTCCGAAGAGGTCAAGAAGGCCTGAGCGGACTCATACACTCATAAATAAGTTGATTTGAGGAGAGTAGAATGATACACAGAGACAACGAGGCACAGGGCAAAACCAACAGGAGGGTCGCTATGTTTAATGGGAAAAGGCTTTCAGGGTGGATGGCCCTGGCCGTGTTTGCGACGGTCGGGGGGGCGATGGTCGCCGCCGACCCCGCGTTCGCGAAAGTGGACGTGGACAAACTGACCATCGGCGGAGAAATCCGCGAGCGGTACGAGATCCGGACCAACAGCAACATGAATCAGGGCAGTCCGCTCAGCAGCAAGGGGAACGAGAGTCAGGGGAGCCACCGCGTCCGCGTCAATGTTGGCTACGACCTGACGCCGGATGTCTCGTTCTTCGCACAGATCCAGGACGCCAGGCAGTTCGGGTCCGAGGGTGTGAATGCAGTCGGCACCACGGGCATCCAGGCTGTGTCGCAGACGAACGCCAACCAGACCGGCGTGGACCTGCATCAGGGCTATATCTTGGTGAAGAACGTCCTGGTCCCGGGCCTGAGCCTGAAGGCTGGCCGCCAGGAGATCATGTACGGCGACCACCGGCTCTTCGGCAACTTCAACTGGAGCCAGGTCGGGAACTCGTTCGATGCCGTGAAGCTCTCGCATAACACGCAGTCGGTGGATGTGGACCTCTTCTGGGCCCGCATCTTCGATAACGCGGCGACGACGACCCAGGCTGCGAACAACAACATCCCGTTCCCCGCATTTGCGAACAACACGGGCAACACAGGCACGACAACCGCCGCCCAGGACATCTACGGCTTGTACGTGACGCTCAAGCCAGTCGCGAACTGGACGATCGAGCCGTATCTGTTCATGCTCCGTGATTCCAGACCATTTGCTCTTGGGCAAACCAACAATGTTGGTGCGACAGCCATTTCCCAGGCTCAAACACAGGCGCAGAACCGCAACTTCCTCGGCGGCCGGGTAAACGGCAAGGCAGGTGGATGGGACTTCACCTACGAGGGTAACCATCAGTTCGGGTCCATTGCGGACACCTGTTCGCGCAGCTCAGGTACAGCAGCAGGTTGCGGCACGTTGGCGGGCCAGGCGGGCATTGCCGGCCAGGTGACGGGCAGCCGCGGTGCTCATATCAATGCCGCCCAACACGCGGTTCGGACCGGCTTTACGTTCGACGCAGTGCCGATGAAACCGCGGATCGGCTTCGAGGTGGACTATGCCTCGGGCGACAAGTGCTCCAACGGGGCACGCGCTGGCGACAACAACGCCTGCGGCCAAAGCAAGTCGTCCTACAGCCTCGCCGACAACCTGTACCCCACGAACCACTTCCACTACGGGTACATGGACCTGATGTCCTGGCGGAACATGGTCAACTACGCGATCAAGTTCGATGTGAAGCCGTCGCCTGTCAGCAAGTTCCAGGTCGATTACAACATCATGCGGCTGGCCAACACGCAGGACAACTGGTACCGCGCGGGGCAGGCCCAGTACTTCGTCTCCAAGTCGACGAACCAAGCGGCCTCCTTGGGCCAGGAAATCGATGTGCATTACTGGCACACGTTCAAGGAAAAGTTCAAATTCGAGATCGGCGTTGGCCATTTCTTCGCGGGTGAGTACCTGCAGAAGTCCGTCGGCAACCTGTCCACGAGCAATGGCTGCACCCAGGGCAGCGCTTCCAACGGGTTGACCTGCGCGGACAACACTGCGACGCAGTCTCAGAACTGGGGCTACGTGATGGGGTCGATCCTGTTCTAAGCTAAACGACCCGTCAGTCAGTGACGAGGGGCCCGGTTCGCCGAAAGGCGGGCCGGGCTCTTCGGTTTTGGGGGACAGGCCCGAGGCCTGTCCCCATGGGTTTTGCCAGTGGCAAATGCCCGCGCGGTTGCGGTATCATGTAAAACCTAGAGTCCGATCATCCATTTGAGTTTATGAGGGTTTACTCATATGAAAGCACGGATCAATGTTCTCTTTGGCAGCGGGTTGGCTGGGGCGTTTCTGGGAGCGGCGTTGATTCTGGTTCCGCCGCCGGCGACCGTCGGCCTGGCGGCCGGCGTGCCGCCGCAGTTCGCGCAGGGGTTTTCCCCCATCGTGAAGGCCGTCACGCCGGCGGTCGTCAACATCCAGGTCACGCAGGGGGAGCGCGTGCGCGCGCCCCGCGACCCGCGCCGGCGCGACCATGAAGGCCCGCCCGGCCGTCCCGGTCCGGGCCCCGGCCCCTTCGGAGGACCACCCCCCGGCCCATTTGGTGGCCCCGGCGGTCCAGGAGGCCCCTTCGGCGGCCCTCCCGGCGAGCCGGATGAGCCCGACCAGGGCCCGCCAGGCGGCCCGCCCGGCCGTCCCGACATGTCGGGCGGATCGGGCGTCATCATCGATTCGAACGGCTACATCGTGACCAACAACCATGTCATCGATCGGGCCTCCGACATTAAGGTCTATCTCGCCAACAAAAAGGAATATCCGGCCAAGATCATCGGGGCGGACCCGAAGACGGACCTGGCCATCATCAAGATCGAAGCCACGGGCCTGCCGCATCTCAAGTGGGGCAGCTACGACGAACTCCAGGTCGGCGACATCGTGCTGGCCGTCGGCAGCCCCTTCGGCCTCTCGCAGACCGTCACGATGGGCATCATCAGCGCGTTGGGGCGCGGCAATGTCGGCATCGCGGACTACGAGGACTTCATCCAGACGGACGCGTCCATCAATCCCGGCAATTCCGGCGGCGCGCTGGTGAACCTCAAGGGCGAGCTGATCGGCATCAACACGGCAATCTTCTCCCGGACGGGCGGCAACGAGGGCATCGGCTTTGCGGTGCCGGTCTCGCTCGCGAAGACCATCACCGACAGCCTCATCAAGACGGGGAAGGTGGTCCGCGGCTGGCTCGGCGTGGCCATCCAGGAGATCACGCCGGACCTGGCCAAGGCGTTCAAGGTGAAGGAGCAGAAGGGCGCGCTCGTCAGCGACGTGAACGAGAACGGCCCTGCCCTGAAGGCCGGCGTCCTGCGCGGCGACATCATCGTGGAGTTCGACGGCAAGGAAGTCCAGACCGTCAGCGAGCTGCGGAACCGCGTCGCCCAGACGGTGGTGGGCTCGAAGGTGCCTCTGAAGGTGGTCCGCGAGGGGCAGGAGAAGGTGCTCTCGCTCCAGGTCGCCGAGCGCCCGTCCGACGCCATGCTGGCCCGCAACCAGGAGCCCGGCGCCGCGCCGCCGGGAAGCGCCGAGGCGGCGCCCAAGGGGCCGCTCAATGTGCTCTCCGATCTCAAGGTGAAGGCGATCGACGACGAAGCCCGCGCCCAGCTCAACATCGGCCCGAAGACGGCCGGTGTGCTGGTCGCGCATGTCCAGGCGGGGAGCCCGGCGGAGCAGGCCGGCCTGCAGCGTGGCGACGTGATCTCCGAGGTCAACCGCAATCCGGTCAAAGGGATCAAGGACTACGACGCGGCGGCCGCCAAGATCAAGAAGGAGGAGAACGCGGTCCTCCTGGTCAGCCGACAGGGGAACACGCTCTTCATCGTCATCAACCCCTGACACCCCATGGCCGGCCGCTTCGAGAAGTTCTTCAAGGACGTCCAGGACCGGGTCTTCACGCCCCTCGAAGACCCGAAGATGCCGCTGACCCAGCACCTGGAGGAGCTCCGGGTGCGGCTCACGCGGGCCGTCGTCATCCTGGCCATCGTCTTCTCGTGCTCGTTCTACTTCTCGGTCCAGGTCATGGACTGGGTGCGCATCCCGCTGCAGAACGCGTTCGTCTTCGTCAAGTTCAGCGACCAGTACACCCTCGACGGCATCGTCAAGAGCAAGAACCTCGGCCAGCTGGTGACGTGGCTGTCCACGGGCCAGCTGGTGATGAAGTGGCAGCCGACCGCGCTGGAGAAGCTGCCGTTCATCTTCCTCTCGCCCGCCGAGGCCATCTGGAACAACGTCAAAGTGTCGATGGTGTTCGCCGCCTTCCTGGTGATGCCGTACCTGATCTGGGAGACGTGGATGTTCTCGTCGCCCGGCCTGCTGGCCCACGAGCGGCGCTTCGTCCTGCCGTTCGTGCTCATCAGCAGCCTCGCGTTCTACCTGGGCCTCGCCTTCTGTTATTTCGTGGTGCTGCCGTTCGCGCTGAACTTCCTGGTCCAGTACGGGATCGACTCCGGCTTCGTGCCCCAGCTGTCCATCGCGGCGTTCGTGGGCTTCATCCTGTGGTTCCTGCTGATCTTCGGGCTGATGTTCGAGCTGCCGCTGGCCATCACGCTGCTGGCCCGGCTGGGCTGGGTGGACGCCGTGATGCTCCGCCGGTACTGGAAGTGGGCCCTGGTGGGGTCCTTCGTGGTCGCGGCCATCCTGACGCCGACGCCCGACCCGTTCAACCAGTCCATCATGGCGGTGCCCATGTACGTCTTCTACGAGATGGGCATCGTGGGCGCCCGGCTGTTCGGGAAGAAGAAGCCGGCGCCGGGCGTCGCGCCGACGGCCTCCACGGCCGCCGCGGCGGCCGGCAATCGGTGATCCGAGTCGCGGTCCTGGTGGTCAGCAGCAAGATCGCCGGGGGGCGGGAGGAGGACAAGGGCAGGGCCGCGCTGGTGGCGCTCGTCGAGTCCGTGCCGGCGAGTCTCGTCTCGTACGAGACGGCGCCGGACGAGCGGCAGGCGATCCGCGACCGCCTGACGGCGTTGTGCGACGGCGGTGCGGTTGATGTCGTTCTGACGGTCGGCGGCACCGGCGTCCGCCCGACGGACGTGGTGCCGGACGTCACCCGCGAGGTGGCGGACAAGGAGATTCCCGGAATCGGGGAGGCGATGCGGTTGGAGAGCCTGAAGAAAGTGCAGACGGCCGTGCTGTCGCGCGGGACCACCGCCATCCGCGGCCGGACGCTGATCGTCAATCTGCCCGGGAGCCCCCGCGGCGCGCGCGAGAACCTGAGCGTCGTGCTGCCGGTGCTCGAACATACGATCGACAAGATACAAGGGAGATAGCACCACATGCCCGGAGAACTGCCCATCATCCAGCACGCGGCGTCGCAGCCCTGCACGTACCTCTGGGCCTGCGCCCTGTGCGACGAGAACGAGACCTGCCAGAAGGACAAGGAGGGCCACAGCCGCTGGCTCGTGAACAAGCGGATGTCGGTCATCCGCCACAAGGTCCTGGTCATGAGCAACAAGGGCGGGGTCGGCAAGAGCACCGTGACGACGAACCTGGCCGTGAGCCTGGCGCTCATGGGCAAGGAAGTGGGCGTCGTGGACATGGACATCCACGGGCCCAACATCCCCAAGATGGTCGGGGGCGAAGGCCAGAAGCTCAAGATCAGCGCGAACGGCGGCATCATCCCCTTCCAGGCCTACAACATCAAGGTGGCCTCGATGGCCTTCCTGCTGCAGAACTCGGACGACCCGATCGTCTGGCGCGACGCCTACAAGTACGAGTTCATCAACCAGCTCATCGGCGGCGTGGAGTGGCAGGAGCTGGACTATCTCCTGGTGGACCTCCCGCCGGGGACGGGCAACGAGTCGGTGACCACCATGGACCTGATCGGCGACGTGACGGGCTGCGTCATCGTCACGACACCCCAGGAAGTGGCGCTGCTGGATTCCCGCAAGTCGGTCAACTTCGTGAAGGACAGCGAGCTGCCGATCATCGGCATCGTCGAGAACATGAGCGGCTTGAGCTGCCCGCACTGCCACAAGGACATCAACGTCTTCAAGAAGGGCGGCGGCGAGGCGGCGGCCCACGACATGGGCGTGCCGTTCCTGGGGCGCATCCCGCTCGATCCGGAGATCGGCATCCACTGCGACTCCGGCGAGCCGTTCGCGATGTTCTGCTCCGACACCGAGACGGCCCAGGCGTTCCACGATATCGCCAACAAGGTGGACGAGTTCGTCCGCAAGCGGGCGGGCGGCCAGGCCCAGGGGATGGCCGCCCCCAAGAACAAGCCGGGCTTCTCGCCGATCAAGCAATGAACGACGATCTCACCAGGCTGGAAGACGCGCTCAAGACCGTCCTGGCGGCGGTCCCCGTATTGGGGGCGGAGAAGGTCAGCCTGCTCGACGCGCTGGGGCGGGTTCTGGCCGAGGATATCATCGCCGAACGGGACAATCCCCCCTGGGACAACAGTGCGATGGATGGCTTCGCCGTCCGCTACGAGGACATCAAGCAGGCCCACGCCGTCACGACGCCGACCACTCTCAAGGTCATCGAGGACGTGCAGGCCGGCAAGTTCCCGACCAAGGCGGTCGGCAAGGGCGAAGCCATCCGGATCATGACCGGCGCGCCCATCCCAAAGGGCGCCGACACCGTGCTGAAGGTGGAGGACACCGAGAACACACCGACATCGGTGAAGGTCTTCAAGGAGGAGAGGCAGGGCGCGAACATCCGGCCCCAGGGCGAGGACGTTCGCAAGGGCGACTGCATCATCCCCAAGGGCAAGATCATCCGCCCGGCCGAGGCGGGGATGCTGGCCATCCTGGCCAAGTCCTTCGTGTTCGTCTCCCAGCGGCCGAAGGTGGCGATCCTCTCGACGGGCGACGAGCTGGCCGACCTCGACGAGCGCTTCAGCGAGGAGAAGATCGTCAACTCGAACAGCTACGGGATCGCTGCGGCGGTGCAGGAGGCGGGCGGCCTGCCGATGCTGCTGGGGATCGCCAGGGACAGCCCCGACGCCCTGAAGGCGAAGATCCGGCAGGGGATGAATGCCGACTTCCTCGTCCTCTCCGGCGGCGTTTCGATGGGCGACTACGATTTCACGAAGCCGGTCTTCCAGGAACTCGGCGGCGAGATGAACTTCTGGAAGCTGGCGATCCGGCCCGGCCAGCCCGTGGCCTTCGGCAAGATCGGGAAGACCCTGGCCTTCGGCCTGCCGGGCAACCCCGTCTCCTCGATGGTCACCTTCGAGCAGCTCGTGCGCCCGGCCATCCTGAAGATGTGCGGCAGCCAGGTGCTGGCGCGCCCGGTCGTCCAGGCCCTGTTCCAGGAGAAGTTCTCGAAGCGGCCCGACCGGCGGCATTTTCTCCGCGGCGTCCTCTGGATGGAGAAGGGCATGCTGATGGTGCGGACCACCGGCAGCCAGGGCTCGGGCATTCTGACCTCGATGGTCAAGGCCAACGGGCTGATCGACATCCCGGTCGAGGTGGAGAAGCTCAAGCCCGGCGACGTCGTCAACGTCCAGGTGCTGGGCGGCGGATTCTAGCGATGGCGCCGGCCCCGCCCCCCATCCTCTGCTTCGTCGGCCGCTCGAACAGCGGCAAGACCACCCTGATCGAGCGGGTCATCGCGGCGCTGGTCCAGGACGGCTACCGCATCGCCACGATCAAGCACGCGGGCCACGGCTTCAACCTCGACACCGAAGGCAAGGACTCCTGGCGCCACAAACGGGCCGGCGCCAGCACCGTCATCGTCACCACCAAGGGCAGCCTCGCGATGTTCACGGACGTGGACGAGGACGTGCAGGTCGAGGAGCTGCGGCAGCGGTACGTTTCCACCGGCACCGACCTGATCATCGCCGAAGGCTGGAAGAACGAGGGGTATCCCAAGATCGTCGTGGTGCGCGACCACGTGGGCGAGGTGGACGTTTCGCCCGAGGGCCTGCTGGCGATGGTGTCCAACAAGCCGCTCGACCGTGTCCCTGCGGGCGTGCCCCTGCTGGACCCCGATGACGTCGCCGGTGTGGCCGCCGTGATCACCAAGCGCTTCCCGCGCAGGAGCGGCCGGTCCGGCTGATGCAATTCCACATCCCCAAGATCGTCCTGATCGCGATCGCGCTGGCGGTCCTCGGGGCGGTCGCGGGCGCCGTCGCGATCCCCCTCACCAACGCGCCGACCTTCTGCGCCACCTGCCACACCATCAAGCCCTCGTACGATTCCTGGGTCACGTCCTCCCACAAGGACGTGACTTGCGTGGCCTGCCACGTCCGGCCGACGCTCGAGGGGTTCATCCAGGACAAGGCCATCAAGGGCACCCACGACGTGCTGATCACGTTTTTCGGGACGCCCAAGAAGCCGGAGGACCTGAAGGCGACCGTCCACACGGAAGTCTGCCTGTCCTGCCACCAGAACATGCTGCGCATCTCCGAGATCACCACGCGGGACCTGCCGGGGCCGCTCAAGAAGGCCGGCCTGATCATGGAGCACCGCAAGCACATGGAGGCGTTCAAGAAGCGCGGGAAGGGCGAGGGCTGCACGACCTGCCACGCCACCGTCGTGCACGCGAAGCCCTACAAGGACTACAAGATCGTGGTCCCGCGCGGGCACATCAAGATGGACGACCTGCCCAAGGCGGAGAAGACGGCCATCGAGGCGACGATGGTCAAGGCGCACCGCGAGCAGGACTGCTTCCGTTGTCACGACGGGAAGACCGAGTACGAGGGCAAGGTCCTGAGCCGCAAGTGCCTCACGTGCCACGTGAGCGAGAACCTGTCCGAGCTGCTCTTCTAGCCGGCCGCTGAATCCATGTCCGAACCCATCGTCCAAGTCCGGAATCTGACCAAGCGCTTCGGCTCGTTCACGGCCGTGGACGGCGTGTCGTTCGAGATCCGCAAAGGCGAGATTCTCGGCCTGCTGGGGCCGAACGGCGCCGGCAAGACGACCACGATCCAGATGCTGCTGGGGCTGATCACGCCGACGGACGGCGACATCACCATGTTCGGCCTGCCCTTCGACCGCCACCGGGAGGAGATCCTGGGCAGGGTGAACTTCTCCTCGACCTACGTCTCGATGCCGCAGGCTCTGACCGTCGAGGAGAATCTCTGGGTCGTCGCCCGGCTCTACGGGCTGGACCGGATCGCGTCCCGCATCGACGACGTCGTCAAGCGGTTCGAGATGGAGGAGTTCCGGGCGAAGGTCACGCGCAAGCTCTCCTCGGGCCAGATGACCAGGCTCTCGCTCGCCAAGGCCTTTCTGACCGAGCCGCAGGTCCTGTTCCTCGACGAGCCGACCGCGAGCCTCGATCCCGACATCGCGGACAAGACGCGCTCGCTCATCAAGGAAATCCGCCGCACGGCCGGGCTCACCGTGCTGTACACCTCGCACAACATGCGGGAGATGGAGGAGATGTCGGACCGGATCATCTTCCTCCAGCGGGGCCGGATCGTCGCGGAGGGGACGGCCGAGGTGATCAAGGCGCGCTATGGGGAGACCGACCTGGAGGAGGTCTTCCTGAAGCTCGCTCGGGACCCATCGCCGGGCGCGAGCCGGCCATGAAGCTCCATCGCATCACCGCGTTGCTGTACCGCCACCTGTGCCTCTACAAGCGCAGCTTTCCCCGCCTGCTGGAGATCATCTACTGGCCTTTCGTGGACCTGGTCATCTGGGGCTTCATCACGCTCTATCTCCAGCAGTTCAAGGAGGCGCTGCCGAACTTCGTCCTGTTCTTCCTGGGCGCGCTGATCCTGTGGGACGTGCTGTTCCGCGCCCAGCAGGGAATCACGATCTCGTTCCTGGAGGAGATCTGGTCGCGCAACCTCATGAACCTGTTCGCCAGCCCGCTGACGCCGGGGGAGTTCCTGGCCGCGACCATGGCTCTGAGCGTGGGCAAGGTGCTGACGGTGTCCTGCGTGACGGTGCTGGCCGCGTTCGCGTTCTATTCCTTCAACGTGTTCGTGATCGGCCTGTCGCTGATTCCCTTCGTCCTCAACCTCATCGTCGCGGGCTGGTGCGTCGGCGTCCTGACGACAGGCCTCATCATGCGGTACGGGCAGGAGGTGGAGGTGCTGGCCTGGGGCCTGGTGTTTCTCTTCCAGCCGATCTCCTGCGTCTTCTATCCAATGTCCGTCCTGCCGGGCTGGCTCCAGGCGATCGCGCAGATGAATCCGGCGGCGCACGTCTTCGAGGGGATGCGCGCGGTGATCACCACCGGCGTGTTTCCGACATCCGAACTGGTCTGGGCCGTCGGCCTGAACGCGATGTACCTCGCCGCGCTGGTCTTCTGGTTCCACTTGATGTTCGCGGCCTGCAAGGAAAAGGGCCTGCTCGTGCGCGTCGGGGAGTAAGATAGAACTAAGCAAACGCCAAACAAAGGAGACGTGACATGACGCTCTGTCCCATTGCTCTGGCAGTCGGTTGCAAGAAATGTCCGATGTTCACGGTCTGTCCGCTGAAGGGCGTCATCGGCGATTACAAGAAGACGGACGACCAGCCGGCGAAGCCGCCGGCCGACAAGGGGCGCTAGTTGTTGTAGGGCTGCCCAATGATCGTTGAGCAGAGAGCCATGGATTTTCTGAAAGAAAATCCTGACATGCCTTTCTGTTTTGAATGTTTGGCGCAAAAAGCTTCGGTCACCGTTCCCGGAGAGCGGTTCTGGTTATTGGCGATCTGGAAATCAAGGTGGATGAAACTGATAAAAATGGAGACGTGCGCTCGATGCGGAAATTTGAAAGAAACACTGCGGCACCATTGATAATTGTGATCAGCGTCAAGTCAGCCTGCTGCCCCCGACTCTTTGAGCAGCTACGATTTCTTCCGATCAGTGCAACCACCATGCCATAGCTGTTCCCGGCCAATCTGCTCGCTTGTCCATGACAGCGCGTATTCGCTAACCACTCAATATTCTTATTGGACTTTTCTCGCCGGCGGAGCGGCCCGTCTTTTGCTTGGCTGTAGCTGTATGGTGCCTCACGTGTCCTGGCAAAAAGGCCATCTGTTGCGTTTCAGAAAAAAGGGGTAGAATAAGCACGTGGTATTACGAAATATGGGGAGGATATAACACCGCATAACAACCCGTATGGGCGATGAGATGAAATGGAAAGGAGAAACGCGATGGCCTCTGTAACCAGACGGCAGTTCCTCCAATTCAGTGCACTTAGTGCAGCCGGACTCAGTACATCGGGCGTTGCGAGCCTCGCGGTACTGGGATTCTCGTCCACCCAAGTGCTCGCCGAGGTGCGCCAGTACAAGCTGGCCCGCACCACGGAGACACGCAACACCTGTCCGTACTGCTCGGTCGGCTGCGGCATCCTGATGTACAGCCTCGGCGACAAGGCCAAGAACGCGCCGGCCGAAATCATTCATATCGAGGGCGATCCGGATCACCCGGTGAATCGCGGCACGCTCTGCCCCAAGGGCGCGGGCCTGCTCGATTTCGTGCACAGCCCCAACCGGCTCAAGCACCCCGAATACCGCGCCCCCGGATCGGACAAGTTCGTGCGTATCTCCTGGGACGAGGCCTTCGACCGGATCGCGCGGCTCATAAAGGACGATCGCGACAAGAATTTCATCGCGAAGAACGCCGACGGGGCTACGGTCAACCGCTGGCTCAGCACGGGGTTCCTTGCCGCCTCGGCCTCGAGCTGCGAATCCGGCTATATCACGCACAAGGTCGTCCGCAGTCTCGGGATACTGGCGTTCGACAATCAAGCGCGCGTTTGACACGGCCCCACGGTGGCCAGTCTGGCCCCGACGTTCGGCCGCGGCGCGATGACCAATCACTGGGTTGACATCAAGAATGCCAACC
>SCTG01000174.1 GCA_004298335.1 Nitrospirota bacterium
TGTCGCCCATCCTCGGTGGCGCGGCGCTGGTCGGCGGAGTCGGCTTGATCGTCGTAGGAGTTCGAAAAACCTGACGCCTCTTGGGAATGCATACATTCTGTCGCCAATTCCGCGATTGATCCCAAGGGCGAATCGGTGTTCGGGCTCGGGGGATTTGGTGGTGTGGGTGCGAGTGGTGGTGGCTACAGCATCGCGCCGGGCGGCGGAGCCGGAGGCGGCGGTGGCGGCTCCATCGGTGGCGGCGGTGGCTTCGGCGGCGCCGGCGCCCCGGGCAATAACAGCGGCGGCACAGGCGGACCGGCGAACGGCGTGCAGCCCAACTATCAACTCGCGGGTGGGAGCGGAGGCGGAGGCAGCACCCTCGGAGGCGATTCTTTCGGAGGAGGAGGAGGAGGAGCGGTCGAGTTCGGGGCGATCGGCACCCTTGCGGTCGCTGGTGGCGGCATGATCCAAGCGCACGGCGGCTATGCCTCCACACCAAACTCGATCGGCGGCGGGAGCGGCGGCGCCATCCTCCTTCATGGCGTGTCGGTCATGTTCGGCGGCATCGTGGATGCGGGAGGTGGCGACGGGATGACTGGTGCGGGCGGTGGCGGCGGCGGACGTGTCGCGATTCAGGCCATGATCAACCCGGACACGAGCACCATCTCGGTGCGGGGGGGCCAGGGTGGCAACGGTGGGTACGCCGGCGTCGGCGTGATTTCGTTCGCGCGGCCAGTGCTCGCACCGACCAACCTCGATTGCGGCTCGATCCCCGTCGGCTCTGGCGTCACCGTCAGCATGATCATCCAGAATACGGGCGATGCCGGGTCTTTCATCAATGGCCAGTTCCCCGCCGCGTCGGCCCCGTTCGCGCGCGTCGGCACGGGCATCTTCAGCGGCCTCAAACAGAACGCCTACACCGCCTGCCCCTACACCTTTCACCCCACCGCCATCGGCCCCTTCAGCCAGAACCTGATGTTCCTCTCCAACGCCGGGCCGGTGAGCGTGACCATCAGCGGCACGGGTGTGAGTGTTTGCCGCGCGGACTTCAACGCCGACGGACTTTTCGACGGGCAGGACATTCCCGCGTTTGTCACCGGGCTGCTGAACGGAACCTGCCCGTGACTGGATGGAGGAATGATGAAGGGCGCGCACCGCGCGCCGGACGCGGAACTCTTGACGCCTTATGCGACGGCGCGCTGCTGGGTTGCGTGGCCGCCGGGCCGCACGATAGGCTTGGCGATCATGGCGAAAAAGAGAACGGCGCCCGTCGCGTCGAAGCCACCCGAACGAGACACACACGACAGTAAGCGTCCCTCCGCGCGCCCGTCGGACGGGCTTCGTCGCTGCTCGACACCCGCGTCATCTACTGCGGCGACAATCTCGACCAGTTGCGCAAGCTGCCGGATGGCTGCGTCGATCTGATCTACATCGACCCGCCGTTCAACAGCAACCGGAACTACGAGGTGTTCTGGGGCGAGACCAAGGAGAAGCGGGCTTTCGAGGACCGGCACGCGAGCACGGCGGCCCCCGCCTTCAGGCCGCGATGCTCCTCCTCGTCTGTTCCATAGGAGAGCCACTCTTCGTAATCCGTGTGATTGTGACGAAGATAGGCGCGGACGGCGAGCTCCACCTTCTTGGTCAATTCTAGTTTTGCGGTCCTCCCAACCCGGCCGCTGGATACTTGGCAGGCTTGATCGGTTGCCTCCCGAGCGATTTGTTTGGCCAGTTCGGCGTGCTCATGAACGAAATCCAGGAAGTCGAAACAAGCCTTTTCAAAGTTCTGCCGGTACTTCTGCTCCTTCGCGGCCCGCTGGATTTGGGATTTCTTGCGTTTCCGTTCACGTTGTTCCGTCGTCGCTTGTTCCAGCCGTCGGGCCTCGGCGATTGTCGCACCCGGGGCGTATACACCAAGCGTTGGCGTGTAGCCGCCTCTTCTGCTGTGCTTGCCCATCAAAACCCAATGTGGACCCTTCTTCACGTGACGCGTGACGAATGTGTTGCCCGGCTCAAGGAACGCCCACCCATCCGGAAGCGACAGGGTGCCGTGTTCGCGTGACCAGACATCGCCGGGTTCTCCTTCGCGAGGCTCAAAAACCACGAGCTTCCCTTGGGCGGGGTTTTCGGAACTGGCGCTCGTCGGGGCAATATTCATCGTGCGATCTCCCCGATATTATGCGCCGAATCGCGTGCGCATTTCCAATTTGAGCCCCCTGCCGGCGGGATCCGGTTTCGGAGGGCTTGATCCGGTCTCGAGGTTTATTGGAAAGCCCGGGCTCCGTCCCTGCTGTGCCGCTGACGCAACTTCAGGTCGGGTCGGTAGGCAGCAATCCGATCGCACTCCCTGAACTGGTTCACCGCGACTTACGATCCCGAGTGATGGCCGAGGAGTGGGCGGTTCGATCGGCAGGGATGCCCGGGATGAGCCCTCGTATATCATGAACAGCATGGCTTCAACGGAACGCCACATTCTGCACGTCGACATGGACGCGTTCTACGCCGCCATCGAACAGCACGATCATCCGGAGTTGCGCGGCAAGCCTGTACTGGTCGGCGGCAGTCCGCAAAGCCGCGGCGTCGTTTCAACCGCCAGCTACGAGGCTCGCCCGTTCGGCTGCGACAGCGCCATGCCGATGGCCCAGGCCATCCGGCTCTGCCCGCAGGCGGTCGTGATCCCCCCACGTATGGAACGGTACCTCGAGGTCTCGCGACAGGTGTTCGAGATCCTGGAGCAGTTCACGCCCCTCGTGGAGCCTCTGTCGATCGACGAGGCCTTCCTCGACGCGACCGGCTCGATCCGGCTTCTCGGTCCCGCCGAGCGGATCGCCCGGGGTCTCAGGCAGCGCATACTGCAGGCCACGGGGCTGACCGCCTCGGTCGGCGTTGCTCCGAACAAGTTCATCGCCAAGCTTGCCAGCGACCAGCAGAAGCCTGATGGCCTGGTCGTTGTGCAGGCCGGCGAAGTCCGGGCGTTTCTTGATCCGCTGCCGATCAGCTGCCTCTGGGGCGTCGGCAGGGCCACGCTGCCGAGGTTCGAGCAGCTCGGCATCCGCACGTTCGGCGATGCCCGGCGCCTGAGCGAGCCGCAGCTCCAGGACCATTTTGGTGAAGCCGGAGCGCACTTCTTCCGCCTTGTGCGAGGGATTGATGATCGACCCGTCGTCACCGACCGCGAGGCCCGCAGCATCAGTCATGAGGTGACGTTTCCAGAAGACGTTCAGGATCGTGACCGGCTGCGCGCTGTCTTGCTGGAACAGACCGAACAAGTGGCCCGGCGATTGCGCCGACACAGCCTTCGGGCCTGCACGATTGTCCTCAAGCTTCGCCTGCCGGATTTCACCACTCTCACCCGCCGAACGACGCTCGACACTTCGACGGACCAGACCGAGATACTCTGGAACGCGGCGGCCATGCTGTTCGAGGAATGGGCCCAGACATCTGATTCGCCCCTCCGCCTGCTAGATCGGAA
>SCTG01000175.1 GCA_004298335.1 Nitrospirota bacterium
AACACAAGCGGTGTGTGCCCAGAGTGCGGGGTACCGATTAAGGAGTTCGCTTTCGATGGAAAAAAAGGATAATTTGATAATGAGGGACAGGCACGAATGGCACTGCCGTCCTTGTGGATGACCGAGCGGGTCATGGCGAGTCGAGCACGGCCTGCCGGAGTTTTTGGCGCGAGACGCGCATCAGCGGGTAACGGTGGCGCCGGCGTTTGATGACCCTGGGCTCGATGCGGCCGGGGCGGTTGGCGACTTCGTTGGCGGCGATCCGCTCCAATGCCAGACGCCACAGTTGGCACGCGTCGCGACACGCTCCCGTGGCCAACAGCATCCACGACGACAAGATCGTCTGGCACGCCAGAGTGAAGCCCAATTGGCGCGGCTGTTTGGCGTGAACCGCCGCCGCCGTGGCGATCAGCTTACGGATCAGGTTGTAGGCCAGCAGGGTCACCCAGAGTTCCCGGCGAACCATGTCCGGCGTCTTGCAGCGGACGTGATCCAGGCCCAGGGTCTGCTTGATATCCCGAATGTCCAGCTCCGCATTCCACCGAAAGCCGTACAGTTCCGCGATGTCTTCTTTGGGGTAGGCCGCCGGGTCGATCAACGACGTGACCACGATAAGAGTCTCGGTCCGCCGACCGGGAACGGTCACCTGGAACCGCACCTCGCGCAGCGTCATCGTCTCCGGAATCTGCTCGTACCATTCCTCGGACATCCAGGGAGGCCTCTTCGGCCGCGTCCAGGTGACCAAGCGATCGTCGTAGCCCAGACGTTTGCCCTGGCGGAAGTCGCCGGGGCGGCGCTGATGCAGACGGGCACAGAAGTGAACCCCGCCCAGCCGCAGCATGGCGAGCATCATGAAGGAACAGAAGTAGCGATCGAAGACGGCCACGTCTCCGGGCTGCAGGCCATCCAGGATTCCACGCAGGAGAGCACTCTCGCCGGTTTCCTTGCCTTGGTAAGGCCCGATGTTCAGATCATGGATCGCCGCCGTGGCCAGCGACAACACCGCGCAGGCCCGGGCGATGGGAAGCCCGACGCCTGGGCTTTGGTTCTTCTGTTGCGGGAACTCCTCCTGGTTCTCCGGTGTGTCGGGCAGGGTGAAGGTGAACCCGTCGATGAGCTGGGCGTCCAACCCATGCCAGCGCCACGAGGAATCGGCGCCCTCCTGTAATTGCTGGGCCGCCTCCACCACCAGTTCACGCAAGGCCGATAGGTTCAGCTTGGATCGGGCACGACAATAATCTCCGGTGTCGCCCGAGGGCACGCGGCCACCGGTCTGCTGCATGTAAGTGGCGATGTCCGCGACGGCCGACGCGCAGGCCGCCCCCTTGCCGCCCCGCAACACCTGGGCCAGGAAGGCCCACAGCACGATCGGCGTGGAGAAGATGTCGTCTTCCGCGAACAGCCCATCCTGTTGAGCGAAGGTTCTCTCGATGGTCTCGCCGCTCAGAACCTCGGCGAACGGCAGACCCGATTGTTGCAGAAACGGTTCGGAGACGGTGTCAAAACGATTCTTTCGTGGGCGGCGATGAGCCTCTACGCTATCCATGAAAAAGCCCTCCCTGGCTTTGGTGGAACGTCAAGCCAAGGAGGGCTACCCAAAATCATCGGCCGAGGAAGGCAAACAACATAACCGGCTCCTGGCCGCGCCGAAGAAGAATACCATCGCCCTGCTCGAGCAGCTAGCGAAACCCGCGCGGACGCTCCCCTTATGCGCACCACCATCCGTCTACATACGGCAGTGCCATTCGGGACAGTCACCTATTTCTCTTCGCCCGCAGGACCAATCAACCAATCAAAGGTGTCGGGATGAAGTTTCGGTGCCCTTGATCGATCGGAGTCACGTCACAATTGTACCATGATATTTCACCGCCAAGAGCGTATGCCGATCGGCGGTCCCGTCGGGATGGTTGAAATCCCCCGGCTCAAAATCGCCAACCCCACACCGGGCGCTCGTCGTGCTCGAATCCATGCTTGCTCCGGCATAAGACCGCCTCAGCCGGCTAACCGCCCCAACCCTCGCCGAATCGAGGCCTTATGAACAATCTTCGATTCCGGCGGAACGGTGAGCAAGAGTAAAGGCTATGAGCACAACACAGCGGAGATTCCGCGCGGAATGAGAGGTGAACCCACGCGGCGCTATCACCATCGAGATAAGAAGAGTAATTACCGCATCTCGCGCGCGGGAAAATCGAACGAATGAAGTTTTTTTGATCGAGGATGAGAGCGATCAGCTTCGCGTCATCGTGACCGGCACGCGGGCGAAATTGCTTCCCAGGGCCGTCAACGTGCCCTTCAGGCTGCCGTCGGCGTTTTCCTGCATGTCGAAGGTGAAGTTCACCGGCGTGGCCTGACCGAGGATGGTGGCATCGACGATCCACGTGACCTTATTGCCGTCGATTCGGTCGAGGCGTGATTCTTTGATCGACAGTTCCTGGTTGGAGGC
>SCTG01000176.1 GCA_004298335.1 Nitrospirota bacterium
TACGAGATCGCATTCATGACATGCTCCTGTTCTTATTTCTGTACATGTGCAGATATTAGCACAAGCACAAGCGAGCATCAACCGGAATGCTACAGTACGTCGCCGACGGAGCCGGGGTCGATGCGGACCATGGACGCCTGGCTCAGCCGGATGATCTGCCCCTGCGCGAGGCCCACGTCCATGACCACGCGGTACATCAGCGGGCGGCCCTTCCCGATCGGAAAGACCACGAGGTCGTACACCACCTGTCCCGCCACGTTGCCGTCGCCGGCGCCCGTGACCATCCCTTTGATGGAGGTCAGGTCGACCTCGGTCCTGGCTACCTCAAGATTGTCGAACCGGCGGAAGCCCGCGATGAGGTTCTGCTGCGCGACGATGCTGCGGACGGCGAGCTCCTGCGGGCTCTGGACGTTCATGCCTTTCTTCAGCCGTTCGTGCAACAGCCCGAACGCCTCGCCCCACCGTTCCTTCTTCAGCGCGCTGTAGTAGCGGACGAGCAGCGCCGTGAGCTCGCCGTCCGCGCCGGAGGAAGGCGCCGCGTCAGCGGCGGGCACAGCCAGCAGGAGCACGAACCCGATGACCGCGCAGCCAATCACACCCGCCCACCCCGGACGCGCCGAGACGCGTCCTATTCCCGTGAGGCGCGCGGCACGCCTCACGGCGTCTGGCCCTTGTCCCGGAGCTGCGCCTTGAGCCGGCCGAGCATCAGGCGCCGATAGACCCGGACCGAAATCGGGATCACAAAGATCAGCCCGATGGTGAGGTACATGAAGAACTCTTCAGGGGAGATGCCGTACACGCGCCGTGTCCTTCCTACTGCCGGACGTAGGGCGCGGGGTCCGCCACCTGCGCCTCCGCAAAGCCCTTGCGCCGCAGACGGCAGCTGTCGCAGCGCCCGCAGGCCCGGCCCTGCGCGTCCGGATCGTAGCAGCTGTGGGTCAACTGGAGCGGCGCCTTGAGCGCCACCCCTCTCCGGATGATATCCGCCTTCGTCATCCGGAGCAAGGGCGCGACCACGCGAATCTGCCCGCCTTCCGCGCCGACCTTCGTCCCCCGCCTTGCCAGAGCCTCGAAGGCTTCGAGAAATTCCGGCCGGCAGTCCGGGTAGCCGCTGTAGTCGAGCACATTGGCGCCGATGTAAATCGCGTCCGCGCCCAGCACTTCCGCCCACCCCAGGGCCAGCGAAAGAAAGATGGTGTTGCGGGCGGGAACATACGTGGGCGGGATGCCGGCGCCGATCGCCTCATCCGGACGATCCTTGGGAACCGGCAGGGCATCGGTGAGCGCCGACCCGCCGATGGCGCGGAGATCGACGTCCACCACAAGGTGGCGCCTGGCGCCCAGCGCCGCGGCGATCTCGGGCATCCGCGCCAGTTCGACGACGTGCCGCTGGCCGTAATTCACGGACAAGAGATAGAGCTCATACCCGGCGGCACGGGCTTCGGCGGCCGCGACCGTGGAGTCCAGCCCGCCGCTGCACAACACGACAGCGCGTTTCAATGAGGCAGCTCTCCGAGCTTTACCTCGAGTTCCATCCGCTTCCCCTGCCTGAGAATCTCCAGCTTCATGGTCTCGCCGGGCTGGTGCTTGCGGACCAGCCGCCGCAGGCCCTCCGAGGTGAGGATCTTCATGCCGTCCGCGATGGTCACGATGTCGCCGCCGACGACCACGATCGCGTTGCCAATGACCACCTGCTGGGTCCCCCCTCTCAGCCCGGCCCTCGCGGCGGGACTGCCCCGCGCGATCCGGACCACGATGGTCCCCTGATCGACGGGCACGTCGAGGGCGCGGGCCAGCGCCGGCGTCAGGGTCTGCGTGTCGGCGCCCAGGTAGGGATAGACGACATAGCCGCGGGTGAGAATGTCCGCCACCACCCGCTTCGCGGTGTTGACAGGAATGGCGAACCCGATCCCGATGTTGCCGCCGGATGTTGAGAAGATCGCCGTGTTGATGCCGATCACCCGCCCCTCGGAATCGAGCATCGGACCTCCCGAATTGCCGGGATTGATCGCGGCGTCGGTCTGGATGACGTCCTCGAGTTCCGTCGCGCCGGTTTTCACGAATTTGCGCACCGAGCTGATGATCCCCGCCGACAGACTGTGCTCGAGTCCGAATGGGTTGCCGATGGCCAGGACCTTTTGCCCGATCTGGAGCGCGGAGGAATCGCCCAATGGAATCACGGTCAACGCGTCCGCCGGCGCCTTGATCTGCAGGACCGCCAGGTCGGTCACGGGATCCGCCCCGATGAGCTTCGCGACCCATTTGGACCCGTCGGAGAGGCTCACCTCCAGCCGTTGAGCCCCCTGCACCACATGGTGATTGGTCAGGATGCGTCCCTGGGGATCGAGGATGAAACCGGAACCGGAGGAATCGCTGGGGACCGGGTTGAAGAAAAAGTCGTAGGCGACGGCGCGGTTGGTGATGTTGACGACGCCGGCGTTCAGCCGGCGGTAGATCGCAACGCTGTTCTCCTCATCGCCGGTCAGCGCCCAGGCCGACGCCGCCGCCGTCAGGCCAGCCAGGGCGATCGCGAGAAGCGGTGCTCTCATGCGGTCAGGGCTCTTGTTCCTCCGGCTCCATCTCGATCTTCTCGAGGAGTTCCTGCTTGGACTGGCACGCGACGCACCGCCGGGCGAACGGAACGGTGCGCAATCGTTTTTCGCTGATCTCGACTTTGCAATCGGCGCAGCGGCCGTAGCTCCCTTCTTCGAGCTTGGCCAGGGCCTCGTCGATCTGCTGCCGCATCTTGTTGCGCATCTCCAGCAGGGAGATGTCCCGGACCCGCTCGGTGTCGAGGAGCGCCTGGTCGCCGACGTCGGGCGCCGAGTCCACGCGCCGCTGATATTCATCCGACATGCGGTTGCCGAGGAGTCCGTCGATCTCCTTCATCACCTCCTGGCGACGGTCCACCAGGATCTTCTTGAGAATGTCTTTCCGCATGCTGGAGGCCGCATCCTTCACGGGCGGCGCGGTTTTCGCCTTGGGCGCGAACGTCGCGGGCTTGGCCTGGGCCTTGACCGCGACCCTGGCCTTGGAGTTGACCTTAGCCTTGGTTGGGGCTTTTGCCTTGCTCTTCGCCGCGGCCTTCGCCTTCGGCTTCGTCTTTATGGCTGCCTTCGCCACGCGGCGAGGCTTGGACTTCACAGTCATGCGGACTGCCCTCCTCCTTGAATGAGCCCAATGGCCTTCTCGAGCATGTCGCGCTCGTTCTTGTACGTCAGCATCTTCACCGCGTCACCGAACGGAAACCAGCGGACTTCCTCCACTTCGTCGTCATGGTCGGCCGTATTGCCGCCGAAGCATTCCAGCAGGAACAGGTGCACCGTCTTGAGCACGCGGCTCCGATCGGCCTTGGAATAGAATTCATAGGTGATCTCGCCCAGCTTGCGAAGGATCCGGGCGTCGAGCCCGGTCTCTTCGCGCACTTCCCGCACGGCCGTCTGTTCGAGGTCCTCCCCCTTTTCGACCCAGCCTTTCGGCAGCGCCCACGCGTGGCCGTCGGAACGGGCCACCCGGATCAATGCCACCTCGGCCTCCTCGTGCGCCGCCCCGGCCGGTCTGAAGACGACGCCGCCCGACGAGATGCGGTGGGTCACCATCGGCGTCAGTACTGGATCAGGGCCTGCACTTCGCAGCCGTCGAGCTGCGCGCGCCCCTTGAGCGACAGCAGCTCGACGAGGAAGGCCAGCCCCACAATTTCCCCTCCAAGCTGGCGGACCAGGTTGGCCGTCGCGGCGGCCGTTCCGCCGGTCGCGAGCAGATCGTCCACGATCAGCACCCGCTCGCCCATCGCGATCGAATCCCGGTGCACCGCCAGCGAATTGGACCCGTATTCCAGGTTGTATTTGACCTCGAAGGTGTCGGCCGGCAGCTTGCCCGGCTTGCGGACGGGCACGAAGCCGGCGCCCAGCTGGTGCGCCAGCGGTCCCCCCAGGATGAACCCCCGCGACTCGATTCCCACGACCTTGGCCACCTTGTAAGTCCGATAGAGCGCCGTCAGGTCCCCGATGATGCTCTTGAAGGCCTCGCGGTCCTTGAGCAGCGTCGTGATGTCGTAGAACAAAATCCCCGGCTTGGGGAAGTCCGGGACCTCGCGGATGAGCTTTTTGTAATTCATGTGGGGGCAGAGTATAGGGGGAGGCAGGAAGGCCTGTCAATCAAACAAACCCGAAAAATCTTTCCTATCTCATCGTGTCGCCTGGATCACGGTTTGACCATGAAACCGCGCGCCGATCCGCTTGCCGCCTTCCACGTCACCGCGACGTCGGTCACCGAGGACAGCCGCGGCCCGACGCGGAGACGGACGAGCAACTCTTCAACGCGCGGGCGCGGCCCCTCCACCTCGGCCTGCACCCGCCCGTCCGGCAGGTTGCGCACCCAGCCGGACACGTTCAAGTCTTCCGCCGCGCGTTGCGCAAAAAACCGGTAGCCGACGCCCTGCACCATGCCGGAGACGAAAATCTCGGCGGCGACGAGGTCGGAAGAGTCAGGAGAAGAAGTCATGGCAAGCCGGGAGCGCCTGCGGCTTCCGTAGCCGCGAGGTCTCGGCCGAGCGGCGTTCTATCGAATTGGTCGGGGCGAGAGGATTTGAACCTCCGACCCCTGCGTCCCGAACGCAGTGCGCTACCAGTCTGCGCTACGCCCCGACTCAAGGATTGAACGGCATGCCATGGGCCTCCGCCACTCCGCGGCAGGTCACCCGACCGTTGGCGAGGTTGAGGCCCTTCGCGAGAACCGGATCGGCCCGGACCGCCTGCTCCGGCCCCGACTCGGCCAGACGC
>SCTG01000177.1 GCA_004298335.1 Nitrospirota bacterium
CTGTACACCACCCGGGGCCGTACCTCCTTCACGACTTCTTCTATGAGCTTCACGACATCCAGCAGCGGCACGGTGTCGAACTTGTTGTCCGGCAGATTGTGCATGGAGAGATCCTTCGCGCCGAGCAGCATCGCGACCCGCCGACTGGCCGCGTGCAGCTTCTCGAGGAGCTTCTGATCGGGCCGTTCCTCCTTTTCATAACGCGAGGTGATTCCTTCGCCAAGGATGGCGATGTACACTTCCGCGCCTTCGCGGGCCAGGCGCGCGATCGTGGCGCCGCACCCGAGCACTTCATCGTCGGGATGCGCCGCGACCACCAGGACCCGATTGTCGGATGAGTTCACGCGCGGACCCTCCCCTTAGATGGACTTGCCGTCCTTCACCGAACGTAAATGCACGAAGGCCTCCGCCGCGGGCACGCCGACCGACGCGCCCCGGCTCTTCGCGTGATGGTCGATGGAGTCCAGCGAGCGCGAGTGCGGCCAGGCCCGGACCTCCGTCTCCAGCCGCTGGAACGCCTTCAGCTTCAGCGGCAGCGTCGCCTCGATGTCCACGAAGTACGTCGGCGTGAACGCCCGCGTCCGGTCGATCAGGTTCCATTCCGTGGAGGAGAGCACCTCGAACGAGTACAGGTCGGCGTGATTGTCGTGCGGCTGGGGACGGAACGCCGTCACCACGGCGCGGCAGGTCTTCTCCTGGTCCACGCTGAGGTCGAACGGCGAATTCGTGTACACGACGTCCGGGGCGAACCGGTCCTTGACGGGCTCGAGAACTTTCACCAGGTCGAGCAGCGGCACGTTGTCGAACCGGTTGTCGGGAAAGCGGTGATACTGGACCTCTTTGACCCCGAGGATCGCCAGCGCCTCACGCCCCTGCTTCTCCAGCACGTTCAGGTCCACGGACTCCAGTCCCTTCTCCAGCGACTTCATCCGGGACGTCCAGCCGTCGCCCAGCACCACGACGCGAACGTCGTCCCCGCGCTGCGCGTGCAGCGCGAGCGTGCCGCCGCAGCCCAGAATCTCATCGCCCGGATGGGCGCACACCACCAGGACTTTTTTCAAGTTCGCACCTCCTGCCTGAGATTGGCCGAGACCAGCACGTCCGCCACGCGGGACGCGCCCGCGCCGTCCACCAGCCGGCGGCCCTTCAGCGAGCGCTCGCGCCTGACGTCCGGATCGCCCGCGCTCATGAACATCCCGTCGAACGGACCCTCGCCTGCGGGCCGATCCACCGACGCGTCCGCCCGCGCGCAGGACGCGATGCCTTCGCGCTCCATGGTCCGGCACAGCTCCCGCTGGTTGTCCTGCGTTTGAATCACGAGCAGCGGCACGCCCATGCAGCAGGCCTGCAGGACGGTCACGCCCGTCGCGGAGATCATCAGGTCGGCCTGGGCCATCAGCGGGGCGAGCGAGGGCACGCGCCGATGGACGGCGAGCCGGTGCGGCCCGCGATATTTTTTCAGCTCCTCCTCGAACGGGTAATAGGGCCCCACCACGATGTCCACATCCAGTGTGGCTTCATAACGGTCCAGGTGCGCCAGCGTCTTCTGCGTG
>SCTG01000178.1 GCA_004298335.1 Nitrospirota bacterium
GCCGATGACACCGGGCTTGAGGTGGACGCTTTGGGGGGAAAGCCGGGTCTCTACGCGGCTCGATTTGCGGGCGAGGGGTGTACGTTTCAGGACAACGTGCGAAAGCTGTTGCTCCTCCTCGAAGGGGTGCCGCCGTCTCGGCGGGAAGCCCGGTTCGTATGCGTGATTGCGTTGGTGGACCCGAACGGGCGAGAGCAGGTAGTGGAGGGCGAGTTGCGCGGCCGGATCACCGAGTCGCAGGCCGGGAGCGGTGGATTCGGCTACGATCCGGTCTTCTATGTGCCGGAGGCCGGCAAGACGCTGGCGGAGTTGACGGCCGACGAGAAGAACCGCATCAGTCACCGTCGGCGCGCGTTGGACAGGGCAAGGACGATCATTCTGGCGAGTTGACGTCGGGGCGTAGCGCAGCCTGGTAGCGCACCAGCTTTGGGAGCTGGCTGTCGGAGGTTCAAATCCTCTCGCCCCGACCACACCGAACTTGTTGGGCCGGCACTTCGATCAAACGTGCCGGATATGCAATGCCGCTTACGCGCGCCCGTAGCTCAGTTGGATAGAGCATCAGCCTTCTAAGCTGAGGGTCCCCGGTTCGAATCCGGGCGGGCGCGCCAACCCTGCACATGTGAAACGAAGAGTCCTGCGGTTCGAGTCCCGTCCGTGGAGGGTTATATGAAACGCGTGCGTCGGTTTGTGCTCCCGGTCGGGTGCGTTGCCGTCCTGCTGGCGTCGTGCTCGACGATTCCCTCGGAGTTCACAAAGCAGGTTGACCAGAACCTTACGTTTGCCGATGCCAAGCGAGCCCCGGAACGGTATCGAGGCAAGGTCCTCCTGTTGGGCGGAACGGTGAGCGAACGGACGGACCTTCCGGGCGCGACGAAAATGCTGATCCATGAACATAATGTCGACTACCGATACAGTCCGAACCTGGGAGGGCTGTCGGAAGGAGAGTTTCTGGTGGTTGTCCGGCCTCCGGTCAATCCCGCCCAATATCCGGCGGGAAAACCCGTTACTGTGGTTGGGAAGCTGACGGGCGTCGAGCCGGCGACGGGTCGCGAACCCCTGCCTTTTTTCGACGCCTTGTACCTGCGCTCGTGGGAATCGTCCTCGCTGTCCGGCGAGAGAACGTATGATCAGCCTTCCTGCCAGCGGATCATCGGCACAAGCTGTTGATGTTGCAAATAAGTTGCTATTCCTGGGCGGAATACGGTAAATCATCTGGTTAGCCTATGAAGATCTATCTTGCCAATCCCAGAGGTTTCTGCGCCGGCGTGGACCGCGCCATCGACATCGTGGAGCTGTCGCTGAAGGCCTATGGCGCGCCCATCTATGTCCGCCACGAGATCGTGCACAGCCGCCACGTCGTCAACTCGCTCAAGGTGAAGGGGGCGGTGTTCGTCGAGGAACTCACGGAAGTGCCGGACGGGCAGACCGTGATCTTCAGCGCGCATGGCGTCGCCAAGTCGGTGTGGGAAGAGGCCAAGCGACGCGGCCTGAAGATCATCGACGCGACGTGCCCGCTCGTCATCAAGGTCCATAACGAGGTCAACCGCGACCATACGCAGGGCTACGAATTGATCCTGATCGGCCATGCCGGCCATCCGGAGGTGATCGGGACGCTGGGCCAGGTGCCGGACAAGTTCCACCTTGTCAGCTCTGTGCAGGATGTGCAGAGCCTGCAAGTCGAAAATTCCGAGCAATTGTCCTATGTGACCCAGACCACCCTGAGCGTGGATGAATGCCGGGATATCGTGGGCGCGCTGCACAAGAGATTCCCGAAGATCAAGGGGCCCCACCAGGAGGACATCTGCTACGCCACCCAGAACCGGCAGAACGCGGTGAAGAAGCTCACCGAGATGGTGGACGTGATTCTGGTCATCGGCTCCCCGAACAGCTCCAACTCCAACCGGTTGCGGGAGCTCGGCGAGCATTGCGGGGTGCCCTCCTACCTCATCGACTCGACCGCCGACATCGATTCGTCCTGGCTGCGCGGCATCAAGGCGGTCGGGATCTCCGCCGGAGCGTCGGCTCCCGAGGTGCTGGTCACCGAAGTCGTCGATTATCTCCGGGCGCACGGCGGCGAGGTGGTGGAGGAGGTGACGGTGGTCGAAGAAGACGTGGAATTCCTCCTGCCCAAGGAACTGATCTCCGCCGCTGAAATCACCCGGGCTTGAAGGACGATACCAAGCATCCATCTTCCCGGCGCCGCCGGGCTGTGGCTCAGATTTCCGTCTCATCCGGGCACAAGCGCAAATTCCGGGAGCGTCTGCTCAAGTGGTATGCGCATCATGGCCGCGACCTGCCCTGGCGCAAGACCGCCGTGCCCTACAAGATCCTGGTTTCGGAGATCATGCTCCAGCAGACCCAGGTGGACCGGGTCCTCCCCAAGTACCGGGAATGGCTGGCCAAGTACCCCACGATGGAAGACCTGGCCGGGGCCCCGCTTTCGGATGTGAAGAAAACCTGGCGCCCGCTCGGCTATAACGTCCGCCCGGTCCGTCTCCATTCCATCGCCCGGGAATCGGTCGCCCGCTACGGAGGGACGCTGCCGAGGGACCCCGAACGTCTGCTGGCCTTCAAGGGCATCGGGCGCTACACAGCCGGCGCAATCCGGGCATTCGCCTTCAGGGAGGACGCGCCCATCCTGGATACCAATGTGATGCGGGTCCTGCACCGGGTCTTTGTCGGCAAGGGCGATGCGAAAAAGCAGAAGACCCTGTTGTGGGACCTGTCGGAGGCGATGATTCCGAAGGGCAAGGGCTACGATTTCAACCAGGCGCTGATGGACTTCGGGGCCATGGTGTGCACCGCCCGCGATCCCTATTGCCTGCTCTGCCCGATGAAGGATTTCTGCAAGACCTATCCGTTTCGGCCGGTGCGGCGGTGACCGGCGCGGAGCCCATCCAGGTGGCGGCGGCGCTGATCGTCCGCGAGGGCCGCTATCTGATCACGCAGAGGAGGGCAGGCGTCCACCTGGGAGGCCTCTGGGAATTTCCGGGAGGGAAGCGGGAGCCGGGTGAATCGCTGGAAGAGTGCCTGCGCCGGGAGCTGCGGGAGGAACTCGACATCGAAATCGCGCCGCCGGTTCCGTTCCGGGTCATCCGCCACGATTATCCGGAGAAGACCGTGGAGCTGCATTTTTTCCGATGCTCGATTGCAAGCGGGCTCCCTCGTCCATTGGGGTGCGAGGACCTGCGCTGGGTCGCGCCGGAGGAACTGGAGCAATTTCCGTTGCCGCCCGCCGACCAGCCGTTGGTGGAAGCGTTGCTGGGGAAAAAGTGAAACGTTCATGAAGGTGGTGCTGGACATCGAGACGGTGCAGGCTCCGAAGGAAGAATGGGCCCGGCTGGCGGGAGTCGATGTCGCCGAGGCCGACAATCTCCTGGAGGCGGGCGAAGCCGCGCAGCAGGACAAGGACTACGACAGGTCCTCGTTCGACGGCAGCTTCAGCCGGATCGTGTGCATCGGCGCGATCGCCTTCTCGGATTCCATGGAACCGCAGGGGGCCATCGCCTGGTACGGCGGCCAGGAGAAAGAGCTGCTGCGGAAATTCTGGGCCTGGATGGGCCAATGCAGACCGACCCTGCTGATCACCCACAACGGCCTCGGCTTCGATCTGCCCTTCATCAAGAAGCGGTCGATCATTCACCAGGTCAAGCCGGCGGTCGAGGTCAGCCTGGCCAAGTTCCGGACCGAGCCGGTCTACGACACGCTCGCGGTCTGGAGCAATTGGGAAAGCCGGAACTGGGTGAAGCTGGACGTGCTGGCCCGCGTGCTGGGAGTCGAGACCAAGTCCGGCTCCGGCAAGCAAGTCGCCGAAATGTGGCAGGCCGGACGGGGCAGGGAAATCGCCGACTACTGTCTACAAGATTGCTATGTGACCTACGCCTGCTACTCGAAGATGACCTTCCGGGAACCAATCAAGTCCTCGGAAGTCCTGGCCAAGAAGGAACTGATTGAAGTTTAGCGTGCGGGAGTTGGATAGACCTGCATGAAGGGGTGGACTTCGTAGCGGGCGAAGACGCCTTGAGTGACGTAGGGGTCGCCCGCGGCGAACGCCTTGGCTTCCTCAAGGGAGCCGGCCTCGATGACGATGAGGCTGCCGGCGCCGTCGGTGAGCGGTCCCGCCAGGATCACTTTGCCGGCCTTGTTCAGCGGGTCCATGCGGTTGAGGTGAGCCTGGCGGTGCAGCTTGCGCTTGGCCTGTCCGTCCGGGCCGTCGTACCCGATGATGGCGAAGATCACCCTTCGCTCTCGGTCAGGGTTTCAAGGGGCCGGCGGCCCGCGTACCCGTCCTCGACCTCATGCCAGAACCTGATTTCCGGCTCGCCCAGTTTCCAGCAGAGGTAGACGACATGGCCGTTCATGTCGTAGGGAAAGTCGCACAGGCCGACGTCGAGGTCCTTGACCAGAACCCCCATCTCCTGAATGGCCTCGACGCTGTCGCTGATATGCTCAAGGGCCCGGATATAGCGGGGGCCGGCGAAGCTGCCCCCGTTGGCCTGGGCGTTCGCGCTGGCCTTCTTGATCTCCCCATGGGAGTGGACCAGGACTTCCTTCTCCTTCTTGACGGCCAGCAACTGTTCCTCAAGCTGGGGAAGCAGCTGCTTGGCTTCGGTCAGGGTGAAAGTCCGTCCTTCCATACAGGTGGCTCATGATAACAAGGGGGGGCGATGCTCGTCAAACCAGCCGGGCGGCTCTTGCGGGGCTTCCAGGAGGCTCTTCACATGGGGGTTGACAAAGGGCTTGGCGACGGTTATGCTGATACCCAGATCAGGCTGTGCAAGGCCTGACCACCCCTGTGATTCTTCCCCAGGTCAGTTCTTAATGAAACCAAGGCGTTTCATCCGTGTAGATGGTCGGGGCTCCGTTAAGAAAGAGTAGCGTATCACCTGTCATTGATGGAACTCGCCGCATTGCTCAATGCCGACATGGTTTGTTCAGCCAGGAGTGCAGGGTCCGGTCCTTTAATTGTTCATAGGAGGTGAGGGAGTGATATGTCCCAAGGGGCGACAGCAAAAGAGGCGGTCATGTATCTGACCCAACTGAAACAGCGCAACATCACCGAGTTGAACGAGGTCGCCAAGGACCTGAAGATCGACGGAGCCGCGAATCTCCGCAAGCAGGAGCTGATCTTCGCCATCCTTCAGGCCCAGACCGAAAAGAACGGGGTGATATACGGAGAAGGGGTGCTGGAGACGCTCCCGGACGGCTTCGGGTTTCTGCGCGCCCCCGATTCCAATTACCTCCCTGGGCCGGACGACATTTATATCTCGCCGTCCCAGATCCGGCGGTTCAATTTGCGGACCGGCGACACCGTTTCAGGCCAGATCCGCCCCCCCAAAGAGAGCGAACGCTATTTCGCCCTCCTGAAGGTCGAGAAGATCAACCTTGAAGACCCCGAAATCGCGCGGGACAAAATCCTGTTCGACAACCTGACCCCGCTCTATCCGGAAGAGCGGATCAATCTGGAACACGACACGGGCGAGTACTGCACCCGCGTCATGGACCTCATCACCCCGATCGGGAAGGGGCAGCGCGGGTTGATCGTGGCGGCCCCACGGACCGGCAAGACCATGATGCTGCAGGCGATCGCCCGGGCGATCATCAAGAACCACCCGGAGATCGTCCTGATCGTCCTGCTGATCGACGAGCGGCCCGAGGAAGTCACCGACTGGCAACGGCAGGTGAAGGCCGAAGTCATCAGCTCGACCTTCGACGAACCGGCCCAGCGCCATGCCCAGGTGGCCGAGATGGTCATTGAGAAGGCGAAGCGGCTGGTGGAGCACAAGCGCGACGTGGTGATCCTGCTCGACAGCATTACGCGCCTGGCCCGCGCCTACAACACGATCGCGCCGCCCAGCGGCAAGGTCCTGTCCGGCGGGTTGGATTCCAATGCGCTTCAGCGGCCGAAGCGTTTCTTCGGCGCGGCGCGCAACATCGAGGACGGCGGAAGCCTGACCATCATGGCCACGGCCCTGGTGGATACCGGCAGCCGCATGGATGACGTGATCTTCGAAGAGTTCAAGGGGACCGGCAACATGGAAGTCCACCTGGACCGCCGCCTGGCCGACAAACGGGTCTTCCCGGCGATCGAGATCGGCGCCTCGGGCACGCGCAAGGAAGAGCTGCTGGTGGACAAGGAGCGGCTCAACAAGATGTGGGTGCTCCGCAAGGTGCTCAGCCCGCTGGGGACGATCGAGGCCATGGAGTTTTTGATGGACAAGCTCGGCGGCACCAAGACGAACAAGGATTTTCTGGACTCAATGAACCGTTAACCAGAGGGGAGTGCGCGCGCCATGAAAGCTGGGATACATCCGGAGTACAGCGAAGCGACTATCAGTTGCGCCTGCGGATACAAGCTGAAGACCCGCTCGACGGTGGGCGACATGAAGGTGGACAGTTGCTCCAACTGCCATCCCTTCTTTACCGGGACGCAGAAGATCGTGGACTCCGAAGGCCGCGTGGAGCGTTACAAGAAAAGGCTGGCGAAGAAGAAGAAAACCACCTGACGGCGGCGGTCCTAGAAATGGCATTCCCGGCAACGCCTGCCTCCTGCTGCGGGGCAGGTGTTGTTGTTTTTTGGAGAGGGGCGTAAACATGCCTGCCGTGAAAGAATCACCCATTCTGGCCAAGCTCGAGGCGGCCGCCCAGCGGGTGGAGGAAATCGACCGCACGCTGTCGAATGCCGCCGTCCTGTCGCAGCCGTCCCAGATCCAGAAGCTGAACAAGGAACGCGCGGAACTGGCCGCGCAGGCCGACCTCTATCGCGAGTACTGCGCCCTGCTCAAGCACATCGTCGAGGCCGAGGAGATGCTGGGCGACTCCCGCGTCGAATCCGGCGTGAAGGACCTGGCCCGCGAGGAACTGAAGGAACTGGAGGCCAAGCGGGCCGGACTGGATGCGCGCGCCCGCGAGCTGCTGATCCCGAAGGACCCCCGCGACGACAAGAACACGTTTGTGGAGGTGCGCGCCGGCACCGGCGGCGACGAAGCGGCCCTCTTTGCCGCCGAACTCGTCCGGATGTACAGCCGGTATGCCGAGCGGCGTCGCTGGCGGGTCGAGGCGATGGACTCGAACGTCACCGAGATCGGCGGCGTGAAGGAGGCCGTGCTGCTGATCGAGGGCAAGGGCGCCTACAGCCGGTTCAAGCACGAGAGCGGCGTGCACCGGGTCCAGCGCGTGCCGGCGACGGAAGCCAGCGGACGCATCCACACCTCCACCGTCACGGTGGCGGTGATGCCGGAGGTCGAGGAAGTGGATGTGCAGATCAATCCCAACGACCTGAAGATCGACACGTTCTGCTCGTCCGGCGCCGGCGGGCAGAGCGTGAACACGACCTATTCGGCCGTGCGGATCACGCACGTCCCGACGGGCGTCGTCGTGACGTGCCAGGACGAGCGGTCGCAGCTCAAGAACCGCAACAAGGCGATGCGCAATCTCCGGGCCCGCATCATGGAAGCCGAGCGGGAAAAGCAGGAGAGTGAGATCGCCCAGCAACGGAAGTCCCAGGTCGGGTCGGGCGACCGGAGCGAGAAGGTCCGGACCTACAATTTTCCCCAGAACCGGGTCACCGATCACCGCATCGGGCTGACGCTGCACCGCCTGGACCAGGTCCTCGAGGGCGACCTGGACGAGGTCATCGAGGCGCTGATCGCCGCGGACCAGGTCGTGGAGGCGGAGGAGAAATGAGCGCGGGTGCTGCCGCGGCGGCTGTGACCGTCGGCGACCTGCGCCGGCAGGCGCGGGCCCTCCTGAAGGGCGCGGGCATCGTCAATGCGGCCAGGGAAACCGATTGGCTGCTGGCGTTCGCCCTGGACGTGCCGTCGCACGTGCTGATGCTGGAAGGAGCGCGGGCGGTGTCCGCCCTCCAGGCCGAACAGGCCCGGGTGCTTGCCGGGCGCCGCGCCGCGCGCGAACCACTGCAGTATCTGCTCGGCACGCAGGAGTTCCGCGGCCTGGACATTGCGGTCGCGCCGGCCGTCCTGATTCCCAGGCCGGAGTCGGAGCTGCTTGTTGAGGAAACGCTCCGGGCCGTCGCCGGGATTGCCGCACCAGTGCTTGCCGATGTGGGAACCGGGTCCGGCTGCATTGCCGTGGCGATTGCCTGTGAACGGCCGGACGCGACAGTGTACGCGCTGGACGTTTCGGCGCCGGCGTTGGCCGTGGCCCGGTCAAACGCCATCCGGCACGGGGCGGGCGATCGTATCCGGTTCATCCGGGCTGATTTGCTGGAGGCGCTTGGCGGTGCGCGGGCCTTTGACGCCATCGTCTCCAATCCGCCCTATATCCCGGAACAGGAAGTGGAGGGGCTCCAGCCGGAAGTCGCCCGCTATGAGCCGCGCGTGGCGCTGGCCGCCGGGCCGGACGGGCTGGCGTTTTATCGCCGGCTCCTGCATGGAGCGCCGCCGCTGTTGAAGCCGGGCGGATCCTTGGTCATGGAGCTGGGCTGCGGCCAGGCTGAGGCCGTCACGCGGATGGCGCTTCAGAACGGCGCGTTCGATTCCGTCGAGTGCCGCAAGGACATGGCCGGCATCGAGCGGGTGCTTGTCGCAAGAAAGGTGGGTACGGGAGGGGCGCGTTGCGCGGGGCCCCCTCCCGTTCTAATGGTATCGTGATGGAGTGCATGGTCATCCAGGGGGGCCGTCGCCTGGCGGGCGAAGTCCGCATCAGCGGGGCCAAGAACGCGGCCCTGCCGATCCTCGCGTCGACGCTCCTGGGCAAGGGAACCTGCACCCTGACCAACATGCCGGCCGTGCGGGACGTGGTCACCATGTCGAAGGTGCTGGCGCATCTCGGCGCCCGCGTGGAGACCGAACAGGACCGCTACACGGTGTCCCTTGACGCGATCGCCTCCTGCGAGGCGCCCTATGACCTGGTCAAGACGATGCGGGCCTCGGTCATGGTGCTGGGCCCCCTCGTCGCGCGCTGGGGCGAAGCGGTCGTCGCGCTGCCCGGCGGATGCGCCATTGGCGCACGGCCCATCAACCTGCATCTGGCGGCGCTCGAAAAAATGGGAGCCGAGATCCGGATCGAGCACGGGAACGTGCATGCCCGGGTTCGCGGCCGGTTAAAGGGCGCCAGGATTTACTTCGATCTGCAGACCGTCACCGGCACGGAGAACATCATGATGGCCGCCTGCCTGGCGGAGGGAACCACGGTCCTCGAGAACGCCGCCCGCGAGCCGGAGATCTCCGACCTGGCGAATTTTCTGAGCAAGCGCGGGGCCCGGATCCAGGGGGCCGGCACCGACGTCATCACGATCGAAGGCGTGCCGGAGCTGCGCGGGGCGGACCATGAGATCGTGCCCGACCGCATCGAGACGGGGACGTACCTGGTCGCCGGCGTCATCACGGGCGGCGAAGTCCGCGTCGCGCGTTGCCGGCCCGATCACTGCGAGGCTCTGCTCGCCAAGCTCAGGGAGGCGGGCGCGGAGTTGAAGGTGGAAAAGGAGGCGATCCAGGTGCGGGCCGGCGGGAAACTGAAGGCCGTCGACGTGAAGACCCTGCCGTATCCCGGCTTCCCCACCGATATGCAGGCCCAGATGATGGCGCTCATGGCGATCGCCCGCGGGAGCAGCGTGATCGCCGAGACCGTCTTTGAAAGCCGTCTCATCCACGTGCTGGAGCTCCAGCGCATGGGCGCGGACATCAAGATCGAAGGCCATCACGCCGTCGTGACCGGCGTCGAGCGTCTGGGGGGGGCGCCGGTCATGGCGTCCGATCTCAGGGCCAGCGCCTGCCTCATTCTGGCCGGGCTGGCCGCCGAGGGCGAGACCCGCGTGTCCCGCGTCTATCACCTGGACCGGGGCTACGAGCGCCTTGACGCCAAGCTGACCGGGCTGGGGGCGCAGGTCCTCCGGGAGGCGGAGCGGACATGACGGATACCCTGACGATCGCCCTCTCGAAGGGCAAGCTGCTGGAGCCCGCGCTCGAGCTGTTCAGGCGCGTGGGGCTTGCGCCGAAGGACATCGCTCCCGACAGCCGGCGGCTGATCTTCGAGCACCCGGCCAGCGGGACCACGCTCATGATCATCCGGCCCAGCGACGTGCCGACCTACGTGGAGCACGGAGCCGTGGACGCGGGGATCGTCGGCGCGGACGTGCTGCTGGAACAGGCGACCGACGTGTATGAGCCGCTCGACCTGAAATTCGGGGCCTGCCGTCTCGCCGTCGCGGCGCCGGAAGCGGCCGTCGAGCGCAACGGGCGGCATGGGACCCGGCTGCGCGTGGCGACCAAGTATCCGAACCTGACGGAACGCTACTTCACGCAGAAGGGCGTTTCCATCGAGATCATCAAGCTGTACGGGTCGGTCGAGCTCGCGCCGCTGGCGGGTCTGGCGGACCGCATCGTGGACCTGGTCTCTTCCGGGAAAACCCTGCGCGCCCACAACCTCGTCATGACGGATGTGATCACGGAATCGACCGCCCGACTCATCGTGAACCGGGCCAGCCTCAAGCTGAAGCACAAGCGGGTGAACGGCTTGATCGAGGCGCTGCGGGCGGGGCTTCAAGGGAGACGCGCATGAAGGTTCTGGCGACATCCGATCGCGCCTACAAGGCGGCCATGAAAAAGATCGTCACGCGTTCGAACCTGGGCGGCGGCAAGGTTGAAGCCGCGGTGAAGGCGATTCTGAACGCCGTCGAACGCGGCGGCGACAGCGCCGTCAGCCGCTATACCCGCAAGTTCGACAAGGTGTCCTTGAAGCCGGACCAGTTCCGGGTGAATCCGGACCAGATCAAGGAGGCCTACTACAAGATTCGCAAGGAGGAAGGGGACGCGCTGCGGTACGCGGCCCACCGCATCACGGTCTTTCACGAAAAGGAAAAGCCCCGCACGCAGACCTGGATGTGGCAGGACGGGACCATCACCCTCGGGCAGTCGATCCTGCCGCTGGGCGTCGTCGGGCTCTACGTGCCCGGCGGGAAGGCCGTGTATCCCTCCTCGGTGCTGATGAGCGCGATCCCGGCCAAGGTGGCCGGCGTGAAGCGGATCGTCATGTGCGTGCCGGCGCCCAAAGGGGAGCTGAGCCCGTACCTGCTGGTGGCGGCGGACATCGCCGGCGTGGACGAGGTCTATCGCATCGGGGGCGTGCAGGCCATTGCGGCCATGGCGTACGGCACCCGGACGATTCCCCGCGTGGACAAGATCATCGGGCCGGGCAACATCTTCGTGGCCACCGCCAAGCGGCTGGTGTACGGCACCGTGGACATCGACATGATCGCCGGACCCAGCGAACTGCTGGTCATCGCCGACGAGGGCGCCAATCCCGCGCACGTGGCGGCGGACCTCCTCTGCGAAGCCGAGCATGACGAACAGGCCGCCGTCTGGCTGGCGACCACCTCCGCGCCGCTGGCGAAGGAGGTCGTCAAGCAGGTCAAGGAGCAGCTCAAGACGCTGGCCCGCCGCAAAATCGCCGCGCGCGCCATCGACCAGAACGCGATGGCGTTCGTCGTGCCCACGATGAACGAGGCGATCGCCCTGGCGAACGAGATCGCCCCGGAGCACCTGTCGCTCTCGGTGGACAATCCCTTCGAGTACATCGAGAAGGTCCGCCACGCCGGGGCGCTGTTCATCGGGCGGTACACGGCGCCGGCCGTCGCCGATTACGTGGCCGGGCCGAACCACATTCTTCCGACCGGGGGGACGGCGCGTTTTCACTCGGCGCTGTCCCTGGAGGCGTACGTGCGGCGGTCCAACATCGTGTCCTACGCGAAGGAGGATCTCGCCAAGGCCAAGGACCACATCGTCCGCATGGCCCAGATGGAGGGCTTGGCGGCGCACGCCCATTCCGTGGAGATCCGCCTGCGATGAAGCGCGCGCGGCGGGTCACGATCGAGCGGAACACCACCGAGAGCCGGATCCGCATCGGGCTGGGCCTGGACGGGACCGGCCAGCGCCGGATCAGCACGTCCATTCCCTTCCTGGACCACATGCTGGACCTGCTGGCCAAGCACGGCTTCTTCGATCTCACGATCAAGGCGACCGGGGACACGCACATCGACGACCACCACACGGTGGAGGACATCGGCATCGTGCTCGGCGAGGCGCTCAAGAAGGCGCTCGGCAAAAAGGAAGGCATCCGCCGGTTCGGGACGGCGTGGGTGCCGCTCGACGAGACGCTGGCGCAGGTGACGGTGGATCTCAGCGGGCGGCCCTATCTGGTCTATAACGTGAAGCTGCCGCACCGGCGCATCAAGGGCTTGGACCTGTACCTCTTCGAGGACTTCTTCCAGGCCCTGACGACGCACGCGGCCATGAACCTGCACATTAACGTGGCGTACGGGCGGAACCCGCACCACATCATGGAGAGCATCTTCAAGGCCCTGGCGAAGGCGCTGGACCAGGCGGTCGCAGTCGATGTCCGGGTCAAGGGCGTGCTCTCGACGAAGGGAAGCCTGTGAGTATGATCGCGATCGTGGATTACGACATGGGCAACCTCAAGTCGGTCCAGAAGGCCTTCGAGGCCGTCGGGCACCGGGCGGCGGTCACGCGCGATCCGAAGGCGATCGCCGACGCAAGCCATGTGGTGCTGCCGGGGGTGGGGGCCTTCGGCGACTGCATGCGCAATCTCGAGCGGTACGGCCTGGTCGAGCCGGTCACGCGGGCGATCGCCGCGGGCAAGCCGTTCCTGGGCATCTGCCTCGGGTTCCAATTGCTGTTCGGCGAAAGCGAGGAATTCGGGACGCACCGCGGCCTCGGCGTCATTCCCGGAAAGGTCGTGCGGTTCCCGTCAAACGGCGCACCGGCCCGCCTGAAGGTGCCGCACATGGGCTGGAACGCGATTGCGATCGGGAAGCGGCCGCCCGTGCTCGAAGGCGTGCCCGACGGCGCCTTCATGTATTTCGTCCACTCGTATTACGTGGTCCCGGACGACCGGGCCGTCGCCTGCACGATGACCGACTACGGCGCGCCCTTCGTGTCCAGCATCGCGCGCGACAACATTTTCGCCTGCCAGTTCCATCCGGAGAAGAGCCAGCAGGAAGGCCTGCGGATCATCCGGAACTTCGGAGGCCTGTCATGAAGAAACGCGCGCCGTTCCTGACCGCCGTGCTGGTGGGCGCCCTGGCCGGGTGTGGCGCCACCACGTCGGAGACGATCACCGCGCCGCAGATCGAACAGTACCGCATCGTGCGGATCGCCGTGCTGCCGTTCATGGTCACGCCGCCCACGCCCGGCCAGCAACGGGGCTACGCGGCGCCGGCGCCGCCGCCTGTCGCCGGCGACAAGCTGGCCGAGGTGTTCTATCGCAAACTGAATAACCGCGAGGGGCTTGCCGTCGTGCCTCCCCAGATGGTCCGCGAATCGATGCCGTCCGTGACGGCGTCGGTGGCCAGCCGCAGCCTGCTTCGGGATCTGGGGGAACGGCTGGATGCGGGCGCCGTGCTGGAGGGGACCGTCGAGGTCTATCAGGAACGGAAAGGGAGCGCGATCGGCCTGGAGCGGGCCGAGGATGCCGCCGCGGTCGGGTTCTCGGTGCGCTTGGTCAGCGTCAAGGACAGCAAGGTTCTGTGGACGGGGGAATATTACGAGCGGCAGCGCCCGATGACCGAGGACCTGTCCGGCTTCCTCGAGCGCGGCGCCCGCTTTCTGACAATCGAGCAGCTTGCCGATTCCGCCGTCGAGCATGTGCTGCGCAAGTTCCCCCTGGGCTACCAGATTCAGCGGCGACTGGGCGAGACGAGCGCCGCGCCGTGATCGTGATCCCTGCCATCGACCTCAAGGACGGCCGCTGCGTGCGGCTGCGCCAGGGGCGGATGCAGGACGAGACGGTGTACTCGCAGGCGCCGGCGGAGGTCGCCCGCCGCTGGGCGGACGAAGGCGCACAGGTGCTGCACGTCGTGGACCTGAACGGGGCCGTCGAGGGCTCGCCGAAAAACCGGGCGGCGATCGAAGCGATTCTGAAGGCCGTCACCGTTCCGGTGCAGGTCGGCGGGGGCATCCGGACGCTGGAGACGATCGAATCGTATCTCTCGTCGGGCGTCGAACGGGTTGTCCTCGGCACCGCGGTCGTCCGTGACCAAAGCATTCTTGCGGAGGCCTGCCGTCGCTTTCCCGGCCGCGTGATCGTCGGCGTGGACGCCAAGGACGGCAAGGTCGCGGTGCAGGGCTGGACCGATGTGGCCGACCTCGACGCCGCCGGCTTCGTCGGCCGGCTGGCGGGCCTGCCCGTGTACGCCGTGATCTATACCGACATCGCGCGGGACGGCATGCTGGAAGGGCCGAATATCGACGGCCTGCGGCGCATGGCGGAGGCCTGTCCGGTGCCGCTGATCGCTTCCGGCGGCATCACGCGGACGGAGGACCTCCGCCGCCTGTGCGCGCTCGGGCCGAAAGTGATCGGCGCGATCCTCGGGAAGGCGCTCTACGAAGGCCTGCTCGATCTGCGGTCGGCGATGGCCGCCGCGAATTGAGCAGGTGAAGGGGGCATTGCGTGCTGGCCAAGCGCATCATTCCCTGCCTGGACGTGAAGGAGGGCCGCGTCGTCAAGGGGGTCGGGTTCGTGAACCTCAAGGACGCGGGCGATCCGGTCGAGGCGGCCCGGGCCTATGACGCGGAGGGCGCCGACGAACTCTGCTTCCTCGACATCCTGGCGTCGCACGAGGAGCGCAAGATCTTCATCGACGTGGTCAGCCGCACGGCCGAGCAGGTCTTCATGCCGCTGACGGTCGGCGGGGGCGTGCGCACGCTCGACGACATCCGCGACCTGTTGCGGGCCGGCGCCGACAAGGTGAGCATCAACACGGCGGCCGTCCAGAGACCGGAGTTCGTCAAAGAAGCGGCCGAACGCTTTGGTACGCAATGTATTGTGGTCGCCATCGACGCGAAGCGGTCGGGTGACCGTTGGGGCCTGTTCACCCACGGCGGGCGGAAATCCGCCGAACTGGACGCCGTCGAATGGGCGCGCAAGATGGCCGCCTTCGGCGCCGGCGAGATTCTCCTGACCAGCATGGATCGGGACGGGACGAAGGAGGGATACGATCTGGCCCTGACCGCCGCCGTTTCCGACGCCGTTGAGATTCCGGTCATCGCGTCCGGCGGCGCGGGCACCCTGGAGCACCTCTATGAAGGGTTCGCGACGGGCAAGGCGGATGCCGTGCTGGCCGCGTCGATCTTCCACTACCGCCAGCACACGATCCGCGAGGCCAGGGACTATTTGCGGACCCGGGGCATTCCGGTGAGGGCCCAGTGATGGACGCCGCGGCGCTCACGGCGCTCAAGTTCGACGAGAAGGGACTGATTCCCGCGATCCTCCAGGACTGGCGGGACGGGACAGTGTTGATGGTTGCCTACATGAACCGCGAGGCTTTGGAGAAGACTTTGGAGACCGGCATCGCGCACTTCTGGAGCCGCTCCCGGCAGAAATTGTGGGAGAAGGGCGCGACCTCCGGCCACCGCCAGCGGGTCCGGGAGGTCTTCGTCGATTGCGACCAGGACACCCTGCTGATCACGGTCACGCCGGACGGGCCCGCGTGCCACACCGGCGAGCGCGCCTGCTTCTTCACGCGGCTCTCGGACCTTGCGGCCTCCTGCGAAGGTGGCGCCAAGACCGCCGGGGCGCAGGGAGGCGTGCTGGACCGCCTGTACGAGACCATCCTGGAACGCAAGCGCGCGCCCAACCCTGAATCCTACGTGGCCTCGCTGCTGGCCGCTGGGCAGGACAAGATTCTCAAGAAGGTGACGGAGGAGGCCGGCGAGGTGATCCTGGCCTCAAAGGGACGCAAGCGCGAGGAGATCGTGCACGAGTCGGCCGACCTGCTGTTCCACCTGCTGGTCGCGCTCGGCTATCACGAGGTGCCGCCGGCCGAGGTCTATCAGGAACTGGCCCGTCGGTTCGGCCAGAGCGGGCTGAAGGAAAAGGCGTCGCGGGGGACCACGTGATGAGCGACTGCCTCTTTTGCAAGATCGGCTCCGGGCAGATTCCGGCGAAGGTCGTCCTGCAGGATGACGAGGTCCTGGCGTTCGACGACGTCAACCCGCAGGCGCCGGTCCACGTGCTGGTGATTCCGAAGCGGCACGTCTCCGCGCTGAATGACGCGGGCGCGGGCGATCAGGCTCTCCTGGGGCGCCTCCTCGAGGCGGCGATTCTGGTGGCCAGGAAAAAGGGCATCGCCGAAGCGGGCTATCGGGTGGTGGCCAACACGGGCCGGGACGGCGGGCAGACGGTCTTTCACCTGCACCTGCACGTGCTGGGCGGTCGCCACATGAACTGGCCTCCGGGCTAGGTGAAAAGCGGAGTGCCGGTTCTTTGACGGCAGGCCTGTTTATTTGTTAACGTTACCAGTTCGAATGTTCGGACAGATGCGGGGGGCAGGGTGGATAGAGGGCTGATCCCGGAAGACGTCATCAACCGGATTCGCGACCGGGCTGACATCGTCGAAGTCATTCAGGCTCACCTGTCGCTCAGCAAGGCGGGACAACATTACAAAGGCCTCTGCCCGTTCCATTCCGAGAAGACCCCCTCCTTCACGGTCAGCCCGTCGCGCCAGATGTTCCACTGCTTCGGCTGTGGGGAGGGCGGGAACGTCTTTACCTTCCTGATGAAGATCGAGGGCGCCAGCTTCCCGACGGTCGTGCGTGCGCTCGGCGAGAAGCTGGGGATCCGCGTCGAGGAGGCGCCCGCGTCTCCGGCGGCGAAGCAGCGGGCCGAGCAGGCGGAACGCCTGGTCGCGCTGAACCGCGCCGCCGCCGACTTCTTCCACCGGACGCTGCTCGACGATCCGGCCGCCGAGCCCGCGCGCGCGTACCTGCGGGACCGCGGGATCACGGCGGAGACGATCGAGCGGTTCGGCATCGGGTACGCGCCCCAATCCTGGGACGGGCTGCTGAAGACGCTGTCCCAGGCGGGCAAGGGGGGCAAAGGAGGATGGGCCACCGAGGACCTGGCGGCGGCGGGCCTCATCGTCGCGCGGGATCAAACGGGCAAGAAGCCCGGCGACGCGTCCGGCTACTACGACCGGTTCCGCGGGCGGGTCATGCTGTCGATCCGCGACCTCCAGAAGCGCATCATCGGATTCGGCGGGCGGGTGCTCGATGACGGCGTGCCCAAGTATCTCAACTCTCCGGAAACGCCGCTGTTTCGAAAGGGACGGACGCTCTACGCGCTGGAGTCGGCGCGGGAGGGCATCGCGCGCGAGGACCAGGTCGTTATCGTCGAGGGCTACTTCGACGCGATCGCGCTGCACCAGGCCGGCCTGACCAACGTGGTCGCCACCCTGGGCACGGCGCTGACGCCGGAACATATCGAGGTCGTCCGGCGTTTCACCCGCCGGGTCGTCCTGCTCTTCGATCCCGACGCGGCCGGCGTCCGCGCGGCCTTGCGCACCCTGGACCTCTTTCTCGGGGCGGGCCTCTCCGTCCAGGTGGGCAGCCTGCCGGCGGGCGACGATCCGGACACGTTCATCAGGTCCCGCGGCGTCGAGGCCTTCACCATGCTCGTTCAGAAGGCGCCCTCCCTGCTGGATTTCACCGTGGCGGGCAGCCTGACGACCGATCGCCGGGGGAGCGTGGAAGAGCGGGTGCGGTGTGTGGAGGAGATCCTGGGGCTGCTGCAGAAGCTGAGCAATCCGGTCGAGAAGGCCGCCGCCATCCGGCATGTCGCCGACCGGCTGGGCATGGAGGAGAAAGTCCTGCTGGAACGGTATCGGAGCCTCCCGCGCAAGGCCGCGTCGGCCGACGAGGCGCCGGCGGCCCAGGCCGAGGCGCCGCTGCCCAAGGACGAGGAAGTCCTCGCGCGGCTGCTCCTTCACGAGAAACTGGCGCCCGAGATGGCGGCGCAGCTTGCCGCCGCCGATTTCACCGATCCCCGCGTCCGGCAGCTGATCGTGTTTGCCCTGGAGGGACGGGATGCGCAGGGCGGGCAGGGCGCGATCGTCGTGAACGAGTTGATCGCCCGGGCGCAGGAGGATGCCCTGTGCGGGAGTATCGTCCGCGCGCTCTCGCTCAGCGAGATGCCGTACGACGACACCGGCGCGGCGTTTCGCGAGAGCTTGAAGGCGTTGAAGCTTCGACGCCTCGCGGATGAAATCCAGGAAACCAAGACGGCCCAGGCCGCCGCCGGACGGGCCGGCCATGCGGAAACCGCCAGGACCCTCCTGCTCCGGCTGAATGCCCTCCAACAGGAGAAGCAGCGCCTGCTGGGAGCGGGACCTTTACCCTTGACCGAAGTTGGGAGCGTCAATGCCTAAGGAAGAACGAACCGAAGAAGTCAAACGCCTGATCTCCATGGGCAAGGAGAAGGGCTTCCTGACCTACCGCGACCTGAACACCAATCTGCCCGCCGACCAGGTCTCCACCGACCGGCTCAGCAGCCTGATGACCATGTTCGGGGAGATGGATATCGAGATCATCGATTCCCCTGAGGGGGAGAGGTACCAGCAGATGATGTCCGATGGGGAAGGCCCCGCCGAGGAATCCGAAGAAGCCGAGGAGACGGAAGAAGTCGAGGAGAAGAAGATCGACCTGACGCCCGGCGATCTGGCCCGCACCGACGATCCGGTCCGGCTGTATCTCAAGGAGATGGGCAGCGTCTCGCTCCTCAGCCGCGAGGGGGAGATCGAAATCGCCAAACGCATCGAGGAGGGCAAGCAGGACATTTCGACGGTGGTCTTCGGGATGCCCATGACGATCAAGGCGCTGTTCGCCCTCGTGGACCAGGTCCGGGCCAAGAAAATCCCGGCGCGGGAAGTGGTCTCGGCGGGGGTGGACGAGGAATTCGAGGAAGTCATCGAGCAGGACGACGAAGAACTCCGCAAGAAGACCCTGGATGCCATCCGCAAGGTCAAGCCGGTGACGAAGGGCCTGCTGTCTCTGTACGCCCGGAACCGCAAGCCCAAGATCACCCCCGCCAAGCGGAAAGAACTCAAGGCCAAGCTGACCGAAGCCAAGCGGCAGGTCGCGGAAAAAGTAGACATGCTCAACCTCCACCCGGCCCAGCGCGAGAAGCTGATCCAGCGGGTGCGGGACCTGGCGCACGAGATCGCCGCCTGCGAGCGGGAGCTGGCCCACTGCCGGCGGCGCCTCGGCGTGGTGGGCGAGGACGGCAACGCCCTGCTGATGAAGCTCAGCCGCGGGCGGCAGGCCATGATCGCGGTCCGCCGCAAGACCGGCGTCCGCGTGGAAGTCCTCCACGAGATCGACAAGGCGGCCCAGCACGCCCGCCGCCGCATCCGGGCCGTCGAGGCCGAGGTGCTGGTGCCCGCCGAGGAGCTCCGCGAGGGCGTCCGGCTGCTGGTCATGGCCGAAGAGCGGGTCAAGCGGGGCAAGGCCGAGCTGGTGGAGGCCAACCTCCGCCTGGTGGTCAGCATCGCCAAGAAGTACACCAACCGCGGGCTCCAGTTCCTGGACCTGATCCAGGAGGGCAACATCGGCCTGATGAAGGCCGTGGACAAGTTCGAGTACAAGCGCGGCTACAAGTTCAGCACGTACGCGACCTGGTGGATCCGCCAGGCCATCACCCGCGCCATCGCCGACCAGGCCCGCACGATCCGGATCCCCGTGCACATGATCGAAACGATCAACAAGCTGATCCGCACGTCCCGGCATCTGGTCCAGAAGCTGGGCCGCGAGCCCTCGCCCGAGGAGATCGCCGAGAAGATGGACCTGCCGCTGGACAAGGTCCGCAAGATCCTCAAGATCGCCAAGGAGCCGATCTCCCTGGAGACGCCCATCGGCGAGGAAGAGGACAGCCACCTGGGGGACTTCATCGAGGACAAGAAGGCCATCTCGCCGCTGGACGCCGCGATCCGCTACGATTTGCAGCGGCAGATCAACAACGCGCTGAAGACCCTGACGCCGCGCGAGGAGCGCGTGCTGCGCAAGCGGTTCGGGATCGGCGAGAACACCGATCACACGCTGGAGGAAGTCGGGCAGGACTTCGCGGTGACGCGCGAGCGCATCCGGCAGATCGAGGCCAAGGCGCTGCGCAAGCTGCGCCACCCGAGCCGCAGCAAGAAGCTGAAGAGTTTCGTCGAAAGCCTGTAACTGTTGAATGAAGGAATGCCGTAAGGGCCCATAGCTCAGTTGGTCAGAGCGACGGACTCATAATCCGTTGGTCCCAGGTTCGAGGCCTGGTGGGCCCACCACGCCGAGCCGATCGAGAAGAGAGGTTTCCTGATGCCCCGTACTGTTCATCCATGAAAGAGCAGCTCGAACGCCTGATCGCGTTGCAGGAGGCCGACCTGCGGCAGGAGGAGTTGGCCGAACGCAAGCGACGCATCCCCGAGATGGTCGAAGCCGCCCGCCAACCCCTTCAAGCCGCCCAAGCCTTCCGCGACACCACCAAGCAGATATTCGAGAAGACCGGTAAGGAGCGCAAGGCCTGCGAGCAGGCGCTGGCCGAGCAGGAGCAGGCCATCAGCAAGCTGCAGGACCGGACGACGAAGGGCGAGATCAAGACGAACCGGGAATACCAGGCGCACCTGCTCGAGGTCGAGCTGGCCAAGAAAAAACGGGGCGAGATCGAGGAGCGGCTCCTGATTCTCATGGACGAGGTGGACGCGAAGAAGAAGGAGCTGGCGCAGGCCGAGGCCGCGGCGAAGGAAGTGGAACAGCGGTTCACCGCCGAGAAGGCCGGACTGGAAGGCTCCGTGGGCGCGCTGGATGAGGAGCTGGCCGGCCTGAAGCAGAAGCGCGAGGCCTTGAGGGCCGCGGTCGAGCCGTCGCTCCTGCGGACTTACGAAAAGCTGAAGGGTTCCAAGAAGGGTCAGGCCCTGGCCGGGATCAACAAGGATGGAAGCTGCATGGCCTGCCGCCTGCAAGTTCAGCCCCAGGTGGTGGCGGAAGTGAAGCGCGCCACCGCGATCCAGACCTGTTTTGAGTGCCACCGCATTCTGTACTGGGCCGGCGATCCGGTGCAGATCGTGCCCGTCCCGGAAAAACCCGCCGAGGTGGTGGAAGTCGAGGAAGCCGCCGAAACCACCGAGTAATATTTCCTGCGGGTCCTGCCACCCGCACCCGCGAGGCGGGTACCCGCCCCACCGGCTTCGGCTGCGAAGACTGGCCTCTAGGCGGCGGGAGGCCCCCTATCGGCGTCACCCGCAGGCGCTGATCCCAACACTGCTTTCGTGGTCTTGAAGTGCAGCTTGGCGACCTTCGCCAGGCCGTCCCGCCCGTGTTTCTTCACAAGCGCCTTGGCCGCGAGCTCCACCGCCGGCGATGCGCCCTTCGGCAGGGGCATGCCCCACTGGGCGGCCAGCCGCTCCAGCCGCCGGACGAACTCCGCCCGCGCCACGATCGACGCGGCCGCGACCGCGATGTCCTCCTCGCCCTTGTGTCGCTGCTCGAGCGTGATCTTCCGGCCTTTCTCCTGCAGCGCGTTCAGGATCAGGCGCTCGTCGCCGAACTGGTCCGCGATGGCGCGGTCGCAGGGCACCTGTTCGAGGAGGGTCTCCAGGGCCTTGGCGTGGCCCCAGGCGAGGAGGCGGTTGAGGTTGCGGATCTGCTTGTACAGCTCGTTGTAGCGTTCGGGGCCGATGGCGATCACGCTGTGGCGGCAGAGGGTCTTGATGTCCACCTCCAGTTTCCGGATGACGCTGTCGGCGATCTTCTTGCTGTCGCGGACGTTGAGGGCCAGCAGATCTTCTTCGATGCGGGGGGTGACGTGGACGGCGGCGATCACGAGCGGGCCGAAGTAGTCGCCCTTCCCCGATTCGTCGATGCCGATCCATCCAATGGCGGTCGTCATGGCCGGGCACCCTAGCACAGATTCGGCGGCGAGTGAACTCTTGTCAGGCGGCAGGGATGGACGAGGGCGAGAGCGGCAGCCTGACCGTGAACCGTGTTCCCTGTCCAGGGAGGCTTGCGACGGACACCGTCCCGCCGTGGCCTTCCACCAGGTGCTTCACGATCGCGAGGCCCAGACCCGTGCCACCGAGCTCGCGTGAGCGCGCCTTGTCCACGCGGTAGAAACGCTCGAAGATCCGCGGGAGATCCTTCGAAGGAATGCCGATGCCGGTGTCCGCGACGTCGGCCTCAATCATAGTGGGAGGGGCTGTTTTACTAAGCGCTGCGCTGATGGTGATCGTGCCGTTCTCCGGCGTGTATTTGATGGCGTTGTCCAACAGGTTCGAAAACACCTGCCCCAGCCGTTCTTCATCGCCCAGGATCGGCGGCAGATCAGCGGGAATATTCACCACGACCCTGTGCTTCTTCTGCTCGATGAGGTGACGAAGAAGGCCCACCGTCCGGTCGATAAGGCCGGCCAGGGCCACCGGCTCCTGCTTCAGCGGGACCTGTCCGGATTCGATCTTCGAGAGCAGGAGCAGGTCCGTGATGATCAGATTGAGCCGTTCGGTGTGCGCCTTGATGATGTCCAGGAAGCGGTCGAGTTCCTCGGGCTTGTCCTTGCCGCCGTCCTGGATGGCCTCGACGTAGCCTTTGATGGCGGTCAGGGGCGTGCGCAGCTCGTGCGACACGTTCGCCACGAAATCTTTTCGGACCTGTTCCAAGCGGTGGAGGTTCCGGATGTTCTCCTCGAGAGAGACGGCCATCTGGTTCAGGATCTCGGCGAGATACGCCACTTCGGTGGTGGACGTGACGCGGACCCGCTCGTGGAACTCCCCGCGGGCCATGCGTCGCGCGGCGGCAACGATGTCGGCGAGCGGGCGCGTGATGCCGCGCGCGACGGCATAGCTGAGCACCAGCGAGAGAAGGAAGGCTCCGCCGAGCGCGGCCGCCAGCATTCTGCGAAGGTCCCGGTGCCGCTGCTCGATCTCCGTCAGGGGGAGGGACAGCCGGACGACGCCCATCACCCGGTTGCCGGCCTGGGGCGCCCGGACGGGGAGGGCCAGGTTCAGCATGCGGATGCCGACCGTGTCACTCAGGCGGGCGCTCACGCCCATGCCTGTGGCGAGAGCTTCCCGGACCTCCGGTCGCGAGAGATGATTGTCCATGCGACGCAGTCCTTCGCCTGATTCGTAGGAGTCCCCGAGCACGACCCCTTCCGGGTTGACCACAGTCACGCGGGCCTTGATGTCGTCTCCCAGCTGATCGGCCAACGCGTCAATGGCGGATGAATCCGGCCTGGCGGCCGCCAGCGGGCCGGCAAAGAGGCGGGTGGCCATGCGGGCTTGGGCGGCCAGCCGCACCCGAAGCTGCTCCAGGTCGCTCCGCTCGAGGGCGTCCAGGGCCAGCCACCCGGCCGCCCCCATTCCGATGCCGGCGACGACGAGGTAGCCGAGCAGGATTTTCCACTGGAGAGGCAGGCGCACGGTCGCTAGTCGTCCTCCTCGCGGAGTTTGTAGCCGACCGACTTGATCGAGACGATGGCCTCGTCCAACAAGGGCGCCTTCTGCTTCAGTCGGCGGATGTGGACATCCACCGTTCGCGTCGTCCCGTGGTAGTCATAGCCCCAGACGCTGTTGAGGAGGACGTCACGGGTCAGCACCCGTCCCTTGTTGCGGAGCAGCTGCTCCAGCAGGCCGAACTCCTTGGCCGTGAGCGGGACTTCCCTGCCGTCGACCTTCACCTCGTGCCGCACGGCGTCCAGGCGGAGCGGGCCGTACGCGTGCGGCTTGTGGTCGGCCTCCCGCCGCTCGGCCCGCCGCAACAGCGCCTTGATGCGCGCGACCAGCTCCTTGGGGCTGAAGGGCTTCGTCAGGTAATCGTCGGCGCCGAGCTCCAGCCCGACGATCTTGTCCGATTCCTCGGCCTTGGCCGTCAGCATGATGACCGGCGTGAGCGCCGTGGCGGGGTCGGCGCGGATTTTCTTGCACAGTTCCAGGCCGTCGAGGCCGGGCAGCATCAGGTCGAGCACGATGAGGTCCGGGTGCTCCTGGCGGACGGCGGCCAGGCCGGCGGTTCCGTCCGCGGCCGTCCGCGCGCGAAACCCCTCCTTTTCCAGATAGTGGCGGACGAGGTCCAGGATGTCCCGCTCGTCCTCGATGATCAGGATCTTGCGCGCGGCGGCCACGGTGTCAGCGTAGCGAAGGGTCTCGGGGGTGTCAAGGGAACCGCCTGCGGCGAAATGCGTCATGGTGTGGGCGACGCCAGGGTCAACTCATGGTGTGCCGGATGATCTTGCCTTCCACCATGTACACGACAAGCTCCGCCACATTCGTCGCGTGGTCCGCGATGCGCTCCAGGTACTTGGAGATGAAGGTGATGCGGATGGCGCGGGTGATCGTCTGGGGATTCTCCAGCATGAAGGAGAGCAGCTCCCGGAAGAGCTGGTGCGTCAGGTCGTCCACGAAATCGTCGTCCGTGCAGACCTTGCGGGCCAGGTCGGCGTCGTGGTTGACGAAGGCGTCCAGCGCTTCCTTGACCATCCGCAAGGACCAGTTCGCCATGCGCGGGATGTCGATGTAGGGCTTGAGCTGCGGCTCCTCGTTCAGCTCGAGGGCGCGCTCGCAAATGTTCTCGGCCAGGTCGCTCACCCGTTCCAGTTCCGTCGAGATCTTCATCGCCGTCGTGATGAAGCGCAGGTCCCGCGCGGCCGGCTGCTGGAGGGCGAGCAGGCGGAGGCAGTCCTCGTCCACCTCCACGTCCAGGGCATTGACCTGGCGGTCGTTCGCGATGATCTTGCGCGCGAGGTCGGAGTCGCGCTCGATGAGGGCGCGCAGGGCCCCCTGGACCTGTTCTTCCACGAGGATCCCCATCCGGAGAATTTTCTCCTTGAGGTCCAGCAGTTCCTGGTCGAAGTGGCGTTGCATGGTCGTTCTCCTTATCCGAACCGGCCGGTGACGTAGTCTTCCGTCCGCCGGTCGCGCGGCGTGGTAAAGACCGTTTTCGTGTCGCTGAACTCGACGAGCTCGCCCATCAGGAAGAAGCCGGTGTAATCGGACACGCGCGCCGCCTGCTGCATGTTGTGGGTGACGATGACGACGGTCAACTCTTTCTTCAGGGTGAAGAGCAGCTCCTCGATCCTGGCGGTGGCGATGGGGTCCAGCGCCGAGCAGGGCTCGTCCATCAGGAGCACTTCCGGCTTGACGGCCAGCGCCCGGGCGATGCAGAGCCGCTGCTGCTGGCCGCCGGACAGACCCAGCGCGCTCTGGTGCAGGCGGTCCTTGACCTCCTCCCACAGCCCGGCGCCTTTCAAGCTTTCCTCCACGATGGCGTCGAGCGCGGCGCGGTGTCGGAGGCCCTGAAGGCGGGGGCCATAGGCGATGTTGTCGTAGATCGGCTTCGGAAAGGGGTTGGACTTCTGAAAGACCATCCCGACGCGTTTTCTGAGGTCCGTGACGTCCACCTGCGGGCTGTAGATGTCCTGGCCGTCCAGGAGGATCTGCCCGCCGATGCGGGCGCCTTCGATCAGGTCGTTCAGCCGGTTCAGGCAACGCAACAGGGTGGACTTCCCGCAACCGGAAGGCCCGATGAAGGCGGTGACCTGGTTGGGCGGGAACTCAATGCTCACTTTGAAGAGCGCCTGGGCCGCTCCGTAGAAGAAGTTCACATCCTGCAACAGCATCTTGCCCGCGAGGGGTTTGCTCTCGCGGACGGGGGGATGGCTGTCGGGCCTTGCGACGGTGATGCGCATATCAGGAGCCTCGGTCGACATCATCATTGTACCTCCCTACACCGCTGATCCGGCGTATTTCTTGCGCAGGTGGTTGCGGAGGGTGATCGCCGTCAGATTGAGCAGCACAACCACCATGATCAACACCAGCGTGGTGATATAGACCATCGGCTTCGCGGCCTCGACGTTCGGCGACTGAAAGCCCACGTCGTAGATATGGAAGCCGAGATGCATGAACTTCCGGTCGAAATGGAAGAACGGCCAGGTGGCGTCCACCGGCAGCGTGGGCGCCAGCTTGACCACGCCCGTCAGCATCAGCGGCGCGACCTCGCCGGCCGCGCGGGCCATCGCGAGGATCAACCCCGTCAGGATGGCCGGCAGAGCGCAGGGGAGAATGACACGGACGACGGTCTCCAGCTTAGTGGCGCCGAGCGCCAGGGACCCCTCCCGAAAATCACGCGGGACCGCCGCCAGTCCTTCCTCGGTCGCCACGATGACCACCGGCACGGTCATGAGGGCCAGGGTCAGCGAGGCCCAGAGGATGCCGCCGGTTCCATACGTGGGGCTGGGAAGGGACTCCGGAAAGAACAGCGTATCGATGGTCCCGCCGATGGCATAAACGAAAAACCCCAGTCCGAAGACGCCGAACACGATGGAGGGCACACCAGCCAGATTGTTGACGGCGATGCGGACCAGCCGCACGACGGTTCCCTGCTTCGCGTATTCCCGGAGATACAGCGCCGCCAGCACGCCGAAGGGGACCACTGCCATGCTCATGATCAGGACCATCATGACCGTGCCGAAGATGGCCGGGAAGATGCCGCCTTCCGTATTCGCCTCCCGCGGTTCGTCGGCCAGCACCCGCCACACGTTGGTGATGTAAACCCAGATTTTGGCTGGGATGCCCATGTCATTGGGACGGAGAGCCCGAATGATCTGGCCCACGGGAAGCTGTTTTTCCCGTCCGTTCGCGTCCACCATGAGGACGGAGTATTCGTTGAACTGCGCATTCAGCTTGTCGAGCTGCTCGGTCTTTTCGCGGTACTGCGCTTCAGCCGAGGCGATGGCGGTCTTCAGGCGGTCAAGCGTGGGGCCGTGAGGCGCCTGGCCCGGAGGCTGATTCATCTCCAGCGCCCGGATTTTCAGTTGGGCCCGTGTGATCGCGGCGTTGATCTCTCCGATCTCGACCCGCTCAATGCGGTTGATCCCGGCATGCAGGTCGTTGGCCTGGTCAACAAGGGGGAGCAGGGCATTCCATCCGATGTCGCTCCCTGCCGCATGCAGGGTCTCACCCTTGCGGATCGCCTTGATCCAGCCGTAGAAGTTGCCCCACTCCCGCCGCTCCAGGAGCACGGCGTTGGGCGGGAACGTCTGCGAGGCGATCCTGTCCTCGTCCACCCACTTGAAGTCCAGACCGTACAGGTCGCGGTTGCCGATCTTCACCCGGACCCGGCTCTTGCCCTTCGGCGCGTCCGGCGCGACCGAATTCGGGATGGTCTCCCGGCCAGCCTGTTGACCCATCAGATGTTTGCCGTCCGCCAGGGTGAGTTCAATGATGTCTCCGGTCCAGAAGAAGCCCATGCCGTTCACCACTATGAGGAGCAGGAGCCCGATCACCATCAGGAGAGCGACGGCCAGGCCGGCGCCGCTTCCCCAGACGAAGAGGCTGCCCGAGGCCATCGTTTTCTTGCGCCACGTCCGCATAGGGGCCTAAAACTGGCTGTATTTCTTCCGCAGCCGTTGCCGGATGATTTCCGCGCCGGTGTTGACGAGGAACGTGATCGCGAACAGGAGCAGCGCCGCCATGAACAGGGTCCGGTACAAGGTGCCGCCGTGCGGCGCCTCCGGGATCTCCACCGCGATGTTCGCCGACAGCGTCCGAAAGCCGTTGAACAGGCTCCAGTCCATGATCGGGGTGTTGCCGGTGGCCATGAGGACGATCATGGTTTCCCCCACCGCCCGGCCGAACCCGATCATCAGTGCGGAAAAGATGCCGGGGCTGGCCGAAATGAAGACCAGCCGGGCCAGGGTCTGCCACGGGGTGGCCCCAAGGGCGAGGGAGCCGGCGATCAGGTTGCGAGGGACGTTGGAGAGCGCCTCCTCGGAAATGCTGAAGATGATCGGAATGATGGCAAAGCCCATGGCGAACCCGACGACCAGGGCGTTGCGCTGGTCGTAGCGAAGTCCCAAGGTATTGGCGAGCCAGTTCTTATAGTCGGCCCCGAAGAGCAGGGATTCGATCGACGCATTGAAGCTCAGGCACAGGAATGCGGCCCCGACGAGCACCGGCATCAGAAGGAAGGCCTCGACGCCGGGCCGGATCCCATTGCGGAGGGTGCAGGGGAGGAGCTGCCAGAGGAGTGCGGCCAGCATGGCGCTGAGCGGGAGCACCACGAACATCGCCAGCACCGCCGGAAAGATGCGCTCCAGCAGGGGCGCCATCCAGAGGCCGGCCAGGAACCCCAGCACGACGGTCGGCAGGGCCGCCATGATTTCAATCGTGGGCTTGATCTTGGCGCGCAGATCGGGGTGCATGAACATCGAGGTATAGATCGCGCCCAGGACGGCCAGGGGCACTGCCAGCAGCATGGCGTAGAGCGTGCCCTTGATCGTGCCGAAGAGGAGCGGCGTCAGCCCGAACTTGGCCTCGAAGTCGTCGGTGGCGCCGGAGGATTGCCACACGTGCTCCGGCTGCTCGTAACCTTCGTACCAGACCGGCTGAAACAGGCTGGCAAAGGTGATCTCGGGGTGCGGGTTGTGAATGGCGTAGGAGGCGATCAGGCCGGCGTCGGTCATGGCGACCGCGCCGTTGGCCTTGGGGGCGAACATGAGGGATCCGATGGCGATGCCGTCGCCGGGAAACCGCAGAAGGGTTTGCCCGGAGGTTGCGTAGTGGACAAAGACATTGCCCTGCGCGTCGCCGGTGACGAACCCCTTGTCCCGCTGGGACGGAGAGATGCCGGTCACGGCCGCCGGGTGGGCGCCGAATTGGTGGATGGGCAGGAGCCTGGTGGCGTTGCTCTCTTTCGTCGCCCGGACCGGCATCCACGCAGAGACTTCTCCCGATCCGGTTCCGATCACCAGCGAGCGATCGCCGATCAAATACGCCAGGGTGGTGACGGCTGCGCCTGACCGGCTGACCGCGAGGTTTTCCAGCAGGACGGGATGTCCCGTCTCCCGCACGTCCCAGTAATACAGGCGCCCGTCGGCGGTTCCAACGGCCAGGGTCTCGCCACGTCCGTCCAGGAGGAGAGCCGTGGCCGTGCCCGTAATCTGTGCGGTCAGTTCGACTGGGTTGACGGTGGGCGCAGCCTCAGGATTGCTGGGCGGAAGGACGGTGGAGTGCCAGAGCCGGCCTGATTCCGTCAGGACCGCTGCGGCCGTTCCCGCGTCCGTCCGCTGATAGGCCAGGCGCACGACCTTGTCCTTGGTGGGAATGATTTGAATGGGAAGGGAGACGGCAATCCTGGGAACGATCCGGCGTGTCTCTTTCACGAAATCGGCCGCCATCTCGATATCCATGGAAATGAGCCGTCCATCGGCGGTCCCCAGGCCAAAGCGGCCGCCCTTGCCGGAGGCCCGCGTGACGGCCGTGACAGGCGCCCCGGCCAAGGCGGCCGGAGTCTCCGTCTCAAGGGGTTTTCCGGAAGGCAGGCTGAAGAAGGACACATGGCCGGTATCACCGGCTTTCAGCAGATAGGCCACCTCCTGGTGCTCCTCCACGCCGACCAGCGTGGCCTGGGGAAGGCTCTGCAAGAGCGGCCCGGCGAGGAATTGTCCCGTGCGCTGCCCGGTCGGCGCAAAGAAGAGGGGGGCGACTTCCATGACCAGGAACACGAAAATCCCGAGAATGCTGAGGATGACGGCATATCCGCCTAGGCTGATGATGACCTGGGCCAGGCGATCCAGCAGCTGGCGCCATGCGCGGCTGTCGATGCGAGCCGGAGCCAAGACCGACGCGGTTTCGGCGGCCGACTCCGCCACATACCTATTCAAGCCGTTTCAGTTCCTTCTCCAACGCGGCCGCCGACAGAGGGAAAAACCCGTCTTTCACCACGACCTGCTGGCCTTCCTTGCTGTACACAAACTTGAGGAACTCTTTCACGAGCGGGTCGAGCGGCTTGTTGGGTGCCTTGTTGACGTACAGGTACAGGTGCCGCCAGATCGGGTACGAGCCGTTTTCCGCATTCTCCTGGGTGGCCCCCTTGAACGACGCCCCCTCTTTCTCGGCGATGGGAACGGCCCGGACGCCCGACGTCATGTAGCCGATGCCGCTGTAGCCGACTCCGGCGCGATCTTCAGTCACCCCCTGGACCACGGAGGCGGAGCCCGGCTGCTCCTTCACTTCGTCTTTGTAGTCGCCGTTCTTGAGCGCGTGCTCTTTAAAGAATCCATAGGTGCCGGAGGCGGAGTTACGTCCGTAGATACTGATCGAATTGCCGCCCAACGGCCCGTCCACGCCGATCTGACCCCATTTCTGGACGTTCTCCTTGTAGCCCCACCGGCGGCTCTTGGAGAACACTGCGTCCACCTGGGCCATCGTCATGCCCTTGATCGGGTTATCCTTGTTCACATACACCGCCAGGGCGTCGATGGACACGGGGAGCGCGGTGGGCTTGTAGCCGTATTTCTTTTCGAAGGCGTCCATCTCGCTACCCTTCATGGGCCGGGACATGGGGCCGATCTGCGCCGTGCCCTCGATCAGGGCGGGCGGCGCGGTACTGGAGCCCTTGCCTTCGATCTGGATCTTGACATTCGGGTATTGCTTGCGGAACCCCTCGGCCCACAGCGTCATGAGATTGTTCAACGTATCGGAGCCGATGCTGTTCAGGTTGCCGGACACCCCGCTGACCTTGGCGTAGGCCTTGAGGTTGGGGTCTAATTTGATGGCTTCGTCGGCGCGCGCCGAGGACGCGCCAAGAACGATGGCCATGACCAGCAACAGCCACAGGAACCACGGCATGTCGTCTCGAAGATCCATGAAACCTCCCTTGGGAATAATTGATTGTGCACCTGCAGGCATTACGAGGTTGCTACATTCGCGTTACGGGACGGTTAACTCCCGTGCAGGCCCCCCTGTTATTCAGGGGGACCTGCGACAAGGCCTAGCTAGAAAGCGACCAAAATCTTCACTCCGAAGATCTGATTGTTGTAGTTCACGAACTGGCCGCAAGTGGGACAAGTCGGACCGCCGCCGTTGGCGGCTGAGCTGGTGGAGACATTACGTCCGCCGGCCGCGTAATCCACATCGGAACCCAGGACGGTTTGTTGGAGGAGGGTATAGTCCAGCGCCACCGACAGGTATTTGGAGTAGTCGTAGCTGAGCCCGAACATGATGGACTGATTGTCCCCGGCCCGCGTGTCCTTGTTCGGCTTCATGAAGTAGTACCGGGCAAACAGGCGCACTTTCTCATCCAGCATGGGAATGCGGTAATAGCCCCAGACCCCGTAGCCACGAGCTTGGTGGAACCGCGGCAGACCGGTGGAAGGGCCATTTCTGGCGCCGAGTACGGCTGCTGTTTCCAACGGCGCATTGCTGGCCGATCCGTTATAGGTGCCGGGCACGTTGATCGCCGGGCCCGCATTATCGCCAGGAGCGTTCCGCTTGCCGACGTCAGCCCCGTCGTCTGCCCAGACCATTTGGGTGCTGAGCTTAAACCGATCGGTTTCGGGGGCGTACACCTCCACGTTGCCCAGCAGACGTTGCGGATTGAATCCCTCGACGCCGTTCCGCTCGCGCTCGTTGTGGTAGAAACCGGAAAGTATCACGCCTTTGAGAGGCTCGACGCTGAGGCGTCCCAGCGCGGCCACGCCGCGGCCGTCCTGCGTGTTCTGATAGCCTTCGCCGCTCTGGAGAGCAAGGTGGTAGTCCACGCGCTTGTCGAGCACTTTGCCCAGGATGCTCACGCCCAGGTCCGATGAAGTCTGAAAGTTCTGCTGATCCACGAAGATTGGACCCGTGTAGCGGTAGGTCCACCGATGCTCTTCGTACTCGATCCAAGGCGTTTGGTGCTGGCCGAGCCGTACTTCCAGCCCAGGCGTAACGACATGGTTGTAGTAGGCGTACTTGACGAACGTGCTGTTGCGGTCGCCCCCGGCATAGCCCGACAGTCCGTACGGGGCGGCCTCGTGACAGTTGCCGCCTGCCGAGCCGGCGGCGTTCCCGGCGCAGCTCGTGCCGCCGCCGATATTGTTGACCATCTGATCCAGGGTCAAGCGGAAGTGATGGCCTTCATCGAACCTCTTGATAAGGGTAAGGTACGTCCGTGTGAAGTGAAATCCATTGGCCAGCCCGCGATTGTTCCGCGCGGAGACTTCGTTCAGGCCTTTGTTCAGTGCGTCAGCTGTGAACGAACTTCCGTTGTTGTTGGTGAAGTCGAAGTAAAAAGTGGCTTTGAGTTCCACCCCCTTGAGCAGGTTGGACATTGTGGAGGACGCTGACTTTGTTGTTTCGGCCACCTCCTTTTCCTTGGCGGCCTTGGCCTTGATCCACTCATCCTTGGTGATCTGGCCCTTCTCATAGAGAATGTCTTCGATGCCCGATCCTGCAAAGGCGGGAACGGACAGTATGGCGATGACCAGTGCGGCCATCCCGATCGCTGTCGCAAACCTCGTGAACCTCATGTCTGTGCCTCCTTTGTTGTCCGAGTGATGGCGAAAAAGGTAACAATGATGCATGCAGGTTACAAGGCGGTGATTCCCGCTGAATCAACTCCATGTTACAGGCGGGTAAATTCTCGTTTGCCGGGTCGGATCACGTAGACTGGTGCGAGGGGATGTCCTATAATCCGCCAGAATTTATGGCGTATGGCATGCTAAGAGGCCTTGTTCTTCTGCTGACGGGCGCGCTCGCGGGCTGCGCCCTGTTCGCGCCGTCCAGCCGCGTGCTGTACCAGGAAAATCGGACGGTCATCGAGCTTGAAAAGGATCCCTCGGAAGGAGGGAACACGCATCCTGCGCCCGTCTCGTCGTCGCAACTGGCGAAGATTCTCAATGGCCTGCTCATCCAGCATGATCGGGCGGTGGCGATGTCGGTCGTCAAAGGCACCGGGAAGCTGGAACCCGTCTTCGACGCCGAGGAGATCGCCCTCTTGGCGCCGCTTCTCGCGAAAGGATTGCAGCAAACCGATCCTTCGCAGCGCGTCGGCTTCACGTTCTGGAGCCCTGTGAACGGACGGGGGTATGCTGCGTTCTCGGGCGCCGTGTCGGTCCGGACGCCCTATTTCATATTCATCTTGAAGGAACATCCTGGCAGCGACTGGCAGGATCGCTCGGCAACACCCCAACAGCCCTCGCTGTTTGCCCTGGATTTTAAGCAGGGGGCGTATCTAAAGCCCGGCAGCGACGACGAGCGTATGGGAAGCTACAGGGCGCGCCCGACGCTTCAAATCGACTACCGACGGTACCTGGCCGCCGCCGACGGCCCGAGCGGTTCCGCCCCGACAGCCAGGGAGCCGACCGTTCTTGTCCCTTCCGCGCCAGCTTCAGCCACGTCTCGCCCGCCGGCGGTTTCTTCGCCGGCAACGCCGCCGCGTGAGCTGGCCAAGACGGATGGCGATCTCGTTGCCGAACTGCAACGGCAGGTGAAGGAGCTGACCGATTCCAATCAGGAACTGCGGGCGAGGCTCAGGGAGATGCGCGATCGCCAAGACCAGTCACAGGCCATGAACGAGGAACTCGCCCGGCTCCGGCGGGATCTTACCGAGACCAAGCAACTGCTCGCCGACAAGGTGCTGGAACTGAACCGCCTGCAGAACAAATCGGGCGGGAGCGGCAAGGGGAAGAGATAGAGCCGGTTCAGCCGATGGCCCGCGCCACTTCCCGGTGGATCGCCAGCGAGAGGTCGCTGCTGGCGTTCCGGTAGAGCGGGCAGCGCCGGTGGCGCTCGGTGGTGCAGTGATCGATCTGATCGATCCGGCTCGGCTCGAACGGCACCACGGCGCCGAAGCACACGGCCGTCCCCCCGGTGAGTTCCTCTTCGACATAATGAGGACACTTCATAACGTCTCTCCCTTCTGATCGTCCTGCTCCCAGTGCTCCCCCAGGGGGCACAGTCCCTGGGGGAGCGGCACTGGCACACAGGAGTTACGCTACACCAACCAGTCTGCCTTACTGATTAGACACCCGCGTCAATGAAACGTTACAAGTGGGTAAATTCTGCTATAATGGGTTTGCGTGTGGGAGTCGGGCAGGTGGTCGCCGGTCTCGCAAGAGGCTGGAGGAAAGTCCGGACTCCAAGGGCAGGGTGCTGGGTAACGCCCAGGCGGAGCGATCCGACACCGGCGCAACAGAAAGCATACCGCCGATGGCCGGCGTTCGAAAGAGCGTCGGATCAGGCAAGGGTGAAATGGCGGGGTAAGAGCCCACCGCGGTCGTGGCGACACGGCTGGCCGGCAAGCGTCACCTGGAGCAAGGCCAAATAGGAGGGCACGAGGAGCGGGACACCGGTGCTGCTCCTCAACGGCTGGCCCGGCCGAGGCCTTCGGGTAGGCCGCACGAGGCCCGGAGCAATCCGGGCCCCAGAGAAATGATCACCGCGATCTTTCCGCAAGGGAAGGTCGGCACAGAATCCGGCTTACAGCCCGACTCCCACACGCACTAAAAATGGGACCGGCAACTTTGCCTGTCCCCTTTTCATTTCTTGGCGCTCACCCGAGTTCGCTCATGATCTTCCGGTACTCGGCTTCGGGGTAGGCCTTCATCGTTGTCGTGCGGACGTTGCCGGCGGCGCCGATCTTGAGGAGCAGCTTCGCCAGGGCCTCGTCGTTCGGCGCCTCCATGATCACCGCGAGGTCGTAGGCGCCCTGCAACATGTAGAAGGCCTTCACTTCTCCGCCGATTCCCTTGAGCGCCTTCTTCACCGAGTCCAGCCGCTTCGGCGAGTCCTTCACGTTCTTGATGCCCTGCTCGGTCCAGTTGAGGAGACTGAGATAGGTCGGCATGGGTCACCTCCTTAGTGGATGGGTAACAGTTTCTTCAATGCACGCGGCCTTCGGGGCGGCCGCCGGCTCTCTTCATGGCTTTCGAGACGTAGATCACGAACGCGCAGCCGACGGGAAAGAGGAACTCGTTGGCCGCGCGGGAGGCGAGCGCGGCGGGCGGCGGCATCTGCGGTGCGGCCTGGATGCCGAGCGCGAGGATCGCGCCGCCGAAGACGACGCCCACGGTCAGCCCTGTCGCCAGGTGGGCCGCAAACCCGCCCCACGGCTTCTTCTCAACCCAGTCGAGCGCCAGGCCGAATGATCCGTACTGCAGGCCCTTGAGCAGGCCGATCAGCACCAGCGATGGGCCCGGCCCCGCGGCAGCCGCGACATCGAGCGCCTCCATCGCGCCCTTGTGGAGCGAGCGCGCGACCACGAACGCGAGCGGCGCGGCGAGCAGGCCCGCCAGGCCCATCAGGGAGCCGCGCGCTTTCTTCGCCGTGGTGCCGACGGCCAGTCCCACACACACGACGACCGACCAGGACACCTTCTGCACCAGGTCGGCCAGCACCGGGTTCGTGCCCTTCAGCGTTCCGAAGCCGGCCGCGAGCGCGACGAGAATGACCTCCATCGCGAGGCCCAGGAGCACCGCCAGCCACCCCACGTGCAGGAGGGTTTTCCATGTATCGAAGGACGTTTTCGTCTCCATGCCCATTTTTATGATCTCCCCGCTTTTATCTTGTCGTTCAGCTCGTCGATCCAGCGCCGCTGGAAGTCTTCGTAGGTGATGAACAGCCGGTCCTGAAAGGCGGCGGGGAATGGCTGGCCGGTCGCCATCACGTCCATCACCTCACGCACTTTCTGCATGCCGAACCGGTCGATGAAATACTTGGTGGCGGAGTTCCCCTCCAGATAGGCGACGTTGGCGAGTTGCTGCGGGAACCCTCCCCAGGGGCCTTCGAGACTGCTGAGACTGATAAGCGTCACATTGCTGCGGATTATTTTATCAAGGTCGGGCGGCGGATCGCCGGCCAACTGCATCGCGAGGCCCTCGTTCAGCCATTGCGGGATCTGGCGGCCTTTCATGCGGTCATGCAGCAGCGCATGCACGTACTCATGGCGCAGCACGCGTGCCAGCCAGGCCTGGTCGGTCAGCGCGCCCTTCGTCGGAATCTTGATCCGCCCCAAAGCCGGGTCGTAGAGTCCGTCGGACCAGGCCGGGCCGCCGGTGGCGTCATGAAAGGTCTCCCTGGTGTGCAGCACCACCAGAATGGGCTTGGAGGGATAGGCGCCGAGTTGCTGGCCGATTTCCCGGTAGGCGTCCTCCAGGATCTCCGAGACCCGGCTCCAGACCGTGTGGTCATCCCCGCCGTCGAATTTGACCGTGAAGTGCGCGCTCTCGCGGGCCACGAACTTTTCCTCGGCCTTGCCCGTTTGCTCGACCCTGGCCGTCATGTACTTCAGGTAGGACTGGAACTTGGGATTGTCGGACGCGCGTTCAACGGCCTGTCCCAGGTGCGTCCTGGCGCCCGCGAGGTCGTCCTTGTTGATCAGCAGTTCCGCCAGGATGAGGTGTGTGAAGGGCTCGTCCGGGACCAGGCGTATCGTCTCTTCCAGAAAAGCGGGCGTCAGCGCCGGATCCTTGAGGTCCCAATAGGCGAAGGCCAGGTTCATGCGCGCGGTGCGGTCGAAGGGGTTGACGGAGACCGCCGTTTTGTACGCCGCCACCGCGGCCGCCGAGCCTCGTGCCTTCCCGCGGATCGCTCCGAGGTTGTTCCAGAGGGTGGCGGCCGCGGTCTTCACCGCCGGGTCCGCCAGGGCGTCGGCAGGCAGGGCCGCCAGTTTGGCCTCGGCCTCCGCATCGTTGCCCTGCTCGATCAGGCCGTTGATCTCGTTCAGCACGGCCGCATGGGGGGACGTCGGGATGCGGACGGCCATCTTGAAGTATTCCTGGCTGGTCTGCGGGGGAGGCGGGGTCGGCGCGGAATCGGCGAGCGTGGCGCTCGGGCGGGGCGCCGCGGCGGGCGCGGTCTTCACCGCCGGCTGCGGGGCGGACGGCGCGGCCGCCTGCTGCTTGCTCCACCACTGATACCCGACGAAAAGGAGCAGTCCCAGGAACAGGCATGCGAGCAGACGGGACATTGATCACCTCATGGGCGTCAGCCGGGGCCGCCGGCGCGTGGGAGGGGCGCTGTTGTTTTGCCTCTCGGTCGCTCCGCGGCCTTCAGGTCCTGCTTCATCCTGGCGGAGAGGGCTTGCACGAACGCCTGGAGCTTGGGGTTCTGCCCCGCGTGCTGCGCCGCCAGGTCGAGCTGCTCCACGACGCCTTTCAGATCACCCTTGTCGCGCAAAACGTCCGACAGCAGGAGGTGCGGCAGCGGCTCCTCGGGGGCCAGCGCGACGGTTTTCTCGATCAGGTTCCTGTCCAGGCCCGGCTCCTTGAGCTCCCACAGCGCGTGCAGCAGGTTGACGTGCGCCCGGGAGCCTTGCGGATCGAGCGACACGGCGGTCCTGAATGCCTTCACGCCGTCGGCCATCCCGCGCGTGGCGGCGTGCGTGACGCCGACGTTGTTCCAAAGGTCGGCGATGAATTTTCGCGCCGCCGGATCGTCCAGCGTGTCTTTGGGGACGACCACGAGCCTGGCCTCCGCCTCCTCAACGTTCCCTTGTTCCAGCGTCCGCCGGATGCCGTTCAGCAACGACGCGTGCGGCGTGCTCTCCGCCAGGATGCCCGGGTTCACCATCTGCACCTGGGCCGAGATTGGGGGCGGTGGCTGGACGTTGAACGGTGTCGGAACCGGAGTCACAACGGCAGGAGGACCAGACTTCGCGGAAACGGCAGGCGCGGCGACGGACGCAGGCGCGGGATTGGCGGCGGTGTCGGCGGGCTGCCGGGCGTTCCACCACTGATAGCCCAGGTAGAGCACGGCGCCCAGCGCCAGCAAGGTAAGGAACCGCCGCATGACTACATCGGCCGCATGTCGAGGCGGTGGGCGTTCTTGAGGGCGATCTTCACCCACTTGTCTTCCGGCGGGTAGCCCGCGACCTCGCGGTTGTTGACCAGGATCACGGGGATGCGATCGGTGTAATATTTCCGGGCCTTCTCCTCGCTGTCGACGTCCTTCTCCACGAGGTTGAAGGGGAACTCTTTTTGCAGCTCGTGCAGGAGGTCCTTGGCCTTGTCGCAGAGCGGGCAGTCGGGCCTGGTATAGATGACGACGTCGGGGGTCGCGGGCTTTCTCTTCCACACGCCAAACATGGGTGGATTCTAAGAGCAATGACGCGGTGGGTCAAGGTTAATGCGGCCTGGGTGCAACAAGGCTATAATGGCTCGAAACGAGGGACACATGGACGACACCAACCGCGTTGACCCGGCCTGGGCGAGCGTGCGCGCGCAACTCCGCAGGAGCCAGCCGGCCTTTTACGAACTGGAGGCGGAAGGCCCGCTGTTGATGGACCTGGGCAGCGACGGGTGGCTGCTCGAAATCACGCCCGACGGACGCCTGCTCTGCCAGATGGGCATGGCCATCGACGACGTCAAGAGCCTGATGTCCGAGGGGACGCCGGAGGACCTGGGCACGGATGAGGTCGCCAAGCAGGCGAAGTACTACCTGCAGCCGGCCGTCAACAAGTTCCGCCCGGCGCTCCGCGGGGCCGGGTTCGAGGAGACGAGCGCAATGACCGAAGACTACGTGGCGACGACGTTCCAGAAAGCGGTGGACTTCCGGAAGCCGGAGGACGTCGAGCAGGCCGTGCGGTGGTGCCGGCAGCAGCTCGGCGCATGACGCATGACGCTTGACGGCTTTGCCACGCCTGACGGGACGCGGCGCTATCGCGATCGGCTGGTCGGGGCCGGGGCGGCGCGCCCGGACCATTTCCGCGACGGGCCCGGCGGGCTGGCGCTCTCCTCCATCGGCCTCGGCACCTATCTGGGCATGCATGACGACCCGACCGACGCGCTCTACCGCGCCGCGCTCACGCAGGCCGTCGCGTCCGGCTGCAACGTGATCGACAGCGCGATCAACTATCGCTGCCAGCGCAGCGAGCGGGCGATCGGGCAAGCGCTGGCCGGCATGGTCCGCGAGGGCGTCTGTCGGCGCGACGAAGTCCTGATCGCAACGAAGGGCGGCTTCATTCCCTACGACGGCGCGCCCCCGCGAGACGGCTTCGCGTACATGCAGAAGACGTTCGTGATGCCCGGCATCGTCATCCCGTCGGACGTCGTGGCCGACTGCCACTGCATGACCCCGACGTACCTGCGCCACCAGATCGACGCCAGCCTGGCCAACCTGGGCCTCGCCTGTCTCGACGTGTACTACCTGCACAACCCGGAAACCCAGCTTGAGCACGTGTCGCGCGACGAGTTCATGGCGCGCATGCGGGCGGCGTTCACGTTGCTGGAGGACGCGGTCGCCCGGGGCAAGCTCCGCCTGTACGGGACCGCGACGTGGGAGGGATATCGGGCGCCGGCCAAGGCCCGGGGCCATCTCTCGCTGGAGGCGCTGGTGCGTCTGGCGGAGGACGTCGGCGGCAAGGATCACCACTTCAAGGTGATCCAGCTGCCGTACAATCTCGGCATGCTCGAGGCGCTGGTCGAAAGGACGCAGAGCTTCAACGGCTCGACGGCGAGCCTGTTGCAGGTGGCCAAGGCGCTCGATATCTACGTGATGATCAGCGGGCCGATTCTCCAGGGCCGGCTCGCGCGTGGGCTGCCGGCGGAGCTCCAGCGGGTCCTGGGGGAGGGCACCGACGCCCAGCGGGCGCTGCAGTTCGTCCGCTCGACGCCCGGCATCGGCACGGTGCTGGTCGGCATGAAGCAGGCGGACCACGTCCGGGACAACCTCGCCCTGGTGAAGCGCGCGCTGCTGCCGCCGGAGCAGATCATGGGGATGGGCGGATGATGCGCGTCCTGATCTATGACGACCAGTGCCGGCTATGCGTGACGGCCAAGGAAGGATTGGAGCGGGAGCGCGCAGGGACCGATGTGCGGTTTGTGCCGTACCAGAGCGAGGAGGCCGCCCGCCGGCTAGGCGCGGCTTACAAACCGGGCCGGCCCGACGCGGCCTTTCTCGTCGAAGGCGATGGGACGATCAGCCGAGGGCTGGACGCCTTCCTGCCGCTGGTGCCGGGCCTGCGCGGCGGGCGCGTCCTGCACGCCATCTTAAAGATTCCGCTGGTCCGGCCGCTCGCCGATCTCGCCTACCGCCTCGTCGCGCGCCACCGCTACAAGTTGTTCGGTTCGATCAACTGAGGAGCGGGTCCTGCCCCCGCATAGCCCAGTGCAGCTGGGCGTTTCGCCGTCGAGGCCCCGCAGACCCGGCTGTACGCCCCGCGCGGCATCTGGGCGCCCATGCGGTGTCACCCGTTCTTCTAGCCCCCGTCGGGCGTCCGGTATTTCTCGTCGAGTTTGTAGTAGGCGTCGAGCCCGATGATGTCGTGGAACTGCTGGAAGGGAAGCAGGCAGTCCACGTGGTCGCGCGTGGTGCCCTTCGTCTTGATCAACGCGAACATGTCCTGCATGGCCTTGGCCGAGGCGTAGAGCGCGGTCAGCGGGCAGACGATGAGCTGGAGGCCGAGCTTCTCCAGTTCGTCTTTCGTGAGCAGCGGCGTCACGCCGCCTTCCAGCATGTTGGCGACAAGCGGCGGCGGCAGCGCCTTCGCGAGCGCCTTCAACTCTTCGACGTCCCTGGGCGCCTCGATGAAGAGCGCATCGGCGCCGGCCTCTTTGTACTTTTTACACCGGGTGATCGCGTCCTCCAGTCCGTTCACCTGCCGCGCGTCCGTGCGCGCCACGATGAAGAAGTCGCGGCCCTTGCGCGCATCCACGGCGGCCCGGATCTTTTGCACGTGCTCCTCGACCGGGATGACCCGCTTGCCCTTCATGTGCCCGCAGCGCTTGGGCCAGACCTGGTCTTCGAGGAACATGCCGGCGGCGCCGGCGTCGATCAGCTCGTTCACCGTGCGGATCACGTTCAGCGCGTTGCCGTAGCCCGTGTCGGCGTCGATGATGATGGGAATCGTGACTGCGGCGCAGACCCGTTTGGCCGTCGCCACCATCTCGGTCTGCGTGAGGTAGCCGAAGTCCGGGAGCCCGAGTTGCGTGGCCGCCACGCTGTAGCCGGAGATGAAGGTCAGCGGGAACCCGGCACGCTCCACCAGCTTGGCGCTGAGCGCGTCGTACACGCCCGGGAAGATGAGGGTCCGCTCTTTGTCCAGCAGGGCGTGAATGCGGGTTTTCGCGGGCATGGGGCGCCATTGTAGTGGTAAAGTGGAGGCGGGTCAATCCGGGGCTTTCATTCATGACGCAGTTGCGGTAGAACGACAGGGGGCTATTCAACGTTCAGGGGGAGGAATCAATGAATCGTGCAAAGCTGATGCTGTTGACGCTGGTCGGGATGACGCTGACGGTGGCTGGCTGCGCCGGCCACCATCGCCATATGGAGATGCATTCCGGGGAGGCCGCGATCGAGCGGGGCATCGCCGAAACGAACGCGATGGTGGACCAGACGGTGAAGGATCCGGACAAGGCCAAGCAGGCCAAGGCGATCCTGCAGGACATCGTCGCGGAGGTCAAGAATTCCGCGCAGGCGTCGCGCGCGTTTCACGAGCAGATGGCCGTGATGAACGCCGACTACGACGCCAAGCCGGAGCAGTTCACCAAGGTCCTGGACGAGATGAACAACGCGCGGATGGCGAGCGCGACGAAGATCCTGGGCCTGCGCTTCAAGATGCGCGCGCTCCTGACCGTGCAGGAGTGGAACGAGCTGACGGGCGCGATGGACAAGACCCGCAAGCGCTACGCGCCGAAAGAAGGGGGCATGTGAGCGATGGAGGTGCGCGATGAAGATGGGGCCGACGAAAGTCACCGTGAAGGGTGACGCGCTGTACGATGCCAAGACCGACAAGCTGATCAAGGACGGGCTCACCACCCGGAAGGCGTTGGAGGACTACGCCGCGCATCACTACATTGCCTTGCCGGTTATTGATAATGCCGGCTTGCCCTGGATGCTGGACGGCAAGCACGTGTACTGCCTCCGCGGCTCGAAGTTCGAGACGCTGGACGACGAGGCCGCGCATCTGCGGCGCTGTCCGGATTGCGGCGGCATGGCCGTGCCCAGCGATGAGGGCACGATGGAACGGGACTGCGTGTGCTGCACCCGATGCAGCCACGAGTTCGACGCCCGCCTGGAGATGATGGAAAGTTAAATCCGCTCGCGGAGGCGTTTTTCAAACGGCCCGAGCCGCTTCAGCAGCTCGGGCACGCGGGGATCGTCCTTGAGCGCATCCAGGTTGGCCTTGACGCAGACGAGGGCGCCTTCGCCCGCGGCCTGGGCCGCGAAGACGCCGGCCTTGAGATCGGCGGCCATGGGCGGCGGGGCCAAGGGGATGAGCGCGCGCAGGACCTGCATGCCGGCGACGGCCCATTCCGTAATGGCGAGCGGCACCGCGATGGCGACGCTGAGGGCGTCTGTGAGCGCCGCGCTCCGTTCGGGATCGATCGCGGGCCGCCTGGAGTTCCGGAGCACGGCGCCGTAGGCCTCGGCGTCCTCCCGGATCGCCGTCTGGAGCCGGTCCCGGAGCTGGATCAGGACGTCGCGCTTCGCGCGGAGATCGGCCGTCTTGTCGGGCAGAGTCTCCTTTTCGAGCAAACGCCCGCTCACCATCACGCCCAGGGCCATGGCGGCCGCGCCGGCCAGAGCCGCCACGCTTCCCCCTCCCGGCGCCGCCTGCGGGGCCGACACGGCTTCCAGGAACGGCCCGACCGTGGCCGAGACGTCCTGCGTCAGGGCCTGTGCCATCCGCGCTTCCAGCACCTGGCTCATCGAAAAGTTTTCCAGCATCAAGTGGTGCGCGGCGACCTGCGACACGGCCGCCTCCGGGATCAGCCCGATCACCTCGCTGCCGGAGACGGCGACGCCGTGTCTGGCCGCTTCCGCCTTGACCGCCGCGAACGCCGCGTGCACGGGCGTCTCTTCGTAGTTGGTGAGGTTCATGGAGACCTGCACGCACCCGCGGCTCTTCAGATCGATGCCGACCGCCTTGACCGAGGGCAGCCCGCCGTTGGAGGCCCGGACCTTGTGCGCGATGGCCTTGGCGAGGTCCAGATCGATGGTGGCAAGGTTCACGTTATAGGCGATCAGGACGGGGCGCGCGCCGACGATGGTCGCCCCGGCCGTCCGGTGCAGCTTCGCGTCTCCGAAGTCCGGCGCCCATTCGGGACTCGTCCGCATCCGCTCGCCCAACTCTTCGAGGCCTCCCCGCCGGATGTCCTCAATGTGGGTCCGGGACGGGACTTTGGCGGCCCGCTCATAGAGGAAGACCGGGATGTGCAGCTCCTCCGCGAGGCGGCGACCCACGGTCCGCGCCAGGTGCGCGCAGTCCTCCATCGTGACGCCGCGGATCGGCACGAAGGGGATCACGTCGGTGGCACCGACGCGGGGGTGTTCGCCTCGGTGGGTCGTCAGGTCGATGCGGTGGAGGGCCTGCTCGGCCGCGCGGAATGCGGCTTCGGCGGCGGCCTCGGGAGGCCCGATGAAGGTCAGGACGGAGCGGTTGTGGTCGGCGTCGCTCTGGCGGTCCAGCAGGACCACGCCGGGGACGGCGCGGATGGCCGTGACCAGCGCGTCGATGGTCCCGGGCTTTCTTCCTTCGCTGAAATTGGGAACGCACTCGACGAGCCGAGTCATGCAATTCACCTCGCGCCCCACCGTAGCGAGTGGGTGGAAGGCCTGTCAAGGGGCGCAAAGTTGACGACCTGGGGGCCTTCATGATACCCTCTTCCTTCCAACTACGTTGATTTTCAAGGTATTTGAGAGGAGAACGGGTGATGAAGCTCACGGGTGCCGAGATCTTTGTGGAGTGCCTGAAGAAGGAAGGGGTGAAGACCATCTTCGGCCTTCCGGGCGGCGTGGTGTTGAAGATTTTCGACGTGCTGCACCAGCAGAAGGACGTCGAGGTCATTCTCACGCGTCACGAGCAGGGCGCGGGCCACATGGCGGAGGGCTACGCGAAGGCCACGGGCAAGCCGGGCGTGGCGCTGGTCACCTCCGGCCCGGGCATGACCAACATCGTCACCCCGCTGGTGGACGCCTACATGGACTCGGTGCCGATCGTCGTCTTCACGGGGCAGGTCCCGACCGCGCTCATCGGCAACGACGCGTTCCAGGAGGCGGACAACGTCGGCATCAGCCGTCCGTGCACCAAGTACAATTTCCTGGTCAAGGACGTGAACGATCTGGCGCAGACCATCAAGGAAGCCTTCTACATCGCTATGACCGGACGGCCGGGCCCGGTGCTCGTGGACATTCCGAAGGACGTGGCGATGAACAAGGGCGACTTCCGGTATCCGGACCGCGTGTCCATCCGGGGCTACAACCCGACCTACGACGGCAACAAGTGGCAGATCAAGCAGGCCGTGGACGCCATCCACAAGGCCAAGAAGCCGATCATCTACGTGGGCGGCGGCGCGATCTTTTCCAACGCGAGCGCGGAGCTCCTGGAGTTCGCCGAGCTGACGCAGATTCCGGTGGACATGACGCTCATGGCGCTCGGCGCGTTCCCCGCGACCCATCATCTGTCGCTGGGCATGATGGGCATGCACGGCTCGTACGCCTCCAACATGGCGGTCCACTATTCCGACCTGGTCATCGCGGTCGGCGCCCGCTTCGACGATCGGGTCACCGGCAAGGTGTCGGAATTCTGCCCGGAGGCCAAGGTCATCCACATCGACATCGACCCGACCTCGATCCGCAAGAACGTGCATGTGGATATTCCGATCGTGGGCGACGTCAAGACCGTGCTCCGCGAGCTGAACGCGCAGCTCAAGGCGACGCCGAACGGCCACTCCATCGAGCAACGCAAGCCCTGGTGGAACCAGGTCAATGAATGGCGGACGGCGCACCCGATGGGGTACAAGCAGCCGCCGGACGCGAAGATCAAGCCGCAGTACGTGATCGACCGCCTCTATCAGCTGACGAAGGACAAGGACCCGATCGTGGCGACCGACGTGGGCCAGCACCAGATGTGGGCGGCCCAGCATTTCCTGCTCAACAAGCCGCGCCGGTGGCTGACTTCCGGCGGGCTGGGCACGATGGGCTTCGGGTTGCCGGCGGCGATGGGCGCGCAGGCGGCGTTCCGCGACAGGCTGGTGCTCTGCATCGCGGGCGACGGCAGCATCCAGATGAACATGCAGGAGATGGCCACGGCCATGGTGAACAAGCTGCCGGTCAAGACCTTCATCATGAACAACCATTTCCACGGCATGGTGCGCCAATGGCAGGACCTTTTCTACGAGGGCCGCTACGCCTCGTCCTACCTGGACACGGTCCCGGACTTCGTGAAGATGGCGGAGGCCTTCAACGCGGTGGGGCTCCGGGCCACGAAGGTGGACGAAGTGGACGACATCATCAAGGAGTCGCTGAAGACCGACAAGCCGGTCCTGGTGGACATCGAGGTGGACGCCTACGAGAACTGCTACCCGATGATCCCGGCCGGCGGCTGCAATCACGAGATGATCCTTGAGGATCCGCCGGAGATGAAGCGAGGGGAGAAACCCGCGTCCAAGGTGGCCGGCGAGGATAAAGACACCGTTTTAACAGCGTAACCGGGAAAGGGCCGCGTCTCGGCGCGGCCGGGGCGGGCGGGTGCAATAAGGAGTCGTCGTGGAGCATATCATCTCGGTATTGGTGGAGAACAAGTTCGGCGTGCTGTCGCGCGTGGTCAATCTCTTCAGCGGCCGCGGCTACAACATCGAGACCCTGTCGGTGGCGCCGACGCTGGACCCGTCCATGTCCATGATGACGATCGTCACGCGGGGCGACGACAAGATCATCGAGCAGATCGTCAAGCAGCTCAACAAGGTCATCGACGTGATCAAGGTGGTGGACCTGAACGAGGCCGACTTCGTCGAGCGCGAGATGGCCCTGATCAAGATCCACACGCGGCAGGAAGACCGGGCGGAGGCGCTCCGGACCGCCGACATCTTCCGGGGCAAGATCGTGGACTCGACGCCGACCACCTACACGATCGAAGTCACGGGGGACATCAAGAAAGTCGAGGCAGCCATCAACCTGCTCCAGCCCCTGGGCATCAAGGAAGTGGTCCGGACCGGGCGGGTCGCGATCGCGCGCGAGCAGGTGCGCCCGGCCGCCGCGCCGCCCAAGCGCGTTTTGAAGGAAGAGAAATA
>SCTG01000248.1 GCA_004298335.1 Nitrospirota bacterium
TGGTCGTGGAAGAAGGCGAAACCTGGGTGCTGCTGCTTACGGGATTTACCGGCCCCACGCCAGGAGAGATGCTGCAACTATTGGCATTCTGGCATCTCCAGGAAAGAGTTGACTGACCGAGCGGGAGGATCGTGGAGGGACTCGCGGTGAACGTACAGCTGAGGTTGATCACATTAACCGAACAGGAGGAACTTGCCGCGCCGCTCGCTACGCTCACGGTCTTCGTGCCCGCGGTAGGATATTTGACGCTGAAGTTTTGCGCCGCGCCGCTTGCGGGATTGCCGTCCGGGGGCGCGGACCATGAATAACTGACGCCACTGGGCGAAGCGGAAAAAGACGCGTTCTGGTTGATAGCCACGGTCGGGTGGACCGCGGGCGAACACAAAAGCGACGGTGGCGGAACGGAAAGGGTGACTGCGACCGACTGCGGCGACCCCGCAGCTATCCTTCCGGGTGGATTGGAAGTTTGCGATGTCCCGGTAAAAGCCACCGTCGCGGGATAGGGAGTTGCGCTCTGCGCCAAGCCGCCGGTATAGGTTACGGTTGCCGCGCTTACGCCGCCTTGAGTAACTGTGCCGCTCGCGGGCGTTACGGAAAGCCAGCCGACGTTAGACGAAGCCGACCAGTTGAGAACCGAACCGGCTGCTCCGTTATTGCGCACGCTCACGGCAGCGCTCGGACTCGTGTCGCTGATGCTGATATTTGCGGGCGAAACATTGATAGTTGCGAGCGGATCCCAAATGATGTTGAAAATTACGTTTCCGGCGCTTGCAAGATAGAGCGGACAATCTGTTGATCCGATAGCGCAAGGTCCAACGGTTATCGCCTCGGCTAACTTTATGAGTTGTGTTTTCCAAAAATCAGAAGAGAAAATGTTGTTTTCTGCAAGAGCAGAGGCGCCGCTATCTTTTTCTTTATTTGCAATCTGCGGGCTCTCTACGTTCTTCAATGTATAGAGCGAACCGGCGCTGCCTAGGGTTGAGGCAAGGGTATAATTGCCGACCGGCTGATTGGGATAAATTTGAGATGTGCCGCTGCACGGCAAACTGCCCGTGCATACCGTGCTTCCGGTCGGAGTAGTTGGGAACGTCCAGGAACTTGTGATGGGGTAACCCAGGGCGCCGGTAGTTGTGGAG
>SCTG01000194.1 GCA_004298335.1 Nitrospirota bacterium
CAAATGGTGGAACCGATAAATGCACAGAAGGCATTTACCAAAGTGCCTTCGATGGATTTATTCAGAAGACCTTAAATGGTCACAACATTAACTTAAAGAGGTAAACACTATGTCACTAAGAGGCGTTAAACCAGAAGCCATACAAAAGCGATTAAAGGCGCTTTTCTATGGAGGCGCAGGCGTTGGTAAAACTACCGCAGCCATATCATTTCCAAAGCCATATCTAATTGATACGGAAAAAGGAGCGACTAACGACCAATACGTCAATATCTTGAAAAAGAACGGCGGTGTTGTCTTTCAAACAGGTGACTTTGAAGAGCTTCTCAATGAAGTGAAATCCCTTTTGACAGAGGAGCATGATTATAGAACATTGGTCATTGATCCGTTAACGACACTCTATAATGACTTACTTGACAAGGCAGCATTGAAAGTAGGAACAGAGTTCGGCCGTCATTATGGTGAAGCCAATAAAAAGATGAAGCATTTGCTAAACCTTCTTCTTCGACTTGATATGAATGTCATCATTACATCACATGCCAAAAATGAATATGGACAAAACTTATCGGTACTAGGACAGACCTATGATTGCTATAAAAAGCTAGATTATCTTTTTGATCTAGTTTTTGAAATACAAAAACGAGGAAAAGAACGGATCGGCATTATTAAAAAAACCAGGGTAGAAACTTTCCCAGACGGAGACACTTTCCCATTCTGCTACGACGAAATTGCAACACGTTACGGGAGAGAAGTGCTTGAGCGAAATGCCATTGCGGAAAAACTGGCTGATGAATCACAAGTCAAAGAAGTGAAACGCTTAATTGAATTGATGAAGGTTGAGGAAGACGTTTGGCAAAAATGGCTTGATAAGTCCAATTCAGAAAAGTTTGAAGAGATGCCTTATGAGGCAATTCAAAAGTGCATTAATTATTTAACCAAGAAACTACAAGGAGAAGCAGCATGAGAATCAACCCAAGAACCGAAGAAGAAGTCCAAAGCATCGGCCTATTGACGCCGGGAAAGTATGATGTTGAAGTATTGGACGCCCAAGACCGGATTTCAAAAAGCGGAAATGAAATGATCGAAATGCAGTTGCGCGTTTGGGGCAGTGACGGAAAGATATGCATCTTGACCGATTATCTTTTGGACGCCATGGCATTCAAACTAAGGCATTTTGCAGAAGCGACGGGGCTCATTGATAAATATAATTTGGGCAATTTAGAGGCTGCCGATTGTATCAACAAATGCGCCAAGGCACAGATCACCATCCAAAAAGGAAAAGAGAAAGAGGACGGATCAGGCGAAAAGTACCGTGACAAAAATGTGATTACAGACTATTTTATTCACACAGGAAAAGCGCCAAGTTCTTCCCCGCCCCAAAATGATGACTTTCTAAATGACGAAGTCCCATTTTAAAAAGGACGCGCCAATAAAATGATGGACCCATTATATTGGCGCTAATCACAATTTTATCCAAGGAGATAAAACCATGACTGAGAACAGATTAAACGAAATCGAACGATTAATAAACATGCAAATAGTAAAACTTTCCCAAATCAAAGCAATTTTTGAAATTGCCCTGGGCGGAAATTTTTTAGACTATTCCAAAGTGACCGTATACAATTACATTTCCTTAATGGACGATAGGCTTGAGGAAGTCTATTGTTTAAGCAATTCGATATTAAAGGCCTTACGATAAAAGGAAAAACAAATGGCATTGCCAAAAAGAGGAAAAACGATGAGCAACGATGAAAGAATAGCAGTATTGGAGACAACAATAATACATATTCATGAAACCCTTGAACGTATTGAAAAAAATATGGACAAGAAGTTTAATGAATTAAGCAATAAAATAGATAAAACCAGTGAAAGGATTGACAAAGTGAATGACCGTTTATGGTCAAATTTTCTTTGGTTGATTTCCTCCATGTTTGCATTATTTGCAGTGATGGGCCATGGGTTTCATTGGTTTTAAAATTTTATGGCCGAAGTTTCCTGGTAAACGGATGCGAATAGCGGTTCCGCGAAAGGAAAATAGGCCACCTTGATTAAGAAAAATATATGATAGTAGAAGACCACAAAAAAACCATTGAACACGCACATTTAATTACCAATAAATTGGCTTCTATCATCAATAAAGAAGCGAAAAATTTTATCCATTATGATGCGGCCGAACATATTTATTTACTTTTAAATGTATCGGCCAATTTTTTGGCGCGTATTTGTTTGACGTTGAAAAATTATGGGAAAGAGACACATGGATTTGATGAGCTGACAATTGATAAAATATTAGAAGTGATCAATTTAAGGACGTTAGAGAACATAAAAATAAATGAAGATAATGTGTAAACATTGTAAAAAAGAATTTGAAGTGCCATCTAAATTGGGAGAAGGCGAAGAGCATCCAGATCATTGTGAAGAATGCCCTTCTTGCCCTGATTTATAAGTTACGCATGGACCTCACAAACAGAAATAACAGAAACGTTTCTAAAAAAAACATTTGAATCGGTATCTGTAGATGATCTGTTAAGATAAGCATTTCCTGCACCATTATTTTGAACCTGAACTTTATAGGTTGTGGAAGATGTCGTTGCGGGCGAATCTAGCCATTCTAAAACGACGCCTAAAATATTAGAAGCAAGCCCCGTATAAGCATTAACGCCCGCAGCAAGACGCGTACTGACAGAAGTTGCTATGCCAATGGGAGTGCTTCCTCGTACTAATTGCAACCCCAACAAATTAGTTGTATCACTTCCAAGTGCTAAAACAGCACGGACTAAGACTTTATTGCTTGCAGAGGTGGGTGTAATTGCAACGCTAATTCCAAGATCAGTCATTGTCGTGGGATTTGAAACAGAACTGGCAGTCGTTACTTGCGTTTGTTGAAAATTAAACATTGCACCTGATGGCAATGCAGATGCAGGAAGTGCAGTTGCATTTGTTAAATTAATTGCACTGGGTGTTCCAAGGTTTGGAGTAACTATAGCGGGAGAATTTGAACCAACAAAGTTTCCTGTTCCAGTAGCACCGCTTAGTCCAACATTCACCGCATTGTTCGTAGTCATAATTTAAGTCCTTTTAAACAACTGTTAATATTCCTTGTGGCCCCGTTGCCATCGTCCATTCCGTGTTGGCATTGGTACACACAATATAAAATGAATCACGACGGTTGGTTGAAGAAAGGCTTCCTCCAACCCCGATAGTCGTGCTTGATGATCCGACAATAATTTGCTGGCCTGCGAGCTGGGCAATTGTCCAACCGCCTGAGCCACGCCCGATGACTTGGATTTCATCGCCCAATGTAGACGTTGCAGGGAGCGTCAATGTGACGAGGCCTGAATTGTCGACAATGTAGCCATTGTTAGAAGCCATTGTTTGGGTCGTGCCTGTCACGTGTGTCCAGGTAAAGCCCCCTGAGCCCGTGGCAGAGATCGTGATAGAGCCAGATGCATTCACAATGGAAATATTGGTGCCAGCGGTCAATGTCGATAGGGTCGGTGCGTTCCCCGTTGATCCAATCGCCAATTGGCCATTGGTCATCGTGCCCAACACATAAGTCCAAACTGCCGTCACAGTAGAACCAGACGTCGTACACACATATAAAGCCGTATGGGTCGTGTCCCAGCAAAGTTGATAAGTGGTGCCTGCTACGTTTCCGTTCGGGTTGCCTGCGAAATGTAAAACAATGTTTGCCTGAAACAAGTTCATGACCTGTTGTAGCGTCTCTTGGCTTGATATGCCGCCTTGCACTGCACAGATAATGTCATTCGCTGTTGCAGCGGCGACACTCGGTAATTGCGTAAATTTTTCATTTGCCATTTTTTACTTCCTTATAAAAGTAGAGATAAAAAGCCATCCTTGGCGTCCTTCTCCCTAACATATTTATGCCACCGTTAAATTTCCTATTACACTTGTCACTGCAAAAGTGGTGTTGGCCGTCACACAAACAATCGTTACGGAGTCCCATTGGTTAGTGGATGTCAACGAACCTGCACTACTGGTTGCGGAACTTCCTAAATGGACCACTTGCCCTGTATTGGCTTGCAATATCCATCCAGCAGCGCCTTTTCCTTGAACAGCAAAAACCGATCCTTCAGCGGCCGTGGCTGGAAGTGTCACTGTTGTTTGTCCTGCATTAGAGATGATATATCCATTGTTCACAGCGGCCGCTTGAGAAGTGCCGGCAACATCGTTCCATGTCAAAGTGCCAGGGCCTGTGCCTGATAGAGAAACCGTAATTGATCCTGATGAATTTTGTACTAATATACCAGTCCCAGAATTGATGGCCGCAGCTGCTGGCGCACCGGAAGTAGTGCCTATTAAAACTTGTCCGGCCGTCATTGTTTGCCAAGCAGGGACGCCTGAACCATTTGTCACAAGTGCCGCACTATTTGCTGTTGCAAGCCCTGTCACTGTATTAGCGCTAGACGCATATAAGATCGTACTGACCGCATAAGTGTCTGCAAAAGTCGAGGTTGAATAGACGTTGTTTGTACCGTCTGAACGTAAAATTTTACCCGCTGTACCGCTTGCGCTTGGATAAGTAGGCGTTGACCAGGTCGGAGTACCTGCACCGGCCGATTGTAATACTTGTCCTGTGGAACCCACCGCCGAAAAAGCCATAGCAGAAGCAGTGCTATAAACAATGGCTCCATTCGATGCAGTTAAATTGGCATTGGTACCGCCCCTTGCTAGGCTTAATTGTCCAGTCCATCCAGCGGTAATAGATGCAGCGTGAAGCAATGCTGTTGTAGGGGTGCCTCCCAATGTTAATGTGACGTTGGTATCATTGGCCGACGTCAGTGCAGACGCTGTATAAGGGGCACCAAACTGTGCTGCAAAATTCGTATACGTCATCGCCGCATCATTGCCTACACCATAAGGCGATTGACCAAAGTACATTAAATCAGTGGACGCATTGGTCGTGATGGGGTTTGCTATAAAAATTTGATCAATGTTCTTTGACATGTCCGTATGTCCTTATAAATTAAAGTAGCAAGAAATCTGTTCCATCCAAAAGTAAGAAGGGAGAGCCATCGAGCAATAGGAACTCATTTCCAACAATGCCTGAACTATTTCCTTCCATATTTGTAAAAATACTATCCACCGCAAAATCAAAATTTCCGTCAATAGCGAAATTTAGAAAAAACCCCAATGGCTGGTCATTACGTGTTAGCATAGAGCCCCACCCATACGTCCGCACTGGCTGCGCCATTATTTAAAATATTGATGGTCGCCGCGGTTGTTCCATCCGCTTTGAAAGCAGAAACTACTCTCACGCCTGGATTTAATTCAGAAGTGGTTGCGGCAAAAGTTGCACCTGCGGGTGCGGCAGCCGTACCGTTAAAACGTACCCAAATATCAGACCCTGGTTGATAAGAAAAAGCCACGATCCAGCTTAGCGCATTGACGGGCAATGTAATGCTTGCATTGCCGCCTGCGGCCAAGGTCGCACTAAACATATTTGTTGAAACAGGGGGCGCAAAAGCGTTATATCCTTGGACGTCTCTTGCAAAGTTCAATTTTGTCGACATAAATTATATCCTTATAATTTAATGAATACGTTTAAATAAGTTGTAGGTGGTTGGGTAAGCAATGGAACTTGGCTTGTATAACCAGTAGGTGCTCCTGTCGTTGCAAAATTCTGTCCATTAGCACCAAGTGAATAACTATTGTTGGTGCCACCAGTTGCAACGAATTGGCCGCCGCTTCCAACAGGCGCATCATGTGTATGGT
>SCTG01000018.1 GCA_004298335.1 Nitrospirota bacterium
CACGTCCAGGATGTCGGGCATGCCGGCCGCGGGAATGCGGATGGCGGAGGAGCCGATGTCCTTCCGGTCATACTTGGGCGGCGGGGCGGCCATGGGCTATTTCTTCGTGCTGCCGGCGTCGATGTTGATGAACGGCATGGCGCCGCTGCCCCCCAACACTTGCGGAAACTTTCCGTCCCATTTTTCGATGGCCCGGAGCTGCAGGATGATCGGGCTGATCGTTTCTTTCTGGATGCGCTGGGATTCGGCCTCCGCCTTGGCCGTGACGATCTTCTGCTGTCCTTCTATTTTCACCCGTTCCAGGTCCCGCTGGGCCTTCAAGGCCAGCTGTTCGGCCGTCTGCTTGGACTCGATCGCCTCGTTGAAGATCTTGGAGAACTGGAAATCCGTGATGTTCAGCTCGTCCATGGAGATGTGCGAAGTCATCAACCGCTTGTGGAGGGCGGTCTTGATCTCCTCCTTGACGATCTGGCGCTTCGTGATCAACTCTTCGGCCGTGAATTCGGCGCAGACGGCTTTGACGATCTCCGCGACGGCCGGATCGATGATGCGCTTTTCGTATTCCAGGCCGATGTCCTGGTAGATTTTGTTCACCTTGTCCGGGAACAGGTGGAAGTTCAGCACGATCTCGGTCCCGACCGTCTGGAGGTCCTTGGAGGCGGCGGTGGCCCTGGTGTCCGATTTGCGGATCCGGACGTCCATCTTGACGACCCGCTCGACGACCGGGATGATGAAGGAAAACCCTTCGCCGAGAATCTTCTGCTCCACGCCGTGGAACTGGTTGAACACGACCCCGCGCTCGCCGGCTCCCACGACGACGAACGGGGAAAAAATCCAGACCAGGAACAGCACCGCCGCCACGATGACGAAGGGGCTCATCTTCTTCAGGCCGGGCACCTCACTCATCGGGTCGAAGTCTTTATTCAAAGCCATAGAGTCATTCCTTCCTAGGCCGGGCGCGGCTCATTCGCTGCTGCCCAGCATGTCGTCGATTAAGGGTCGATTGCGGTCGTAGCAGTTGGGGCAGACATGGTCGAACACGGCGTCGTGGTCGGCCGCGACGTTGCGCGCGTCCACGAGCTTCTCCGCGACAACGGATTCGTAGCACGGATCGCACAGCTGAAAGGGCCCTCGCATCAGGCTGATGGTATGCACGGTGGCGGCTCGCTGGCGTGGAGGGTCAGGCTTCGGCGACGATGTGCGTGTCGGTCTCTTCCACGCCGTCGATGGTGTGGATCTTCGAAATGACGATGTCGGACAGGGACTTCTCGTCATGCACATCGATGAAGCTGAAGACGTCCGGCTGGCCGAAACAGGGGTGCACCTGCTGGACCCCGGGGATCGCCTTCAGGGCCTTGACCACGTCCTTGGTTTTGCCCGCCTTGACCTTGATGAGGATGTAGGCTTTGGTCGCCATGGGTCCCTCCCTACGCTGTGTTGCGCGTTGTGGGCCCGATCATAGCAGATCGTTGCCGGGGAAGAAAAGGGTCAGCGAAAGGGCATGCTCCGTCGCTGCTCCTCGTAGATCCGGTGGATGTCCTGGCCGGACGAGCGAAAGCGGTCGCGCGCGCGCCCGTAGACGCGCGCCAGGAGATCCAGGTCGGACTGGCGCACGTTGAATTCCAGCAGGCCGGCCCGGACCTCGGGCCGTTCCGCCGGCGGGTGCGAGGCGGCGTGAGCCAGGATCGCTTCCAGCGCGCGTGTGGTGAGGCCGTCCTTGAGGGTGGGCTCGGCGCCTGGAGAGTGGCTTCGGTGCAGCGCGTCGGCGAACCACGCGCGGGCGGCCCGGTTCGTACTCTTGGTCAGGGCCGCCTGGGTCTGGACCAGGGCGTGGATCAGGGCATTCGCCTCGGGGGAGCTTTCCAGAGGAAGCGCCTCGGCCTGCTCGAAGACCGCCAGCAGGGCCATGACGTGCCCGACCAGCGGGCGGCTGGACTCTCCGGCGGACGGAGAAGCCCAGAGGATACATGCAAAAACGAGTGCGGCGAACCGGGGCGCCATTTTTTCATTGTACCTTTTCCCCTTCGCCGTGTCTCACCCTCAAGAGGCAGGGGAGGCGTGATGCTGGCCAAGGTCCATAGCGTTGCGGTCAACGGGTTGGAGGCCCACTCCGTCGAGGTGGAGGTGGACCTTGCGGCGGGGCTGCCCATGTTCACGGTGGTCGGCTTGCCGGATGCGGCCGTCCGGGAAAGCCGCGACCGGGTCCGGTCGGCCCTTCGCAACAGCGGGTTCGGCTTTCCCCAGCGGAAGATCACCGTCAATCTGGCGCCGGCCGATTTACGCAAGGAAGGCGCCGGGTTCGATCTGCCCATGGCGGTCGGCATTCTGGCGGCCGAAGGGTTGATTCCCCCCGAGGTGCTGCGGGAGTACGTCATGGTCGGCGAGGTGTCCCTGGAGGGGGGCATCAAGCCGGTTCATGGGGTGCTCTCGATGGCGCTGGCCTGCCGGCGCCGCAAGGTGAAGGGATTGCTCGTGCCGGCCGAGAATGCGGAGGAAGCCGCCATCGTGGAAGACGTGCCGGTCTATCCCGTCTCGACCATCCCGCAGGTCGTTGAATGCCTGAACGGCGCGCAGGCCCTGGTGCCGAAGGAGAGACCGCCCGCGCAACTCGGCCTGAGCCCGAACGGGGCGGCCGACTTCTCGGACGTGCGCGGCCAGCAGCACGCCAAGCGGGCGCTGGAGGTCGCGGCGGCCGGCGGCCACAACGTGCTGCTCGTCGGGCCTCCGGGGTCCGGCAAGACGATGCTGGCGCAGCGGCTGCCCGGCGTCCTCCCGCCGATGACCTTCGAGGAGGCCATTGAGTGCACCCGCATCCACAGCGTGGCGGGCACGCTGCGGCCCGGCGAGCCGCTCGTGTCCGTCAGGCCGTTCCGGGCGCCGCACCATTCGATCTCGGACGCCGGGCTGATCGGGGGCGGCACGGTGCCGCGGCCGGGCGAGATCTCGCTGGCGCACAACGGCGTGCTGTTCCTGGACGAACTGCCGGAGTATCGCCGGAACGTGCTGGAGAGCCTCCGCCAGCCCCTGGAGGACGGCGCCATCTCCATCACCAGAGTGTCGGCGGCGCTGACCTATCCCGCCCGCGTGATGCTGGTGGCCGCCATGAATCCCTGTCCCTGCGGGTTTCTCGGCGATCGGGTCAAGCCCTGCATCTGCAGCCCCATCCAGATCCAGCGGTACCGGGCGAGGATTTCCGGACCGCTGCTGGACCGCCTCGACCTGCATGTGGAAGTGCCGGCGGTGCCCTTCCGGGATCTGGCCGCGGATGAGCGGGGTGAGGAGTCCGCGGCGATCCGGAACCGGGTGCTGGCGGCCCGCGCAAGCCAGATCAAGCGGTACGAGGGAACCAGGACCCACAACAACGCCCAACTTCGCCCGAACCAGATCAAGAAGCATTGCGGGATCGACGGGCCGGGGCGCACGCTCATCGAACAGGCCGTCGCGCGATTGGGGCTGTCGGCGCGGGCCTACATGCGGATTCTCAAGGTCGCGCGGACGATCGCCGATCTGGAGCAGAAGGACGCGATCGCCGCCGCGCACGTGGCGGAGGCGATCCAGTACCGGAGCCTCGACCGGCGGGTGCTGTAGCCGAAAGCTAGCGGGTTGAGGAGACGGGGGAGCCGGCTTGTTGCATGGGCAGGCGGATGTGGATGGTGGTGCCGACGTCTTCCTTGCTTTCGACCGAAATCTGCCCGCCGTGCGCATCCACCACGTCCTTGACGATTTTGGTTCCCAGCCCGGTCCCGCCGACCTTGTTGCTCTTCGCGCGTCCGGTGAACAGGCTGGCACGGACTTCGTCCGACATGCCGCGGCCGGTGTCGACGACAGCGAGGTGGAGCACCCCGTCGGCCGCCTCCACACTGCCAAGAACGGTGATGGAACCCCCGCCCGGCACCGCCGAGATGGCGTTGTGGACGAGGTTGTAGAACGCGTTAAAGAGCCGGCGCTCATCGGCCGAGATCGGCGGCAGCGCGTCGAGGCCTTCGGCCCGCAGGAAGATGTTTTTCTCGTCGGCCAGCACGTGCAAGGTCTTGATGACATCATCCACCACGCCCGCCACGCGGCAGGCGGCGAATTGCGGCGGCGTGCTCAGACCCTTGACGCAGTCCCCGATTTCCTTCACGCGGTCCTGGATGCGCCGCGCGGCGTCCTGGAGCAGGCCGATCACGCGGTTGCAGAGATCCTGGCTCGCCTGGGTGCCGCTGATACCCATGGCCGCCAGGCTGCCGAAGAGCTTGTTCAGCTCGGTCTGCAGGAACTCCGCGCCGGTGATCACGGGGGTCAGCAGGTTTTTGATGTCATGGCCGATGTCGCCGAGAAGGCGCGCCACCTCGGCGAGCTTGGCTGTTTCGAACAACCGGGCCTGCTCGATGGCCTGGGCCGCGAGGGCCGAGACAATGGTCAGGATGGCGATGTCATCCTTGTTGAGCTGCCCTTCGCGCTTGTTCAGGATTTGCAGGACGCCGATGGGGTCTCCCTCCCAGCGCTTCAGCGGGATCGTGATCATGTCGAGGGTCTTGAAGCCGGTCGTGCTGTCGATGCCGGAGAAGTGGCGGGTATCCCTGGCCACGTCGCCGATGATGGCCGGCTCGCCGGATTGGAAGACCGAGCCGGCGACGCCCACATCCCACGGAATGGCCGTGCCGCGCAGCTGCTCCGCCTTCTCTCCGATCACGTAGCGGAACACCAGTTGCTTGGTTTTCTCATCGGACAGCAGCACGGAGCCGGCCTCCGCGTTGACCACCTCCAGGGCGATGCGCAACGCGTTCTCGACCAGCTCGTCCACGTTGACGTGCTGGGAAAGGGCCTGGCAGATGAGGCGCGCCGCCTCGAGTTCGCGCTCGCGCTGCAACAGCCGGCGGTCCTGCTGACGGCGGGGGGCGCGGCGGCGGTCCGTAGACGGGTGCCAGGGCGTCGGCAATGGTCCGCGCTCAGAATCCACGGCTGCCTCCCGGTTCCAAAAGCCTCATCCCGCCTCCGTACCAGCAAAGCCCAGACCTTACTTGAGGTATTGAATACCCCGGCCTATGTGATCGAAAGGCCGGGCTCAAGCAAGCTTGGTTTGGAGCTGGCGAGAGGAATCGAACCTCCAACCTGCGGTTTACAAAACCGCTGCTCTGCCGTTGAGCTACGCCAGCTTTCCTCCGGGCGACTATGGTAGCATATTCTCTGCGAGGTCGGAAACGATCTGTGCCTGTGCTATAGTCCGGGATGGTATCGGGAAAGAAGAAAGCAGGGGTACGATGGTAACGGTGCGCTTATTGGGGAATCTGACGGCGTCAAGCGGAGAGCATGTCCTTGCGTGGGAACTGAAAGAGCCGACCACGTTGAAGCAGCTCTTGCTTGATCACCAGGAGGAAATCCCCGGCATCATCAAGCTGTGGCGGGAGACCGAGTGCATGTTCACGGTGGGGACGCGCATCGCGGCGGACGTCACGGTCGTGAAAGACGGCGACCTGGTCAAGGTCACCCCCCATAACAGTTACCTGTATTCCTCGGACCATCCGTTGGCGGGCACGGGGGGCACTCAGTAGGGCTCGCCGCTGTTACACCCGCGACTTTTTCGCCTTCCGCCGTTCCTCGGGCTCCAACATGCGTTTGCGGAGCCGGATATTGGACGGCGTCACCTCGACGAGTTCGTCCGGCCCGATGTACTCGAGCGCAAACTCGAGCGTCATCTCGCGGGGAGGGGTCAGGACAATGGCATCGTCCGATCCGGACGCGCGCATGTTTGACAGCTGCTTGGCCTTGCAGATATTGACGTCCAAGTCCTCGCCCCGCGCGTTCTCGCCGACGACCATCCCCTGATAGACCTCCACTTGCGGGCCGATGAAGAGCGCGCCGCGCTCCTGGGCGGTGTTGAGCCCGTAGGCGTTGCTCGTCCCCGCTTCGTGCGCCACCAGCGAGCCATGGGGGTCGGCCTGGAGCGTGCGCGGGTCCACTTTTTCATACCGGTCGAACAGGTGGTGTAAAACGACGGTGCCCCGGGTCTTGGTCAGGAGCGCATTCTTCAGCCCGATGACGCCGCGGGTCGGGATGTGATATTCGAGGTGCAGGTCGCCGTGGACCGTCAATTTCATGTGGCGCAGCTCGCTCCGGCGGCGGCCGACTTCCTCGATCACCGGTCCCTGGTACTCGACCGGCACTTCGATGGTCAGCTCTTCATAGGGCTCCAGGATCTCGCCGTTCTCCTCGCGCATGATGACCTTGGGCTGGGAGACCTGCAGTTCGTAGCCTTCCCGCCGCATCGTCTCGATGAGGACCGCCAGATGCAGTTCGCCGCGACCGGCGACCAGGAACTGGTCGGTGCTGTCGGATTCCTCCACGCGCAGGGCGACGTTGGTCTCCAGTTCCCTGAACAGCCGGTCGCGGAGATTCCGGGACGTGACGTATTTGCCTTCCCTTCCTGCGAAGGGACTGGTGTTGACCGAGAAGGTCATCTGGACTGTCGGCTCGTCGATTGCCACGGGCGGCAGGGGCATCGGCCGCTCGGGGTCCGACAGCGTCTCGCCGATCCCGATTTCGGGGAGTCCGGCGACGGCCACGATTTCGCCGGCCTCGACCTGGTCCACCTCCTTGCGCTCCAGTCCTTCGAAAATCAGGAGGTCGGAGACTTTCCCCGGGACGATGGTCCCATCGGTCTTGATGCGCACAATCGGCTGGCGCTTGGTGAGGGTTCCGGACAGCAGCTTGCCGATGCCCATTTTGCCCTTGTACGAGTCCTGGGTCAGGGCCAGGACCAGCATCTGGAGGGGCCGGTCGGTCACGATCGGCGGGGGCGGGATCTTGTTCAGGATCGTCTCGAGCAGGGGCGCGATGTCCACGCCGGTCTTTTCCGAATCGAGGGAGGCGGTCCCGTTGATGGCGGAGGTGTAGACGATGGGAAAGTCCAACTGCGCATCGGTGGCCCCGAGATGGGCAAAGAGGTCGAAGGTGCGATTGACGACGTCCTCGATCTGGGCGTCGGGGCGGTCGACCTTGTTGATGACGACGATGGCCTTGTGCCCCAGGCCCAGGGCTTTGCGCAGCACGAAGGTGGTCTGCGGCATGGGCCCTTCCTTGGCGTCCACCAGCAGGAGGACGCCGTCCACCATGCGCAGCGTGCGCTCGACTTCCCCGCCGAAATCGGCGTGGCCCGGCGTGTCCACGATGTTGATCTTGACCCCGCTGTAGACCACGCTGACGTTCTTGGCCCTGATGGTGATGCCGCGCTCGCGCTCCTGGTCCATCGAGTCCATGATGCGCTCGCCCATGCCTTCGATGTTGCGGTGCACGTGGGTCTGCTTGAGGATCGCGTCGACGAGGGTCGTCTTCCCGTGGTCCACATGGGCGATGATGGCGATGTTCCGAAGATCCGAACGGCGCATGGCGATGGCGGTCCTCAAGGCACAAAAAAAGCCGCCCGCCTGTGACGGGCGACATCGATCCCTACTCTAACGCATGTGCCTGCTCGGAGTCAAAGCATGCGGACGCTGTGGTAAGATAGGCCATGCAACGGCGACCCCTCTGGAAATTCCTGCTGTGGTCGGTTCTCACGGTGACCCTGGCCGGCTTGGTGGTGGGCGCCGGCACCGTCTGGTACCTGATGGAGGACCTGCCTCCGCTGACCGGCCTGCACGAGTATCAGCCCAGCCTGGTCACGCGCGTGTACTCGGCCGACAAGCAGGTGATCGGACAGTTTTTCGTGGAGCGCCGGATCCTCGTCCCGCTCGATAAAATCCCCCGGCATATGGTCAACGCGATCGTGGCGATCGAGGACGCCCGCTTCTTCGAGCACCGGGGGCTGGACTTCGTGGGCATCGCCCGCGCGGCGGTGACGAATGTTCTGTCCGGCAAGGTTCGGCAGGGTGCGAGCACGATCACCCAGCAGTTGGCGCGGTCGCTGTTTCTGTCGCCGAAGCGGGATTTCCAGCGCAAGATGAAGGAGGCGCTCCTGGCGCTCAAGATGGAGCAGATCCTGGGCAAGGAGCAGATCCTCGAGCTCTACCTGAACCAGATTTATTTCGGGCACGGCGCCTACGGCGTCCAGTCCGCCGCGCAGACCTACTTCGGAAAGGACGTGGCGCAGGTGACGCTGGCCGAGGCCGCCTATCTCGCCGGGTTGCCCAAAGGGCCGTCCGACTATTCCCCCTACTACCATCCGGACGCCGCCGCGCGCCGGCACGCCATCGTGCTCAAGCGCATGGTCGAAGAGCGGTTCATCGGCGCGGACGAGGCGGAGCGTGCCGCCGAGGAAGTGGTGTCATTCAAGCGTCTCACGCGCGATGAACCGGCGCCGCACTTCGTCGAGAACGTCCGACTGAAGCTGATGGCCGCGTACGGCGAACAGATGGTCTATAAGGGCGGACTCCAGGTGTATACGACGCTTTCCCTGTCGGATCAGCAGGTGGCCACGGCGGCGCTGCAGGAGGGGCTCCGCCAGCTCGACAAGCGGCAGGGGTACCGGGGACCGCTCCGGCAGGGCGCATCCCCTGACGAGTTCTCCGGGGGACGGGCCGGCGGGGCGATGGCCGCTGCGCCGGTTCGGGAGGGCGAATTACTGGAAGGCGTCGTGACGAAGATCGGGAAGGACGGGGTGACGGTTGTCGCGCGGGGGCTCACAGGGAAGATCGCGACCGAGGATCTGTTGTGGGCCAAGCGGAGACTGCGGGGTCCCGATACCGTGAAGCATGCCAAGGAAATCGCCGTCAAATCGCCAGGCGATCTGTTCAAGGTCGGCGACGTGATCGAAGTGGGAGTGAAGAAGCTCGTGCGCGAGACCGCGCAGTTCACCCTGGAGCAGACCCCGGTCGTCGAGGGCGCCCTCATGGCGGTCGATCCCCGCACGGGGGCGGTGCGGGCCATGATTGGCGGGTACGACTTCAAGCGGAGCGAGTACAACCGGGCGACGTCGTCCAGGCGGCAGCCGGGCTCGGCGTTCAAGTCGATCATCTACGCCACGGCTGTCAATCAGGGGCTGTCGCCGGGAACGCCGATCGTGGATTCCGGCGTGGTCTACAACGAAAACGACCCCGACATGATCTGGCGGCCGGAGAACTACGACCAGAAGTTCCATGGGCTGACCACGCTGCGGGACGCGCTGGCGCATTCCCGCAATGCCGCCACGGTGCGGCTGCTGGAGAAACTCGGCGTGCGGCCGGTGCTCGACCTGGCCCGGGACCTGGGGATCATGTCGCCGCTCGCCAACGATCTCTCACTCGCGCTGGGCTCGTCGGGCGTCACGCTGCAGGAGTTGACGGCGGCGTACGGCGCGTTGCTGAATCAGGGGATCCGCCTTGAACCCTACACCGTGGAGTCCGTGGTGGACGCCAACGGCCAGACGCTTGAAACGCACGTGCCGGAGCCGCTCGAAGCGATCTCCAAGGAGTCGGCGTATCTCATCACCAATATGATGGAGGATGTCATCCAGAAAGGCACGGGCCAGGCCGCCAAGGGCCTGGGCCGGCCGCTGGCGGGCAAGACCGGCACGACCAACGATTTCACTGACGCCTGGTTCGTGGGCGGGGCGCCCAATCTGGTGACGGGCGTGTGGGTGGGATTCGACGAGATCCGGACGATCGGAGAACGGGAGGCCGGCGCGCGCGCCGCGCTCCCGATCTGGATCAGCTACATGCGAAAGGCCCTGGAGCCGTTGCCGGTCATTCCCTTCGCGGTGCCGGACGGGGTCATCACCGTCAAGATCGACCCGGCCACCGGCCTGCTCGCGCCGGACGGGACGGGCCAGGGCGTGAATGAGGTGTTCCTGAAGGGCACCGAGCCCACCCAGCAGGCGGCCTCCAAGGGCTCGCCGTCGCAGTTCTTCAAATTCGACCAGATGTAATGGATCTCGATGCGTTCCGGCAGATGGTGGCCAAGAACCCCAAGGGGTTTCTGGGACGATACGGCCTGGGGAACAAGATTCTGCAGGAAGGCGGGAATCTTGAGGAAGCGGTCGAGCACCTGCGCGTCGCGGTCCAGCTCGATCCCCTGCACGTCGCCTCGCACCTGGCACTGGGCCGCGCCTTGGCGGCGCTGGGACGGAAAGAAGAGGCCAAGCCGGTGCTCACGGCCGGCATCGCTGCCGCCCAATCAGGCCGCTCGAGCGGCGGAGTGGATCTCATTCCCGAGATGCGCGCGCTGCTCCAGACGTTGGGGTAACCGCGGCAGGCCCGTCAGCTGTGGGCGTCTTTGTACTCTTCGTGCCAGGCCATCTGGATGGCCTCGAGGATCTTCTCGTTTGACCGCTTGGGATCTCCGATAAAACCTGGAAGCGACATGATCCATTGGTGCAAGTCGGTGAACCGGACGGTCAGCGGGTTCGTTTCGGGGTGGTGCTCCAGAAGCTGAATGGCGATCTCCTCGGTGTCGTTCCAGTCGATTTCCATGGGCGGCCTCGCCTTACTTCACGTCGGACAGTTTCTTGTCTTTCAGCGCCCCTTCGAGCGTGCTGTTCATGAGCTTCTCGGCGAGGCCGTACGACGTTTTGTCCAGGGCCTCGATCGCCTGCCGGATGGCGCGATGATCAATGCCCGCCATGGCCGACCGGAGGTCGGCCATGGCCTTCCGGATCGCCGTCAGTTCCTCCGGGGTGGCCAGCCCGTCGGCGCGCGCCAGCGCCTTGTCCGTGGCTTTCAGGATGCTCTCCGCCTCCGTCATCGCCTCGATGCGCTGCCGTTCCTGGATGTCCTGTTTCGCAAAGATGAAGGAATCACGGATCATGCGCTCGACTTCCTGGTCCGACAGGCCGTAGGAGGGCTTCACCTCGATGGACTGCGCTTCGCCCGTGCGGACGTCCCGAGCGGTGACGTTGAGAATCCCGTTCGCGTCGATCATGAACATGACCTCGACGCGCGGCACGCCGGCGGGCATGGGGGGGATCTTGAGCTGGAAGCGCGCCAGGCTCCGGTTGTCCTTGACGAGCTCGCGTTCGCCCTGGAGGATGTGGATGTCCACCGAGGTCTGCCCGTCCACGAACGTCGTGAACATCTCCTTCGCGCTGGTCGGGATCGTCGTGTTGCGGCGGATCAGGCTGCTCATCACGCCGCCCATCGTTTCGATGCCGAGGGTGAGCGGCGTCACGTCGAGCAGCAGCATGTCCTGGATGCCGCCGGAGAGGATGTCCGCCTGGACGGCGGCGCCGAGCGCCACCACTTCGTCCGGATTCAGCTCACAATGGGGTTCCTTGCGGAACAGCTCCCGCACCCGATCGCGCACGAGGGGAATTCGGGTGGAGCCGCCCACGAGCACGACTTCATCCACGTCGGTGGCCGACAGTCCGGCGTCCTTGATCGCCTGCTTGCAGGGCGACAAGGTCTGTTCCACCAGATCGTTCACCAGGCTGTTGAACTGGTCTTGCGTGAAGGTGCGGTGAATGTTATCCAGATCAAGATCGACGCGAGCCTCTTTTTTCGAGGAGAGAAGGCATTTCGCCCTTTCGGCCGCCATTCTCATTCTTTGAATGATGGCCCCTTCGGGGAAGGGAGTGTTGCCGCTTTGGCCTGTGTAGTCTTTGACCATCTCGTCCACGAGGCGCCGGTCGAAATCGTCACCGCCCAGATGGGTGTTGCCGTTCGTGGCGAGGACTTCGAAGATGCCGCCCTTGAGCTTGAGGATCGAGATGTCGAACGTGCCGCCGCCCAGGTCGTACACGGCGATGATGCCCTGTTTCCGCTTCTGCAGGCCGTAGGCCAGAGACGCGGCGGTCGGCTCGTTGACGAGCCGCACCACGTCCAGGCCCGCGATCCGGCCGGCGTCCTTGGTGGCCTGCCGCTGGCTGTCGTTGAAATAAGCGGGGACCGTGATGACGACCTTGCGGATCTCCTCTTTGAAAAAGATTTCCGCCCGTCCCTTCAGCGCTTTGAGAATCTCGGCCGAAATTTCAGGCGGGGTGAGCCATTTGTCGCCGAGTTGGAGGCGGATCACGCCGTTCTGCTCGGAAAGTTTGAAGTCGAAATACTGGAGTTCCGGGGTGACGTCGGCCAGCCCCTTGCCCATGAAGCGCTTGACCGAATAGATGGTCTGTGAAGTGTTCCCGAGGAATTGCTCCCGGGCCTCGTCGCCGACGAGAAGTTTCCCCGGCGTAAACGCAACAATGGACGGCACCATCGCGCGTCCCTCGGGCCCCGCGATGACCGTGGGGGCCTTCCCGTTCATGTAGGCGATCAGGGAGTTCGTCGTTCCGAGGTCGATGCCGACGATGCGCGCCATCAGCCCAAGGCCTCCGCGATGTTCCCGAGCATGTTGACCACGTAGGTCCGCTCGGATAGCAGGCCGCGCATTTCCTTCAGGATGAATTCCTTCTGCGCCGAGTGCGCCTGGTCATGCGTGTGTTTGTCGACCAGGCGGTCCCAGATCTGGAACAGCTCGGCCAGGCGGCTCTCCAGCGCGGTCCGCTTGGTATCCAGGGTTTTGCGGGCGTTTTTCAGCAGCTCGGCGGCGCGCCACGAGGCTGCGGCATCATGTTGGGTTTTGGCCGCCTGGTATGCTTCCAAGTGTTCCTGGATCTCCAGGATCGCTTCAAAAAGATCGGCCGGCGCTTTTTCCGGGATGTCCTTGGCCGCGCCCGCCTCCAGCCGCAGGAGATATTCCACGCGCAGGATGGGGTCCTTCAGCGTCCGATAGGCTTGGTTGAGGACGGCGGAGTTGGCCAGGCTGACGGCCCGTTCCATCTCGGATTTGCCCTCATAGAAGTCGGGATGGAAGGCCCGACTCATCTCGTAGAATTTGCTTTCCAGGGACGCGGTGTCGATGTTCAGCTTGCGGGAAAGCCCCAGGCATGTGAAGTAGTCGATGTCCTTCGACAGGGGCTGGACCTTGACGCACTGGCCGCAAAAATACTCGCCGCCGACGTCGGATTCGCAGTGCCAGCACATGCTGCGGGCCATGGGCACTACGGGCAGCTCTTTTCTTTTGGTCTCCATGCGGTTCCTGCGTTTTAAACACAACGGGCATGGCTACCTAGATAGGCCATGCCCCGTGCGTGTGCGTTTTCTGTGGGAGGCGCGGTCAGACGGAAAACGATTCTCCGCAGCCGCAGCTCTTGGCGGCGTTCGGGTTACTGAACTTGAACTGGCCGCTCAGCATGTCCTTCTGATAGTCGAGCTGGGTCCCCTGGAGGTAGATCGCGCTTTTCATGTCCACGATGATCCGGATCCCCTCGACTTCGTAGGACTGATCGTGGGGGCCCATCTCCGTATCGAAGTTGACGGTATAGCTGAGGCCCGAACAGCCGCCGCCCTTGACGCCCAGGCGCAGGGCGGCCGAGCCCAGGCCCTGGACCGCCTGGAGGCGCTTGATTTCAGCGAGCGCGTTCGGCGTCAGCGTCACGATCGGAGTGGTTGCGGCGGTCTCTTCCATGGGACTCATGCCTCCTTCACTTCGCCTCGGTGGCCTTCTTCTTGTAGTCTTCCAGCGCGGACTTGATGGCGTCCTCGGCCAGGACCGAGCAGTGGATCTTCACCGGCGGCAGGTTCAGCTCCTGCACGATGTCGGTGTTCTTGATCTTGTACGCCTCTTCGACGGTGCGGCCCTTGAGCCATTCTGTCGCCAGGCTGGAGCTGGCGATCGCGGAGCCGCAGCCGAAGGTCTTGAACTTGGCGTCCACGATCACGTCGTTCTCGACTTTGATCTGCAGCTTCATGACGTCGCCGCACTCCGGGGCGCCCACGATCCCGGTGCCCACCTGCTTGTCGTCCTTCGGCAGGCTCCCCATGTTCCGCGGGTTATTGTAATGGTCGATGACCTTTTCGCTGTAAGCCATGATGAATCCTCCCCTTCCCCCTTAATGTACAGCCCATTGTACGGATTTCAAGTCGATGCCTTCCTTCGCCATTTCGTACAGCGGGGACATCTCCCGGAGCCGCCGCACGGCCTCGACCATCCGTTTGCCCGTGTAGTCGACTTCCTCGTCGGTCGTGAACCGGCCGAGCCCGAAACGGATGGAGGAATGCGCAAGGTCCGAGCCCACGCCCAGGGCCCGCAGCACGTAGGACGGCTCCAGCGTCGCCGAGGTGCAGGCCGAGCCGGACGACAGCGCAATTTCCTTGACGCCCATGAGCAGGGCCTCGCCCTCCACGTAGGCGAAGCTGATGTTGAGGTTGTGCGGCAGCCGCTCCGTCGGGTGCCCGTTGAGGTAGCACTCGTCCAGGTCTTTCATGATCTGGGTCTGCAGGCGGTCCCGCATCGCCGCGATCCGCTTGCTTTCGGCCGGCATCTCCTGCTCGCAGAGCTCGCAGGCCTTGCCGAACCCGATGATCAGGGGAACGGGGAGGGTGCCGGACCGCATCCCCCGCTCGTGGCCGCCGCCGTCGATCTGGGGCACGAGGCGGACCCGCGGTCCCTTTTTCCGCACGTATAGGGCGCCGACGCCCTTGGGGCCGTAAATTTTGTGGGAAGTGAAGGACATCAGGTCGACCTTGAGGGCTTCCACATCCACCGGGATTTTGCCGACGCCCTGCGTCGCGTCGCAGTGGAGGAGAATGCCCTTCTCCTTGGCGATCTTCCCGATCTCGGCGATCGGGTGGATCGTCCCGATTTCATTGTTCGCCAGCATGACCGAGATGAGGATCGTCTTGTCCGTGAGGGCTTTTCGGATCTCGTCGGGGTTGACCCGGCCGTCCTTTTCCACCGGCAGGTAGGTAACCTTGATGCCGCGCTTCTCCAGCGACTTGCAGGTGTCCAGGATCGCCCGGTGCTCCGTGCTGCAGGTGACGATGTGATCGCCCTTTTCCTTGTACATTTCCACGACGCCCTTGAGCGCGAGGTTGTCGGATTCCGTGGCGCCGCTGGTGAAGACGATCTCCTTGGCATCGCAATGGATGAGCTTGGCGATCTGCTTGCGCGCGTTCTCCACCGCCTCCTCGGCCTCCCACCCGAACTGGTGGTTGCGGCTGGCGGCGTTGCCGAACTTTTCGACGAAATAGGGCAGCATCGCGTCGAGGACCCGGGGGTCCATCGGAGTTGTGGAGTGATTATCCATGTAGATCGGAAACTTCATTGCCTGAACTCCTTATTCCGTATTCGAAAAATTACGTCCGATGGCTGAATAATCTCGCGGGCGGCTCGATGGTGGTTGTGTTGAACGAGCTCATGTCTTCGATCGACATGCTCTCGAGCAGGCCGTAGATGCTGTTCTGGATGTTGCGAATGGGATTGCGGATGTTGCAGTGCGCCATCTGCACACAGTGGGAATCCTCGTTGTGATAGCATTCGGTGATGCCGACGTGCCCTTCGATCGCCTGAATGATGGAGAGCACCGAGATGTTGTCCGGTGATTTGGCGAGGACATACCCGCCCTTCGGGCCGTTCTGGCTGGCGATCAGGCCCTTCTTGCCGAGTTTTTGGAGGACCTTGGCCAGAAGCTCGACGGGGATCTTATACTCCTCGGCGATCTCCTTGGTGTTGACCACGCGATCGGTGCCTTTGCAGGCCATATATTGGATGGCCATCAGGGCGTAATCGGTTTTTTTTGAAAGTTTCAACATCGGCGTAATCCCGATTTAATCAGTCGGGGACTATTTGTATCGGAGACCATCTTGGTCGGGTATAAATGTAACACCGCCAAAAATGCTTGTCAATGCAAATAATTTGTATTATATTTCGAGACCTTAAGAACGAATGGATAAATTCTCATTATGAGTCAAGTCAGGGTCAGGTTTGCCCCAAGCCCGACTGGGTATCTCCATGTTGGTGGAGTCCGTACGGCGCTCTTCAACTGGCTCTTTGCCAGGCATGAAAAGGGAGTGTTCATCCTTCGGGTCGAAGATACCGACCGCGAACGGTCAACGCCTGAAGCCATTCAGGCAATTCTGGACGGAATGAAATGGGTGGGGCTGGACTGGGACGAGGGGCCGGTCTATCAAACCGAGCGCCTGGCCATGTACAAGGAGCAGGCCGAGCGGCTGCTGGCCGCGGGGAAGGCCTACCTGTGCTATTGCACGGGAGAAGAACTGGAAGCCCGCCGGAAAGAGGCGCTGGCCCGCAAGGAGCTTCCGAAATACGACGGGCGATGCCGCCGGCGGTCCGGCGCGGCGCCGGCCGGCGTGCCGCCGGTCACACGCTTCGTGTCGCCGCAGGAAGGGCGAACCACGGTCCATGACCTGATCAAGGGAGACGTCACGTTCGACAACGCGCAACTGGACGACCTCGTCATCCTGCGATCCAACGGGATGCCGACCTACAATTTCGGCGTGGTGGTGGACGATGCCCGGATGAAGATCACCCACGTTATCCGCGGCGACGACCACCTCAACAACACGCCCCGACAGATCCTTCTGTATCAAGCTTTGGGGTATGAGCCGCCGCGGTTCGGCCACCTGTCCATGATCCTCGGGATGGACAAGGCCAAGCTATCCAAGCGGCACGGCGCCACGTCGGTGCTGGAATATCAGGAGGCGGGCTACCTGCCCGAGGCGCTCGTCAACTATCTGGTGCGGCTGGGTTGGTCGCACGGCGACCAGGAAGTGTTCTCGATGCGGGAGATGATCGAAAAATTCTCGCTGGAGAACATCACCCAATCGCCCGCGGCGTTCGATCCCGACAAGCTGTTGTGGCTCAACGGCCAGTACCTCAAGACGGCGGACACGAAGCGTGTGGCCGGTCTGCTGGTCCCGTTTCTTCGGAAGCGGGGCATGCTGAACGGAGGGACGCAGCCGGATTCCGCCTGGCTCGAAAAGCTGGTCGTGGCCTTTCGCGAGCGGTCGCAGACGCTCGTGGAGATGGCCGACAAGGCGGCTCCGTTCTTCCAGGATTCGGTCACGATGGATCAGGCCGCCGCGAAGAAATTCCTGACCGCGGCCGTGCGGCCGGCCTGCACCATGCTGGTCAACGTTCTGGGAAAAGTGCCCTCGTTCGAGCACGACGCGCTCGAGCAGGGGTTCAAGTCCGTCCTGGCTGAGACGGGCCTTTCGATGAGCAAGCTGGCGCAACCGGTCCGCGTGGCGCTCACGGGCGCGACGGTCAGCCCCGGCATCTTTGACGTGATGGCGCTGCTGGGCCGCGAGCGGACGCTCGCGCGGCTCAAGAAGGCCATTGACTTGATGCAGTGAGCCACCGATAATGCTGCCATACCACGCCACGGGGTTGGGGGATCGTCTAGTGGTAGGACATCAGACTCTGGATCTGATTACCTAGGTTCGAATCCTAGTCCCCCAGCCACTCGCGCTCGCTTGCTTAGTGGCCTTCCTTGACGAGGTTCTTGTTCCAGGCGGGAATCTCGATCTCGATGTCGGTCGAGCCGTTCGGGACACATTGGCAGCCGAGCCGGGAGTTTAGGGAGAGATCCGGCGCCTCCTCGAGCTGGTCGAGTTCGTCGTCGGTCGGCTCGTTGCAGGACTCGATCCCCTTGGTCACCTTCACATGGCAGGTCGAGCAGGCGCAGACGCCCCCGCAGGCATGCTCCAGGTCAAGACCCGCGGCGCCGCCGTTCAAGGCGATGTCGAGGATGCTGCCCGGCAGGCCGGTGGGACCGTAAGGGAGCTTGGCGGGGTCCACTTCAAAGACAATGGCCGGCCCATCGGGCCGGTGAAACGTCACCTTGTAAGGCTTTTGGGGCAGCTCCGCCGCCGGTTTTTCGATATAGGGATTCGTTCCGCCCACGCGTCTCTTCGCCTCGTTCGGGTTCCAATCGGTTGTTGTTTTATATCAGGTGGGCAGCGGACTGCGCAAGCCGTCAGCGGGCGCGTTCTTCTTCTTTCAGCTGATCGAACATGCGGTTGGCGCGCTCTTCCGGGCCTCTGACGAGTTCGCGCCGGGCTTTCTGGTAGGCCGCATCGAGCTCGCGGAGGCGCGTCTCGTAGCTCTTTTTGGAGATCGCCCCCGTGTTGAAGCGGGCGCATAGTTCCCTGTACTGCACCATGAGTCCCTGCACGGTCTCTTCCCATTTGACCTGCTCGCGCTCGCCGAAGGTTACTTCAGGCCCGACTCCGATGAAAAAGGCGCCGAACTTGAAACCGAGCGTGACGCCGTTGAAGCTGGTCTTCAGGATCGAACAGTCCATCGGTTCCACCATCGTGAAGGTGGCCTTGGAGTCGTCATCGTAAAGCTGGAGCGAACCGGCGCCCAGGAGAAAGGGGAGCAGCAGCATGATGCCAAGCCGATGGAAGCGCATGCTCTTCTCTTCGGTGAGGAACGGGAATCGATCGGGTTTCATTCTAGCATACCGCCGACGGCCGGGTTGACAAGCTCTCGAGCTTTCCGTTAAGGTGGCCACGATTTCACCCGCGTCTGTCACTTAGACACGGCAACTGGTCCCATCGTCTAGCCTGGCCTAGGACGGTGCCCTCTCAAGGCATAAACACGGGTTCAAATCCCGTTGGGACCACCACGCCGAGCTAGCTGGGCCGCCGCTTCGATCAAATGCGGCGGAAATTCAATGCCTTATCAAAAGTACTGGCTGATGAAGTCCGAGCCCACCTCGTTTAGCTTCGAGGACTTAGTGCGGTCGAAAAAGTCCACCAACCACTGGGACGGGGTCCGGAACTATCAGGCCCGAAACTACATGCGGGAGATGCGGGTGGGGGACAAGGTGCTCTTCTATCACAGCAGCTGCGACGAGCCGGGCGTGGTTGGTCTTGCGGAGGTCATGCGTACGGCCTACCCCGACCATACCCAGTTCGATCCGGCCGACGTGCACTACGACCCCAAGGCGACGCGCGACAGACCGATTTGGGACATGGTGGATCTGCGGGCGATCAAGCCGCTCCGCGGGCCGGCGGGACTTGATGTGCTGCGCAAGACGAAGGGGCTCGAAAAGATGGTCCTGTTGCGCCGCGGCAGCAGGCTGTCGGTTCAGCCGGTGAGCCGGAAGGAATGGGAGATTATCGTGAGGCTGGGCGGCTAGTTTTCCGGATTGCGGATGGCAAGGATCACGTCGGTGAGGGCTTTGATGCTGGGGCGCTCGCCGTCTTCCAGCGCCAGAGCCACGTGGCTTTCGTCGCTGTGCGAGAGGCGCAGGCTCAGGAAGGTCTCGGTCTTGTTCGTCTCCTTGTTTTCCCACTGTCCGTCCATCACCTGGACCTTGTCGAGAGCTTTGACGGCCACGACATCGTAGCGGAAGTATTCTTCTCCGACCACGCAATCGAAGAGATGGTTGCCCGCCGTCACGATCAGCAGGTTGAACGCGCCCTGGTCTTCGTAGCCTTGCGGGATGTGCTTGTTGACGTGGAAGGCCTTGATCGTGCGTTTCTTGATGGTATCGCGGACATGTTCCATGGCGAAATCAAGCGGAATGTCCTTGTAATTTTTGAGGACGTCCTTCAGTCTGGCAGTGAGATCATTTTCCACAATCTTTCTCCTTCAAAGGGGTTCAAGCGCCCTCACTCTAACAGGGCGCTCCTTTCGTTGGCAAGCCGGTTTGCAAACATCGGGATGTTTTTCTAGAATGAGGGATGGGCCGGTACGGTCCTCAGGAATAATGATGCTA
>SCTG01000019.1 GCA_004298335.1 Nitrospirota bacterium
GCTGGCCGAGGAAGCACGCGCCCTGGATGGGCCGAACGCCGACGCCGAGCGTCACGCAGTCATGGCGCTGGTCAAGCAGATCGACCACATCGAGGACGCCCAACAGACGAGGAAGGCGCTGAACCGATGACAGAACTTACGGCCGTGAACCCTGAGGGGGGAGCGTCCTGGACAGGACGCAAGGCCACCCGACACATCGCTACCGCAGCCCAAGTGAAGATGCTCGCCCCTCGGTGCGAGACATGCGCCGACGCAGTGGGTGGCAAGAACGCCCTTCAAAACGGGTGGCAGACAACCTGCGAACACGACCCCTACGTGAGCTTCCGCGACCGGCCGGTACGCCAGCCGATCTACGAGGACTTGCCTGACGGGACGAAGCGGCTCCTGGGGACCGAGACCATCATGGTTCCCGAGGCCGTTCCGAACTGGGTCCAGATCACCCACTCGCGCGGCACCAACTACGGCAAGGGCATCGAGAAGGCGCTGCGCCGTGGCTGCATCTTCCCCCAGCAGCTCCGCAGCCCGCTGTGGCCCAACGGCATCAAGCGTCGGTGCCAGTTCCGCGACTGCTATGGGGAGAACGTCAAGAGATACAACCAGGGATGGTTCTGCTCCGAGAAGGAGGCGAGGGCCGTTCGCATCGCGGAGAAGGGCATCACCATGGAAGTCGGCGGCATCTCGCCGGAGTCCGACGAGAAGAGGGCACGGATGCTTGAGGAGATCGTCGTCTGATGGACCCGCGTTCCACGACCATCGCAGACCTGAACCGCATCGCACGCGAGCGCGGTCAGCGAGGCAAGGTCGCCACGGGCCAAGGACTCATCGACCACACCGAAGCAGCGTTGGTGGGAAGGGCCGGGTCTGGCAAGCAGAAGCTCCGCCAGTTCGCTGACCCGACCCCTGAGCAGATGAAAGCCGAACTGTCCGAGGGGTTGCCCGGCGTGATCCGACGCACGCCCCGCGAGCGGTTCCTGGTCCTGTTGGCCCGGCTGCGGGCTGAGGCGGAGAAGTCCGTCCGGCTCCACGGCCGGGTCATCTGGCCGGCATCGCTGCAAGCCGAACTCGCGGCGATGGGATGGAGGTCGGGCAACCCCGACCTCGCAGGACAGGTGGAGGCCCTTGCTCGGCGCATGTTCGAGAAGGCCGCACACATGCAGGCCGAGTCCGACGCGGGCAAGACCGCGCTGGACTGGCACGGCCACGACAACACGAGCATCACGATCAGCTCTGCTCCCGCCGGGAGTGGAACCGAAGGAAAGGACTAGGTAATGCCTGTCGGTTCTGGAGCCACCAGCTTCACCGGAAACAAGGTCATCGTGAACCGTCCGTTGGCGCAGCTTCACCCGCCGACGCCCTACATCATGGAGGACTTCCTCGTGGATGTCCTCGCCGACTCGCCGTTCGTCACGGCCACGCAGTCGGGCACTGCGACCACCGCTGCGGCCATCTCCGCCACGGCCGGTGACCCGGTTGCCGGACACGGGGGCTGGGTCGCGGGTGCGACCGACGACGTGGACGCCGAGATCGACGAGGTGTCCATCGGTGGCCTCGGCACGGGCGCGGGTACGCCGTGGCTCCGTGCGGATCAGGTCGGCACCGGCCTGTTGGTCTGCGAGTGGGGCATCACCATCCCCACCGCGCTGACGGCCCGGCAGTATTTCGCCGGTCTGTCGGACGACCCGGTTGAGGGCACCGGCACCAACGGTTCCCTGAACATCCAGTCCACCACGACCATCACCGACGTGGCGACGGACGCAGCGGGGTGGATCTTCTCCTCG
>SCTG01000179.1 GCA_004298335.1 Nitrospirota bacterium
AGAACGTGTCGTCGCCGAGCAGGCGCAGTTCGTCCGGCGTGAAGACGACAGGCTCAAGGGGAACGCTCTTTTTGCTCATGTCCGCACCGTAGCACTCCATCGCGAGGGGTTCAACTGGCGGCTGGTTCGATGCCCTTGACGCCTTCCGCAGGGCCCCCTATGATGCGCGACATGACCCCGCCGACCCGCCGCGTGCTCGCGCTGGCGCCCATGCCGCCGGAGAAGTCGGCGTACGCGCTCGCGCGCTACAGCCGCTCGCCGGACTCCATCGAAGAGAGCTTGCGCTGGGTGCACGGCCACTCGTCGGAGAAATTCTGGGAGCAGTTCTATTTCGACTACGGCCACGCCTCAATTGCCGACCTGGGCCACGTCATCATCTGTTTCGAGGGGATCTCCGAGCTGGCCGCCGTGTACATCGAGGATGAAACGCTCTGGGACGGCCAGGCCAAATCCTCCCGCTACCAGGATTTCGGCTCCGGCGGCATGGTCGTGCCAGAAGGCATTCTCGGCACGCCGGTCGAAGCCACCTATCGCGGCATCGCCGCGCGCCTCCAGCAGGCCTACACGACCCTGCACGCCCCCATCAAGGACTGCTTGGTCCGCACCACCCCGAAGCCCGACGACATGAAGCCCGCGGCGTACGACAGGGCGCTGAACGCCCGCGCCTTCGACGTCACGCGGTACCTCTTGCCCCTGGCCGCGCCGACGAACGTGGGCCAGGTGACCAGCATCCGGACGCTGGAGAAGCAGATCAGTCGGTTGCTGTCGCTTCCGGTCGGCGAGCTCCGCGCCGTCGGCGAGGATCTCAAGCGCGCCTGCGCCAATCCTCCGCTGAATAGCTGGGGCGAACTGAGCGGGCAACCCGCCGGCCTCGCCGAGCCGCTCGCCCCCACCCTGGCCCGCTACGCGCGCCCGAGCGAGTACGTCATGAAGACCTACCCCGCCCTCAAGCAGGCCGCAGCTGAACGCTTGAAACTCGGCGCCATCGAGGAGAGCGAACCGGTCGAGCTGATCGAGCCGCACGCGCCGCTGGACGAACTCTGCGCGACGCTGCTGTACCGGGTCACCGCTTACCCCTACCGGCAGATCCTGGCGGCGGTCCGGGACTGGACCGAGAAAGAGAAACAGGAAGTTATCGAGGTCGGACTGCAATGGCGCGGCCCTTACGACGAACTGCTGAAAGAGTTCCATTGCGGGTACGGCTTCATCTTCGACATCCTCATGGACCTGGGCGGCTGGCGTGACCTGCACCGGCACCGCCGCTGCCAGCAGGTCAGGCAGGAGTTCACGCCGATCCACGGCTACGAAACGCCCGCGCTCCTCCAGGACGCCGGCGTCCTGCAGCCATACCGGGACACCATGGACACCGTGCGGGAGCATGTGGAGAGCCTGGCGCTCTCCCACCCGGAGGCGGCCACGTACCTCGTGCCCTTCGGCTGCCGCACCCGCTGCCTGTTCAAGATGGACTACGCGGAAGCGGAGTACATCGCGCGGCTCCGGTCGGGCGTGAAGGGCCATTTCTCCTACCGCAAGATCGCCTGGCTCATGCAGCAGGCCATCCTGACGCGCCATCCTTTTCTGGGCGCGCGCATCGCGGCCACCCCGCCCGACATCGAAGACTCGCTGACCCGCTAGGCTCGCGCCGTGAAGAAAATCAAGCGGAAGTCGGCGGGCAACCCACTCCGACTGCCGGCCTTCGTCATCGGCTATGCCGCGCCGGAACCGCCCCCGCCGGGATTTCTCGCCGCGTGGTTCGATCAGGAATACGGAGGGCCGCTGACGATTCAGCTTTCCCGGGATCCGGGCACGACCCGGTTCGAGGCCCATCACGGACCCTGGGCCGCGCTGGTGGAGACCAGCCTCCCGCAATCCACCGCCGACGCCTGGCACGAACGGCTGCAGTGGAGCCATACCCGCGCCGCCCAGATCCTGCCGCTCAAAATGACCGGCCGCGAGAGCCGGGACATCGTGCTCCTCCTCTCGAGATTGGCCCGAGGTTTGACGGTTCTGACCGGAGGCACGGCCTACGACACGGCCACCGAGTCGTACCTGAATCCGTCGGACTGGACCGACCGGCCGTTGCGGGACTTCCGGATCGCCGACCACCTGCGGATCGAGCAGGTGGAGGGACGCGCCGACGGCCGCGTGTGGTTCCACACCCGCGGCCTGTCGAAGTTCGGCGTGGAAGACCTCGAGACCTACCGCGCCCCGGGCCTGTCGGAACGACCCGTGATCGAAGCGTTCACCGAGATGGCCGAGGCCCTGACGCTCCTGGGCCGGGCCCCCAACGTCGGCGAGAGCTTTGATGTGCCCGGCTTCAACAAGCCGGTGCGCGTGGTCCGGCACCGGACCGATCAGTCCTACAGCATCCGGTTGAATCTGCGGGAGGTCGAGTGGGAGTAGCGGACCGCCCGGGTTGACGGCCCGGCTCCAAGACCTGTATAACGGGCGGTGTTCTCCAACGCTGCACGTTTTCCCGGCACGCCGCGCGCCCGTAGCTCAATGGATAGAGCATCAGACTACGGATCTGAGGGTTGGGGGTTCGACTCCCTCCGGGCGCACCACCTTTGATATATGGAACGGTCGGCCGGCATCCCGGCAGTCAAGGCCAGGCTGGCCGGCGCCCGCGCGGTCACCGTCCTGACCGGGGCCGGCATCTCGGCGGACAGCGGCGTGCCGACGTTTCGCGGTGCCGAGGGGCTCTGGCGGAACCACCGGGCCGAAGACCTGGCGACGCCGGAGGCCTTCGCGCGCGATCCCCGTCTGGTCTGGGAATGGTACAACTGGCGGCGCGAGCTCATCGCCACCAAAATCCCCAATGCGGCGCATCATGCGTTGGTTGAGCTGGAACGCCGGGTGGAGCGCTTCTGGCTGATCACGCAAAACGTGGACGGCCTGCATCCCGACGCCGGTTCCCGGAAGCTGTCCGAGATTCACGGCAACATCTGGAAGGTCCGCTGCACGCAATGCGGGCAGGTGCACGCGAACCGGGAGGTGCCGCTCCCGCTGCTCCCGCGCTGCCCCGCCTGCGACGAGCTGCTGCGCCCGCATATCGTCTGGTTCGGGGAATCGCTCGACCCGGACGACCTCGACCGGAGCGTGGCCGCCGTCGGCTCGTGCGAGGTGCTGCTGATCATCGGCACATCGGGCATCGTCTATCCGGCGGCGTCCTTCGCCTCGCTCGCCAGGCAGGCCGGCGCGTTCGTCGTCGAGATCAACCTGGATCCCACCCCGAATTCGCCGGTCGTCGATGTCGCACTCGGAGGCCGCGCCGCAGAGGTTGTGCCTGGGCTGCTGTAAGGGCACGGCATGCCGTGCCCCTACTTGAACATCTGCAGGGATTCAGGCTAGGGTAGTGGAAAGGCGACGACCATGCGGAACCAGTTACTCAGACGGGCCATCCTGAACCTGCTCTACCAGTATGCCGTGGAAGCGCCGCAGTCGATGATCGTCGGCGTCGAAGCCCGCGAGATCGCCCTCCAATTGGACATGACCCCCTATGAGTTCGCCTTCAACGCCCTCTACCTCGACGGCAAGGGCTTGATCACCAACGACCGGTCCAGCAGCGGCGGGGAGTTCCAATTCTACGCGGTCATGATCACGCCGGCCGGCATCGACGTGATCGAAAACCCCGACCACATGGAGCGCATGGTGCCCCTCACGCGGGACGCCGACGCGCGCAACCGCCGGCTCAAATCATAACCCGGACGAGAGCGGAATCAGGAGGCGGGCGACCGTCGTTTGGAGACGTGTTTTGCCTTCGGCGCGCGTAACCCGGCCGCAGACCGGCGGGACACCGTTCGGCGGCGGGAAGCAGCCGGAGCGGCAGTCTGCGGGGCGGCACGTAAGGCAGGCAAGAGCTTGAGGACATTCCTCACCGTCCGTTCCTGGCCGGGATCGAACATGATACCGATCACGCCGGCGCCGGCCTGCCGGACGATCCTGCCGGAGATGCCGATCAGCTCGCCCGGCTTGGTCCCCGGCTTCGGAAATGCCAGCAGGACGGCGGCGCTGGGGGCCGGCGGATCCACGGTGAAGACTGAGACCCCGCCCAGGCTGATGTCTTCGATCGAGACGATGCGTTTGCGGTCGCCCGCCTGCAAGACGAGGTGATACAGGGTGGGCGCGCGGACATGGCGCCGCCGATCGCTTGCCCGAAGCGCGAGGCGAATCCGGGACGGAGCCTGCGAACGGTCCACATTCCTCCAGGCTAGGGCAGGCTCGCCGGGGGCACCCGGCGCGCCAGGAACACCGCGACGACCAGCGCGACGATGACGAGCACGTTGACGCTCACATCCAAGAGATAGCGGTGGAACACCTCGGTGGTCAAATTTTCCGAATACGCGGTTTCGGCGCCGGTGGTCAGGATGCGCCGCGTGGACGCGATGATGCAGATATAGAGGAAGGGCTCGAGCGTAATGACGTGGGTCTTCAGAAAGTTAATGATGGTCCGGAACAACTCCAACAGAATTACGACCAGCAACAGGTCATGGATCAGGGACAGGGCCGCAGGCAAAACCCCCGCGGCAATCTTCGTCAAAAAGGCATACCAGGCATGGGCGAAGACCACCATGCCGAGCACCAGAAAGCTGAAGCCGGCCGTAATGTAGCCCAGCCCATCGAGGGTCTCCATCCATCGGATCCAGAGATTCTGGCGGGGTCCGTTTTCCATACGCGGGCCGAGCCTAGCATAGGCCCCCTAAGTGGTCAACCGGCGGCCCGGCATCCGGCATTGTCGCCCGGTGTTTCCATATGCTAGGTTTTGTGCGGCCGCGGGTATGAGCAATTGCCTCTCCAGAATATTCCGACGACCGCAGGCGGTCCCGTTTCTGATTGCAGGCCTCGTCGGCGTGGCTTGGATTTGCGGCGTGGCCCCTCCCGCTCACATTGCAGCGGCGGAATTCCGGTCGGCCCTGCCCGGCTACCAGTTCCGCTTTCCGCACGACCATGGCACGCACAACGAGTTCCAGACCGAATGGTGGTACTACACCGGCCACCTGCGGGCCGAGGATGGAAAGACGTTCGGCTTCCAACTCACGTTCTTCCGGCGGGCCGCCGGCGGCGAGGCTGTGGCCGGCAATCCTTCGCGCTGGTCGATTCGCCATCTCTACTTTGCCCATTTCGCAGTCACGGACGAAGGGGGGCGCCGGTTCCACTTTGCCGAGAAGGTCTCCCGCGCGGGAATCGGCAAGGCCGGCGCCCGGACGGGACGCCTGGGCGTCTGGATCGACGAGTGGGGCGTCCAGGCCGACGGCGATGCGCACGTGCTCCACGCGCAGGCCGAGGGGATCGCGCTCCGCCTGCGGCTGACGCCGGAGAAGCCGCCGGTGATCCATGGCGCCGACGGCATCAGCCGCAAGGGGACCGCGCCGGGCGAAAGCTCGCACTATTATTCCTTCACCAGGATGCGGACGGACGGCGCGCTCACCGTGGACGGCGCATCCTTTCCCGTCACCGGCCTGAGCTGGATGGATCACGAGTTCGGCAGCAACCAGCTCGGCCGCGAGCAGGTCGGCTGGGATTGGTTCTCGCTGCAGCTCGCCGATGCCACTGAGTTGATGGTGTACCAGATCCGCCGGCGGGACGGCTCCGTGGAACCGGCCTCGGGGGGCACCTGGATCAGGGCCGACGGGACGGCCGTCCCGCTCCCCCGCGACGCCATCGTGGTCGACGTGCTCGACCGCTGGCAGTCCCCGCAGAGCGGAGGCCGCTATCCCGGCCGCTGGCGCATCCGTGTGCCGTCGGTTCGCCTGGCGGTCGAAGTCGCGCCGACGATCGCCGGCCAGGAACTGATCACGCGCCGCAGCACGCAGGTGACGTACTGGGAGGGCAGCGTGACCCTCACGGGGGAGCGGGAGGGGCGAGCTGTCTCGGGGCTCGGATACGCGGAGTTGACAGGCTATGCCGCGCCGCTCCGACGGCGTCTGTGAGTCCCGCCCGCGCCTTGACACCCCCCCATTGTTAACTTAGTGTACCCCTATTCCGGAACGCAGGAGACCGCTTGATGAGCCTTGTCGTGCGCATGTTTCTACTCTTCGGTTTCATGTTGGCGGCCACCGCCTGCAGCGGAAAGAACGACACCATCGTCGCCATCACGCCGCATCCGCGGAACCCCGACATCGTCTACGTGGCCACCAACGAATCGCTCTACAAGACCCGCGACGGCGGCGCCACCTGGAGCAAAATGACGACGGACCTGAGCAGCTTTCGCGTACTGACGCTGGGAGTGGACCCGCACAGTCCCGCCAATGTGCTGGCCGGCACCATGGGCGACGCCGTGTATAAAAGCCCCGACGGCGGCCAGAGCTGGACGCCTCACAACGGAGGCCTGAAGGAACATGTCTCGGTGGTCAACCAGTTTGTGTTCCACCCCACCGATCCCGATGTCATCTATGTGGCGACGACCGTCGGCGCCTTCCGCACGAAGGACGGCGGCCGGTACTGGGAAGAGCGCATGCACGGGATGAAAGAGGTCCACTACGTCGTGACCCTTGCGATGGATCCGAAGAACCCCGACGTCATGTACGCCGGCACAACCGGCGGCGTCTACAAGACCACGGACGGAACGGCCCATTGGGGGCTGGTCAACAACGGGCTCATTCCGAAGGAGAAGCTCGACGCGGCGATGGCATTGGGCGTCAACAGCCTGGTCACGGACCCTCACATGCCCGGGACCGTCTACGCGGGAACGACCAACGGCCTGTTCAAGACCACGGACGCCGGGGCGTCCTGGAACCGGATCGAAAAAGGATTGGCCGACACGTACATCAGCGCCATACTCGTCGATCCGTCGAACCCCAACATCCTGTATGCCGGCACGCGCAAGGGCGTCCACATGACGACCGACGGCGGCCAAACATGGGCCGCGGCGAACGCCGGCCTCACGACCTTGAACATCCGTGCCATGGCGCTCAGCACAATGGATCCGCGGATCGTGTTTGCAGGAACCAACGGGAGCGGACTGTTCCGCAGCCGGGACGGCGCCAAGACTTGGCAGCATGTCCCGCTCGTTCCCCCGCAGAAGCCCTCCCCCTCCACCCCTTCGACGTAGACACCGCAGTTCAACAACCATATTTATAATTACGCACAATATTCCAAGTAAATCAGCAGCGGTTTAAAGCAGTCTTGTGGGGTTTTCAAAATCCCCACTAGATATTGTAGGTGGGGAAAAACAAACGCCGTCAAACACGCTTCACTCGAAATCCGTCCGTCCGTCGAAACCACTTGATTTTAGATACCTTCATCGCACTTCGGTTTCAAAAAAGAATCGAAACAAAAAAATTCTATTGACATGCTTTAAAGCACCTGCTATACATCTTCTCACATTCGCTAAGACGATCTGCTGTGGACGAACTAAAAGACATCACCGTCGGCCTGGATCAGCGAATCACCGCCTACAAGTCCAGACTGCAGGAACTGCAGAAAAAACGCGACCGCATCGAAGACGAAATCGCCACCATTAAGAAGTATCTTGAGCTCGCGGAAACCCTCTTCCGGCTTGAAGCGGGGCGCGCCAAGCTCCCGAGTCTCCCCAGCCAGATGACGGCCGATACCACCGATCAATCCCGCGAGATCCTCCTTGGCCGTTCCAAATACGTCGGCATGAACGTGTCCGAGGCCGCGTATCTCGTTCTCCGTGATGCCGGCAAGGCCATGCATGCCAAAGACATCTGCCACCGCCTGATCGAAGGCGGACTCCGCATTAAAACCAAGACCCCGATCACGTCGATCGCCACCTCGCTGAAACGAGATCGGCGGTTCCGAAAGGTGGCGCCGAACACGTTCGAGGCGGTGGAGGAAAAACTGCAGGCGGTGTGAGTGAAACGCGCACGGCGAGGCCGTGCGAAGACAGGCGACCGAACGATGATGAAAGGAGGTGAGATTTAATGGCAGCGAAGAAAAAGGCGGCGAAGAAAAAGAAGTAAGTTCCCCTCTAGCATCGCGTGCTGGGGGCGAGGCCCCTCGCCCCCAGCATTCTTAACTCTCCCCACGTCACACTACACGATTTGAACAGCAAGAGACCGCCGAAGGCGAGGTTGCGCCTTTGCGCTGAACCGGAGAAAACTGCAGGGTTTAGTCGCGGGACGGGGATGCGACCAGCGACGGCGGCAGCTCGCGGAGGCGGCCGGCCGGCACAGGGGCCTGGGCGGAGATGAGCACCCAATTGTCCCGGGACTCAAGAATGCGGGAAACCAGGCGGGCGTGCAGGGCATGGCCCGACCGCACCGCTTCGATTTCTCCGATGACGGGAAGCCCCAGGAGCATCATGTCGCCGATCAGATCAAGGATCTTGTGGCGGACAAACTCATCGTCGAACCGGAGGCCACCCTCGTTGAGGAGTCCCTCCTCGGAAAGAATCAACGTATTCTGGAGAGATCCGCCGAGGCCCAGCCCCGCCTCCCAAAGCGCCTCGACCTCCCGAAGAAAACCGAAGGTCCGGGCCGGAGCGATGTCTCCGACAAACGCGTCGCGGGAGCAGTCGTAGGCGTACACCTGGCGGCCGATCATCGGATGCGCGTAATCGATGGTGTACGTGACGCGCGACTCGGCGGCCGGCCGGATGGTGATGCGCTTGTCCCCATCAACCACTTCCAGGGGCCGCACGACCTTCAGATAGGCCTGGCGCCTGTCTTGCGGAGCGATCCCGGCCTCCAGCAGCAGGCTCACAAACGGCGTCGCGCTTCCGTCCAACGCCGGCAGCTCCGGCGCATCCACGTCGACATACAGATTATCGATTCCCAGCCCGGCCGCGGCGGCCAGAAGATGTTCGATGGTCTGGATCTGCACGCCATCCACCCCGACGGTCGTGGACAGCAAGGCCGGCCGGGCATGCTTGATCGAAACCGGGACCCTGGGATTGCCGCCGACGTCCGTGCGGATGAAGACAATGCCGGTATCCTGAGGGGCCGGCTTCAGAGTGACCGAAACCCGGCATCCGGTATGCAGACCAACCCCGGAACAGGTGACCGGCTTTCGGATCGTTTGCTGAAACCGCATGCGTTCCCTCATGATGAAGTCAGGTCAAGGCTCTGATGAGGCAAGCAAGTCCAGTACCATACAAACGAATTAGCGCAACCAGTTGATAATACATGTACTTTTTGTATTATTTGCCAAGCCATACGACGCCCATAACGCATTGACAATGTTGTAAAAACACTGCAATTGTAGCTTTTCAGCCCCCTCCCTATGTGTTGTAACATTTACGAACCCCGTGGTACTGTCGCCTGGCAGGGAGGACGTCGCCATGGAGGAGGAGATCAACGCGCGCCTGGTGAACCGGAAGGAAGCCTGGGCGCAGGCGAAGCGCGGGTTGACGGAAGAAGGCATTCCGCCGGACACCCGGAACAGGGCGAGCCGCCTTCCTCCTGGCCAGCACACCACGAAAGGCTGGCCCGTTCTCGATCTCGGCATCCATCCAACGACCTCCTTGCGCGACTGGACATTGACCGTCGGCGGCGCGGTGGCGCAACCGTTGACCTGGACCTGGGAGGACTTTCTCCAGCAGCCCCAGATTGCCTCCATGTCCGATTTCCACTGCGTCACCACGTGGAGCACCTTTGACAATCACTGGGAGGGCGTGAGTTTCCGCCATATCATGTCCCTGGCCAGGCCTCTCCCCACGGTTCGCTTCGTGCTCTTTTCCTCCTATGACGGCTACACCACCAACCTGCCCTTGGAGGCATGCGACGACGAGGATGTGCTCCTGACCTGCAAGTGGAATGCCGAACCCTTGACCAACGAACACGGCGGGCCGGTCCGGGTCATCGTCCCCAAACGCTATGCCTGGAAGGGCGCCAAGTGGGTGAAGGCGATCACCTTCGCCGAGCGCGACAAGCCCGGCTTTTGGGAAGTCCGCGGGTATTCGAACACGGCCCTGCCCTGGGAAGAAGACCGCTACGGCTACTAGCCCTCCGCAGCGCTAACGTTTCGGGTCCAGTTCGATCAGGCCCTTGCGGATCGCCAGGATGGCGGCCTGCGTGCGGTCGTAGACTTGTAATTTGTGGAAGATATTCCGCACATGGTTCTTGACCGTCTTTTCGCTGAGGTCGAGATCGTTGGCGATTTCCTTGTTGGTCTTCCCGTCGGCCACGAGGCGCAGCACCGTGATCTCGCGTTCGGTTAGGTCATGCTCGGTGCGGGCCTGCTTCTTGCCCTTCCCCTCGGACAGCAGGGAAAACTCCGCCAGGATCTTGCTGGCCACCGACGGGTGGATAAGCGATTCGCCTTTGGAGATTGAGCGAATGGCTGAAATGATCTGGGATGAGTCGGAGTCCTTCAGCAGGTAGCCCGTCGCGCCCGCCCGGACGAGATCGAAGATGTATTTTTCCTCATCATACATCGTCAACGCGACGATGCCGATATGGGGGGATTCCCGCTTGATGGCGCGGGTGGCCTCCACGCCGGACATCCGGGGCATGCTGACGTCCATCAGGATGACGTCGGGCGACAGCTCCCGGGCCTTCTCCACGGCCTCCTGACCGTCACGGGCTTCGCCGACGACTTCAAGATCATCGCGTGCGCGCAGGATTGCCATGAGTCCTTCACGGACCACCCGATGATCATCCGCGATCAGGACTTTGACTTTGTCCACCGCCCTAGGCCTCCCGCCCGGACGGAATGGGGATGTCGACGAGCACCCGGGTTCCCGCCCCTTTCCGTGATTCCACCCTGGCCGTCCCACCGACAAAGCGCGCCCGCTCCAGGATGCCTTTCAAGCCGAACGACTGCCATTTGGTCGGGTCCTGCGAGACGGAGTCCACGTCGAAGCCCACCCCGTTGTCCGCGATCACCCCCTTGATGTGGCCGTCCGCCACCGTCAGCGTGATCGCCACATGATCGGCCCCTGCATGCTTCTGCACGTTGCTGAGCGCCTCCTGGACGATCCGGAACAGGAAGATCTTGGCTTTCGGCGACAGCGCCGACTCGTCGCCCAAGCAGGCCAGCTCCGTCCGGATGTGCGACTGGGTCTCGTACGACTTGAGAAAGGTCTTCAGCGCCGGCACCAGGTCCATCGACTCGAAATACAGGGGGCGCAGGTTGAAGATCACCTGCCGCGATTCCTCGATGGCCACCTTGAGCTGGGCCTTGGCGTCGCTCAGCAGCTCGAAGCATCGCGTCGGATCCGAAAAGATGAGCTCGCGGCAGAGGTCCAGCTTGAGGTTGATCCCGGCCAGGGTCTGCACCAGGCCGTCATGGATTTCACAGGCAATGCGGCTGCGCTCGCCCGTGACCGCGGATCCGGCCTCCTGTTCGTAGAGCCGGGAGAGCTCCTGGAACTTTTTCACCTGCCGCTTGATCTCGGCGTTCCCCCGCACGCGCGCCTCGATCAGCTGCCACATGAACTTGGCGCTGGTCCCCCGGATGACGGCCACCCCGACCCGATCGAGCTCGAAGAGCGCCTCCTCCACCTCCGGGTTCCCGGTCACGTCAATGACCAGGTCCACCTCCTCGGACGACACCAGGTTGCGGAAGTTCCGCGACACGGGAATCCCGTAGCGCTTGGCCAGGCGCAGGCCCGGCGCCTTGGGATTGATTTCGGCGACGCCGATGATCCGGACCAGCGGGTCCGGCGCCAGGATAGACAGCAGGGCCGATCCGCCTTCGCCCGCTCCGATGATCGCCACGTTCGTCACGGCGGGAACGGCGGTCGTGGGACGGGAAGGGCGCCGTCCCGAGACGGGCCGGCGGCGGGAGGACGACTTGGTCTTGACGGGCATGCGCGCGGCTAACTCGGCCCGTCGCCTTTTTCGCGGAGCAGTCCTTTCACCTCATCCATGAACTGCTCGACGTCCTTGAATTCACGGTACACCGACGCGAACCGCACGTACGCCACCTGGTCGAGCTGATGGAGCTCGGCCATGACCTCCTCGCCCACCACGCGACACGGCACTTCGGCTTCCCCGCGCTCCTGGACGCGTTTCTCGATCTTATCGGCGACGGTTTCCAGCGTCGCCATGCCGATGGGCCGCTTCTCGCAGGCCCGCTTCAGGCCAGCCAGCACCTTGGCCCGATCGAAGGGCTCCCGGCGCCCGTCCTTCTTGACGATCATGGGGAGGATTTCATCCACCCGCTCGTAGGTGGTGAACCGCCGCTTGCAGCCGAGGCACTCCCGGCGGCGGCGGATGGCCTCGCCTTCCTTGGCCATGCGCGAGTCCACGACCTTGTCTTCAACGTGGCTGCAGAACGGGCATCGCACGGACGGCTGCGCCTCTGGTTAGCGGTACTCTTCGAAGATGGGAAACTTCCCGCACAGGGTCCGCATCCGGGATCGGACCAGCTTGCGGACGGCCGGGTCGGCCGGATGGGATAAAACCTTATCGATCGCGTCGGCGATCTCCGCCATCTCCTTCTCGCGCATCCCGCGGGTGGAGACGATCGGGGTGCCGAGCCGGATGCCGCTGGCGACGGCCGGCGGCTTTTCATCATAGGGGATGGCGTTCTTGTTGACCGTGATCCCGGCCTCGTCGAGGGCCACCTCGGCTTCCTTGCCCGTGATCCCTTTCGACGTGACATCCACCAGCATCAAGTGCGTGTCCGTCCCCCCCGAGACGATGCGAAAGCCCCGTTTCTGCAAGCCGCCCGCCAGGGCTTTCGCGTTCGCGAGAACCTGCGCCTGGTATTTCTTGAAGCCCGGCGCCAGCGCCTCCTTGAGCGCGACGGCCTTGGCGGCAATGACATGCATCAGCGGCCCGCCCTGCAAGCCGGGGAAGATTGCCTTGTCCACGGCCTTGGCATGCTCGGCCTTGCACAGAATCATGCCGCCGCGCGGTCCCCGGAGCGTCTTGTGGGTGGTCGTCGTGACGAAATCGGCATAGGGTACCGGACTCGGATGCAGGCCGGCGGCGATCAGGCCCGCAATGTGGGCCATGTCCACCATGAGATACGCGCCGACCGCCTTGGCGATCTCCTGGAACCGGGGAAAGTCGAGGATGCGGGGGTAGGCGCTGGCGCCCACGACGAGCATGCGCGGGCGGCACTCCTCGGCGATCTTCCGCACGGCCTGGTAGTCGATCCGCTCGGTCGCCCGGTCCACGCCGTAAAAAAATGAGCGGTAGAGCGTGCCGGAGAAGCTCACGCGGCTCCCATGGGTGAGATGGCCGCCATGGGCCAGGTCCATGCCCAGGATCGGATCCCCCGGCTTGAGGACCGAGAAATAGACGGCCATGTTGGCCTGCGATCCCGAGTGCGGCTGGACATTGACATGCTCCGCGCCGAAGATCTGCTTGGCCCGCTCGATCGCCAGCGACTCCACGACGTCCATGTACTGGCAACCGCCGTAGTAGCGCCGGCCGGCGTACCCTTCGGCGTACTTGTTCGTCATGACGGAGCCCTGGGCGGCCAGCACGGCCGCGCTGGCGAAGTTCTCCGACGCGATCAACAGGATTTTTTCGCGCTGGCGGCGGCCCTCCCGGCGGATGGCCCCGTATACGTCCGGATCGGTCGTCCGCAAGGGGCTGGCCATCGCTGCGCTAACCCTCCTGGGCGGGAACCGCGGCGTCGGCCGGCGCGTCGGCCTTTGCGACCGTGACGCTCACCGTCGCAGTCACTTGCGAATGCAGCTTGATGGGCACCGCCACCGTGCCCAGTTCCTTGACGGGATGGTCCAGGTGGATCTTGCGCTTGTCCACCTCGATCCCCTTCGCGGCCAGGGCCTCGGCGATGTCCTTCGTCGTCACGGCCCCGAAGAGCTTGTCGTCCTTGCCCACCTGCACCGTGATCGTCACGGCGGTGGCGCTGACTTTCTTTGCGTACTCTTCGACCTCGGATTTTTCCTTCTTGGCCTTCTCGGCGATCACCCGCTTGGCATGGTCCACCGACTTCAGGTTGCGGCCGGTCGCCTCCACCGCCTTGTTCCGCGGCAACAGGTAATTGCGGGCATACCCCCGGGCGACCTCAAGTACATCCCCTATGTTTCCGACTCCTTGCACGTCTTCTCTCAGGATCACTTTCATTGCCAAACTCCTTGTGAATGGAAGGTCCGGATACTACAAGAGCTTGGGGGTAAAGTCAATGTAGGCGGCTTGTTCTCGCGACCCCTCTTCGCTAGAATAGGGCATGATTTTCCGCATACTTTTGGTGGTTGCCGCGATTATCTTTGCGCCTCTCCCGGGCGCCCCTCAAACGGGCTTCGATCCGCTCCTCCTGAACATCCGCATGAGCCCCAACGCCCTCCGCCCTCCCACTGACATGATCAAGCAGCAGTGGACGCTGGACGGGTACCGCCTGGGACGGCTCGGCGCCCAGGCTCCCCGGGCCGCGATCATCGAAAATGACGTCCGCCAGCGGCTGCTGATTCTGTCGGCCGCCGCTGACGGGGCGGTCCTCGTCTATCGCGTCGGGGACCTGCCGGTGGACGTGGCCCAACAGTTGCCGCGGATGCTGACCTGCAGCCGCGCCCGCCAGTGCCAGCACGCCCGGAGCGATCCCTCCGGCGAGCTCGGCTGCCTCGCCCTCTGCCTCCTGGAGCACCTGGGCGAGTGAAGGCCTTCGATCTCCTCCCCACCCTGATCGGCCTTGCGGCCGACGACGCGACGGGCGCCGCGGATCCGGCAGGGCTTCCGTCGAAAGTTCGCCAGCGGCTGGAAGACATCCTGCACCATGCGTCGGCCTATCACTTCGGTCCCGCGGACCGCCTGATACCGTGGGTGGCTCCGGAGACGCCCGTCGCCGACCCGCGGCTCCGCTCGACCATCGTGACCTCCGTGCTGACCACCATCTGGGACGCCGACCGGGCGACGCGCCGGGCGAAGCTGGCGGCCGCGGTCGTCGAACTGGTCAAGGCCAACAAGCGGGTCCTGCTCATCGCCCCCGACGGCCGGCTCCTCACCGACGTGCTCCTGGCCGCCGCCAAGGGCCTGCGCGGCGCCGGCCTCCAGTACCGCAGCTTCCTCTGCTGCTACGACCCTCCGGCCATCGCGAGCGAAGGCGGCATCAACCTGCGCGACCTGCTCTTCGACGTGCAGGTCTCGGCCTTCCTGGGCAAGTCCCAGTCCGATAAGGCGGGCCTCCGGCGCAAGCTGGAACGCTATCTGGAACTCGCCCCCATCTTGCGCTACAAGGCCGAGAAACAGAAGGACCTCGACGAAGTGCGCCTCCTCGAATGGCGCCTGCTCACGGCCCTCGGCGACGCGCAGGCTCACATCAAAAAGCTCCAGGGCCTGCTGTCGACCTACGAGGCGCTGCCCGCCTGGCAGCGCCTCAGCATGCAGGTGATGGGCAGCAACGTGGCCACGATGAAGGAGAACTGCGTGCTGTACGAGGCGCAGAAACGGGAGCACATGAACGAGTTGGAGATCGTGCAGGCGCGCATCAACGAGCTGAAGCCGGAAGCCCGCATCGATCCGGAAATGCGCCCCGAGTACGAGGAGCTCAAGGACGAGATCGAGCGGCTGGGCGGCGCCGTGAAAGTGCGGGAGGTCCTGGCCATGGAAGAGGACGTGAAGCGCCTGCCGTTCCTCCAGGCCAAGCGCGTGCTGGCCGCGACGGCGCCCCGCGTGATCGGCGACGCCATTTTCCGTCCCATCCGGTACGATGTGCTGGTCGTCGACGAGGGACCCCGGATCCCGCTCCCGCTGCTGCTCGCCTGCGCCTGCCTGGCGCGCGAACGGATCGTGCTGGCGGGCGATCCGCAGGAGATCCCCCCCGCAACGCCGACGCCCGGCGGCATGGCCCTGGGCTGGCCGACGGCGCTCGCCGGCCCGGCCGCCGCGCCCGCACGGCCCTAATTCTGACAGGGGTACGGAAACTCCGCCTCCGGCGGCGCGGGGACGATGATGTGCACGGTGCAGGGCTGGCGCTCCATCAGGAGTTGCCGGTTGGATGAATAGACGATTTCTTCCACGGTCAAAGCCGGCCCGTACCGAACCCGAATCTTGTCCACGCCGATGTCGCTGGTCGCGCGCGTTCTCCGCAGAAAGACCTGCTCGCGCGCGTGCCGGGCCGGTTCCTCGCCGGCGTTCGGGCTCCAGGGCATAAACACGAATGTGGCCCGCGAAAGCTCGGCCCAGAGTCGCCCCCGGACGGCTGGATCCTGCTCGGCCAGATACCGGGCGACATCTTCTTGATGCCGACGGTGACGGTCCCGATCCGTTCGCATGGAGACCGGGAGCGTTTCGTTCAAGCGGACGATACGCTCTTCCAGGGCGGCGCGAGGCATCCCCGCCTGCATCGCTCCCACCACCTGCGTGACCGCTTCGACCGTGCGGGTATCGAGATTAAAAGCGGCCGGATACAGGCCGCAGGACACGGGGTGCAGGAAGGCCAAGATCCAGATCCCGAGCGTCGCGCGCCAGCGCGTGAAGGCCCAAGGCCCGGGGCGCGCCTCTTCATCGTCGTAGCACTTCCGGATCCAGCTCAAGAGCAGAAACAGCAGCAGGGACACCGGGGCGAGAAACAGGTGCGTCGTCGCGACGTCGTTGATGTCGGGCAGCCGCGCCGGGATGTCCCACGCCCCCCAAAAGGACACGGCGAGCACCAGCAGCATCCAGGCCCAGGCGGCCGGGACGACCGCCCGGCCAAGCTTCGCGGGACTCAACAGACTGGACACGGCCGAAACTGTACCATATAATCCCTTCTCTCCGCTCTGTGCCGAAGTGGCGGAACTGGCAGACGCACTAGATTCAGGGTCTAGCGGGAGCAATCCCGTGCAGGTTCAAATCCTGTCTTCGGCACCAATTAAAACGCCGCTCGTGACCCGTTGCCACCGAGGAGCAACGGGTACCCCGACTTCGCGGCTACGGAAGCCGCAGGCGCACTCCTCGCTTATTCGATATGACGCCACTCCGGCCCGCCACGCTGCAAGCCATCGCGCGGATCTTCGATGCCGTGGACTACGGCGCGCTCGGCCCCATCTACTGCCATGAGGGCGGCGACGCCTTTTGGGAGGAGCGGCGGGGACCCTGTCAGGAACTCGGCAGCAACCTGGCCGGCGTGCTGCGCGACCGGCTGGCGCCGAATGGACGGAGCCTCTACGTCGGCGCCGGCATCGCCGAGCTGCCCCTGCTGGTCATGGAAACGATGGAATTGAACCGCACGGTGGCGGCCTATAACCTGCGCGCGGATGAGGTGCCGCTCCTCAACAACGCCTGCGCAGGCATGCCTTTTGAGTTCCAGGCCAGGGACGCGCGGGAAGCGGTTGGGACGTTCGATCACCTCTGGATCGTCAGCGTACTGAACGACCCCGAATGCTTTCCCGAACTCGGGTCGCTCTCCTCCGCCCGCGCCAATCCCGTCACCTTCGATCCGGACGCGTTTGCGGTCGAGCGCCGGGCGGCCTTCGCCCTTGCCGCGGGCTGCCTCCAAAAAGCGGCTCGCCCGGGGCTCGTGACCACGTCGGTCGAGGAAATCCCCTGGATCACGGACTGGTGCCAGCGCCAGGGCATCCCCTGCGTGGTCGAGGACGAGGACTACCCAACGGCGATCGTCGAAGACCCCGTCTGCTTCATCCGCATCGGCGCATGACGCCGCCCGGCGCCCGGCGTGACGACACGCGCACCGATTCCAGGCGCACCTGCGAACACCGTACTCACGGCTTGATGTAGAGGTACCCCTGCTGCTGAAGGTCCGCGATCCGCTTCACGGCGACCGGATGCAGCGTCGCGACGAATCCCTTAGCCAGATTATCCAGCGTTTTGCCGAACGCCTTCATCGACACCTGACACATCTCCGCATGCACGCCTTTCTCGATAACCTGCTCGAACCGCTTGGTCATCTCCGGATCCATCTTGTCCTTCTCGAACAGCGCGAGCGCCGGCCCGTGCACGACCAGCTCGACATCGATATTGTCCGGCCCGCCCTCGGCCTCGATGTGCTTGTTGATGAGCGCGAGCGCGTACTTCGCCACATCCGGGTCCTTACCGTCCACGTGGTAGAGGACCTTGACCTTGGCCTTCCCTTCCGCCGCCTCGGCCCGGTCCGGGACCACGGCCAGCGCCAGCAGTGCGACGGCCGACAGGGACACCAGCAGCAGTTTGTTGCAATGGCTTTTCATGGCTTCCTCCGTGGTGTGATGGTTGCGCAACTCTGATAAACACAGTAACGCTTCTACGCCACATGACCATCATCCAAACGGATGAAAGTAGGCATGAAGGCCCGGCTCAAACTACCCAAAGAGGTTGGTCGGGGGGGTTAGCGTTCGAAGAGGCGCACCTGGCCGGTCTCGGGGGCGTAGCCGACGGTGAGCTGGCCCTGCAGGACTTTCAAGAGGTGCTCGCCGGCGAGGGTGCGCCGCCAGCCCTGCATGAGCGGCAGCTGCTCGGCCGGGCCCTTGCCGCGGTGCAGCGCGAACGTGTCCAGGTCGGCCGACGTGGCCAGCAACTGCGGCGCGATGGACGCCTCGATCGCCC
>SCTG01000180.1 GCA_004298335.1 Nitrospirota bacterium
CACCGCATGGTCTTCCATCTGGCCCTGTCGGAGGGCAATCACGGCAGGCGGCTCCGCTCGCTTCGGCGGATTCAGAACCGCGATCTCGCGACCATCTACCACGAACTGTTCCACGCCTACTTCGATTACGTGGACTTCGCCTCCGGCACGCCGAAGATGACCCCGCAGGGGGCGCGCCTTCACAACGAAGCCAGGAGACTGCAGGCCTGTCGCTATACCGTTGTCGAGGTCAGCCCGATCTCGCCGCAGAAGGGGTCGCCGCGGAAAGCCAAGTTCGAGAAGCGGCGGCTCACCGAACGGGAGGCCTGGGACGCGCTGAACGAAACCTGGGGCGTGTTCGTCGGGTGGGCGATCTGGAACAAGCTGGAGGTGACAAACCGGCTCAACCCCGCCCTGCGGTGGCGCTGGGATGTGCTCGAAGAATTCCTCGATCGGCTGGAGACAGCGTACACAGACGGCGAGCTGACCGGCTATTTCGAGCCGGCCAATCAGGATGAGCGCAAGAGAATCCCCCGATGGTACCTGGCGCCGGGTTACGCGATCAGCGCGCCGGAGATCGCGCTGCTCCTGGAAGTGGTCCTAGACGAATCGCCCGGCATGGCCGGACTGGCCGCGTCGTGGATCGCGGTGCCCGGCGCGCCGGCGTCGAGTGACTGTTGAATGTTGCGGGTCAGCGGGACGGCAGGTAGATCTTATATATCGTCCCCTTGCCGAGCTCGCTCGAGACCATGATCGTCCCGCCGCTTTGCTTGACGATGCCATACGCCGTCGCCAGACCCATGCCGGTGCCCTTCACTCTCCCTTTTCTGGTCGAGAAGGGCTCAAAGAGATGGGCCTGCGTCGCGGCATCCATGCCGCCGGTGTCGCTGACCGTCAGCAGCACATACCGCGCCGGGTTCAACACGCCATGCTTGTGAGTCACGGTCTTGTCGATTTTCACATTCGATGTTTCGATCGTCATCGTCCCGCGGTACCCCATGGCATCACGCGAGTGCCCGACGATCGTGACGATGACCTGCTCGATCTGTCCGGCGTCCGCGTTCACCCATGCCAGGGCTGGGTCCAGTTTGGTCGCCAGCGCGATGTTTTTTCCGACCAGCCATTCCAACATGCCCCGGAGACCGGTCAGGATGGCATTGAGGTCCAGCAGCGTCGGATTGAGCACCTGGCTGCTGCTGAAGGCCAGCAGATTTTAGTCAGGACGGCGGCCTGTCCCGCCGCGTTTTTGATTTCTTCGATCCCGTCGCGAAGCCGATCGTCCTGGTCGAGGCAGCCCATCAGAAAGGTGCTCTGGCGCGTAATGGCTGTGATGAGCCTGTCAAAGTCCTGGGCGATTTCGCCGGCCAGCTTGCCCAGGGCTTCAATTCGGTCGGCCTCGCGGAGCGCCTCATCCCCCCGCTTGCGATCGGTGACGTCCGCGATGAACGCGTGGAACGTGCGGGTATCGCCGATTTTGAGCGGGCGAATCGAAAGCTCGACGGGGAATTCTGTCCCGTCCCGCCGTAACGCCATCAGTTCAATGCGCTTGCTCAGCACTGGTCCTTCGCCGGTGGACAGAAAGCGTTGCAAGCCTTGCTGGTGCTGCTCCCGATGTTGGAAAGGAATAATG
>SCTG01000181.1 GCA_004298335.1 Nitrospirota bacterium
CTTCCGCCGATACGGAGGCCCCATCATCATCATCGATTTCGGCACCGCCACCACGTTCTGCGCAGTCACGGCCGACGGCGAGTACCTGGGCGGCGCCATTGCTCCGGGTCTCCGGATTTCCGCCGAGGCGCTCTATGCCCGGACCGCGAAACTTCCCAAGATCGAACTGGTCAGACCCAAGTCCGCAATCGGCCGGGACACCGTGGCCAGCATGCAGGCCGGGTTGGTGTTCGGTTACGCCGGGCTGGTCGACGAACTCGTGCGCCGGATCCAGCAGGAGCTGGGCCGGGACTGCTTCGTGTTGGCGACCGGCGGCCTTGCGGGGCTCATTGCGCCGGAGTCCCAGTTGATCCGAGAGGTCCGGCCGCATTTGACTCTTGAAGGTCTCGCGCTTCTGCATACCCTGAACAGACCGTCCTGACCTGCCCTCCCCCAAAGAAATTTCCACGAAAAACCGCGCTTCTTGGCTTGATTACGGACCGGGCATGGCTACTCTAAAGCAACTACAGCTGTACGAGACGATTGCCATGAGAAATTCATCTGAAAAAACAAGCGAGTCCGATGGCTCGTCGAGCACGGAACCTTCCATGGACACCACAGTGGAGGCGTTCGCAGATTCCGGTGAAAAACTGTCTGCAACCGCGGCTGACGAGCTCAAGGCAGCTCAAGACCGTTATCTGCGATTGGCCGCCGAGTTTGAGAACTACAAGAAACGGGCCCAGAAGGATCAGGCGGACTACACCAAGTACGCGAACGAACGGCTCCTGAAGGACATGCTCGCGGTGTTGGACAATTTGCAACGAGCCTTGCAGCACGCGCACCAGCCCGGCGGCACCAAGGGCCTGGTCCAGGGCATCGAGTTGACAGGCAAGCAGTATGCCGAGACCTTGTCCCGGTTCGGCGTCAAGGAGATCCCCAGCGTGGGGCTTCCCTTTGATCCCGCCGTCCATCAGGCCGTCGCCATGGTCGAGGCCAAGAAGGGGCAAGAACCGAACACGATCACGGCGGAGCATGAAAAAGGCTATTACTTGTATGACCGCGTTTTGCGTCCGGCCATGGTCACGGTGGCCACATCGAACAAGGCCGCCGAGGACCAAGAGGGATAGAAGGGAAGGAGAGCGCACATGGGGAAAGTCATTGGCATTGATCTCGGAACAACGAACTCCTGCGTGTCAATCATGTCGGGAGGCGACCCGGTCGTCATCGCCAACGCGGAAGGCAACCGGACCACGCCCTCGATCGTGGGGATCACCGACAAGGGGGACCGGCTGGTCGGGCAGATCGCGAAGCGCCAGGCCATCACGAACCCGGAAAACACCATTTACTCGATCAAGCGTCTGATCGGCCGAAAAGCCGAGTCGAAAGAGGTCCGTGAAGCCGCTAAGCGGCTTCCCTACAAGATCGTTGCCGCCCCGAACGGCGACGCGCATGTCGAGATCCGCGGCAAGCAGTACAGCCCGGCTGAAATCTCGGCCATGATCCTCCAAAAGATGAAGCAGACCGCGGAGGACTACCTGGGAGAGCCGGTGACGGAAGCCGTCATCACGGTCCCCGCCTACTTCGACGACAGCCAGCGCCAGGCCACCAAGGACGCGGGACAGATCGCCGGCCTCACCGTGCTCCGCATCATCAACGAGCCGACGGCCGCCTCGCTGGCCTACGGCCTGGACAAGAAGAAAGACGAGCGGATCGCGGTCTACGACCTGGGCGGCGGTACGTTCGACGTCTCCATCCTGGAAATCGGCGATGGGGTGTTCGAGGTCAAGTCCACCAACGGCGACACGTTCCTCGGCGGCGACGACTTCGACCAGCGAGTCATGGACTGGCTGGTCGAGGAGTTCAAAAAGGACCAGGGGATCGACCTCAAAAAGGACCGCATGGCGCTCCAGCGGCTGAAAGAAGCGGCCGAGCGGGCCAAAATCGAGCTGTCCTCCTCCCAGGAGACCGAAATCAACCTGCCGTTCGTCACGGCCGACGCCAGCGGGCCGAAGCACCTCGTGATCAAGCTGACGCGGGCCAAACTCGAGCAACTGGTGGACGATTTGATCCAGCGCACCGTTGAGCCGTGCAAGAAGGCGCTGGGCGACGCCGGCATCACGGCCAAGGAGGTGGACGAAATCGTGCTGGTCGGCGGCATGACCCGCATGCCCAAGGTCATCCAGCTCGTGCGGGACTTCTTCGGCAAGGAGCCGCACAAGGGCGTCAACCCCGACGAGGTCGTGGCGATCGGCGCAGGCATCCAGGGCGGCGTCCTGAAGGGCGAGGTCAAGGACGTGCTGCTGTTGGACGTGACCCCGCTGACCCTCGGCATCGAGACCCTGGGCGGCGTGTTCACGCGCCTCATCGAGCGCAACACGACCATCCCGACGAAGAAAAGCCAGATCTTCTCCACCGCGGCCGACGGCCAGACGGCGGTGACGATCAATGTGCTGCAGGGCGAGCGGGAGATGGCGCCCGACAACAAGTCGCTGGGCCATTTCGATCTCGTCGGCATTCCGCCCGCTCCACGCGGTGTGCCGCAGATCGAAGTCGCGTTCGACATCGACGCAAACGGCATCGTTCATGTGGCGGCCAAGGACATGGCGACGCAGAAGGAGCAATCGATCCGGATCACGGCCTCCAGCGGCCTGAACAAGGACGAGATCGACAAGATGGTCAAGGACGCCCAGGCCCATGCGGCGGAAGACAAGCGGAAACGCGAGCTCGTGGAAGTCCGCAATGAGGCCGACAACCGGATCTACGGCGTTGAGAAGCTCCTTGCCGAGCATGGCGACAAGATCACCGAGGACGACCGCAAGAAGATCCAGGATGAAGTTGCGGCGGCCCGCAAGGCGATGGAAGGCAACGACCTGGAGACCATCCGGACGGCCACGCAGAACCTGGTCAAGGCCTCGCAGAAGATCGGCGAGGAAATGTACAAAAAGACCGCTGCGGGCGGCGCGGGTCCGACAGGTTCCGACGGAGCCGGAAGCGACGGCCAGACAGGCGGCGCGGAGAGCGCCCACGGCGACGAGAAAGTGGTGGACGCCGAATACACCGAGGTGAACAAGGACAAAAAGTGATCGTGTCCCGCCTTGATGTAGTATCATAGCCGCAACGGTGAAGCGCGACTACTACGAGACCCTCGGCGTTGACCGGAACGCCAGCGAGGAGGAGCTCAAGAAGGCGTACCGCAAGCTCGCGCGCCAGCACCACCCCGACACCCACTCGGGCGAGAAGGAAAAAAAAGACGCCGAGGCGAAGTTCAAGGAAATCAATGAGGCGTACGCCGTCCTCAGCGACCAGGACAAGCGCCGGCGCTATGACACGTTCGGCCACACCGACGGCGCGCAGGGTTTCGAAGGGTTCGGGCAGGGCGGATTCGGCGATATTTTCAACGACATCTTCGAAGACTTTTTCGGGGGACGCCAGGGCGGGCAGCGGGTTTTTCGCGGCTCCGACATCGAATACCGCCTGACGCTGGCCTTCGAAGACGCGGTGTACGGCAAAGAGGTCTCCCTGAAGATTCCCCGGTGGGAGACCTGCAAAGAGTGCCGGGGCAGCGGCGCCCAGAGCCCCGACCACGTCAAGACTTGCCAGAGCTGCAAGGGCGCCGGCCAACTCCGGTTCCAGCAGGGCTTCTTCACCATCAACAAGACCTGCGGCCGCTGCCAGGGCATGGGCCACACCATCACCGCCTACTGTCCGACGTGCCGCGGCCAGCAACGGGTGCGGACGGAACGCGTCCTGAGCGTGCACATCCCCGCCGGCGTCGAAACCGGCACCCGCCTCCGCCTGGCGAACGAAGGCGAACCCGGCGAGAACGGCGGCCCCCCAGGCGACCTCTACGTGCTGATGAACGTCAGCGCGCATCCCCTGTTCACCCGCAAGGGCAACGACATCGTCTGCGAGGTCCCCATCAGCTTCGCCGCGGCGGCGCTCGGCGCCAAGATCCAGGTGCCGACGCTGAACGGCGAGCAGACGGTCATCAAGATCGGGCCGGGCACGCAGCACGACAAGGTCTTCCGGATCAAGGGCCTCGGGGCTCCCAGCCTGCGGGGCAACGGGACCGGCGATCAGCTCATCCGCGTGAAGGTCGAGATCCCCGCCAAGTTGACTCCGAAGCAGAAGGAGCTCCTGGAAGAATTCGCCAAGGCCGGCGGCGAATCACTCGACGCGGACGGCAACGGCATCATCGACAAAATGAAAAACATGTTCGAGTAGCCGGGCCGCATGCCCGTCTTCTTCATCGAGCGGGGGGCCCTCCAAGGAAAAACGGTTTCGCTGTCCGGCCCGCTGGCCCGCCATTTGAAGGGAAGCCTGCGCGTGCGGCCCGGCGAGCACGTCTGGCTCGCAGAAGCGGGCGGACCGCGCTACGAGGTCCGGATCACCGCCGCGGATCACGACCGCCTGACCGGCCAGGTGCTCTCCACACTCCCTTCTCCCCCTCCCCCTCTCCCGCGCATCACGGTGGGGCTCGCGCTCATCAAGGGCGACGGCATGGACTGGGCGATCCAGAAAGCGACCGAGCTCGGTGCCGAGCACATCGTCCCCCTCGTCACCGCCCGAACCGTCGTGCGTCCCAAAGCCGCGCGCGCGAGCCAGCAGGCACGGCGTTGGCAGAACATTGCGCTCGAGGCTGCGCAGCAGAGCATGCGATGGGACGTGCCGGCCGTGGCGGAGCCGACATCGTTCGACGCCTGGTGCGCCGAATCCGCCGCAACCGCCTGCCGGCTGATCCTGTGGGAGAAGCCGGGCGGACGATCGCTCGGTGACCGGCTCCGCGGGACGCCCCGGCCCGCTTCCCTCGCGCTGGCGATCGGGCCCGAAGGCGGGTTCGAGCCCGGAGAGGTCGACCTGGCGGAGCGCCGTGGGTTCGAAGCCGTCTCACTGGGGGCTCGGATTTTGCGGTCGGAGAGCGCCGTCCTGGCGACGCTGGCGATCGCGCAGTATGAATGGGGAGAGTTGGGCTAGGGGACCACGATCTGCATGATCGTGCCCTTGTCGCCGACCGCAAGACCCCGCTTCCCGTTCAGGAGCACCATCCCGTACAGCGTGGTATGAGGACTGCGCCCATAGGGAGCCCAGGTGAACCCCCCGTCCGTCGTTCTGAGGATCGTACCCCGGTCGCCGACGACCCAGCCGTTTTTGAAGTCCGTGAACGCCATGCCGGTCAGGTCCGCCGGATGGGGCAATGAGCGGTCCTCCCATTGGGCCCCGCCGTCGAGCGTCCGCAAAAGGGCTCCGCCGTTGCCCGCGATCCAGCCCACCGTCGGATCGGGAAAGGAAATATCAAACAACGTGCTGTGCGTCCGGCTTTCCTGAGCCGTCCACGTCCGGCCGCCGTCCTTCGTCGCCAGAACGGTGCCCAGCGCGCCGACCGCCCACCCGGCCTTGTCGTTCAAGAACAGGACGCTGTAGAGATTGGCGCGACTGCCGGTCGGCTGGTCTTGCCAGGTCTGGCCGCCGTCGTCGGTCGAGAGGATCGTCCCGTCCGCGCCGGCGATCCACCCATGCCGGGCGTCAAGAAACGTGACATCGAACAGGTGGACGGCGGTCCCGCTCTTCCGCGGCGTCCACTTCGCGCCGCCGTCGACGGTCGTGAGAATCGTGCCGTTCGCCCCCACCGCCCATCCCGTTTTCGGCGTGGGAAAAGCGACATCGTACAGACTCTCCTGGCTTCCGCTCTTCTGCGCCTTCCATGTTTCACCGCTGTCCGCGGTCGTGAGAATCGTGCCGCCGCCGCCCACCACCCACCCGGCCGACGGAGAGGCAAACGCAACTCCGTACAGCGTGAGGGTCGTCCCGCTCTTCACGACGCGCAGCGGCTCGGCAGCCCAGAGCAGGGCGGCCGAAAGAAGGCCGGCCCAGCCCGCCAGCGCCGCCAGCCCGAGCACGCGAAGCGGTCGCGTCCTGCCCATCATTGCTCCGAGGCCGCGCCGGAAGGTTTTTTCATGTATTCCGAGGTGATCTTGTCGAGCCCCGTCGGGGTGAAGAAACCGGCTTCGCTTTGCACCCATTCCTTGTCCTTGCAGCAGGTTCCATCCGGCAGCATGTCCCACGACCCTCGCGAGATCAACACCGTCCCCGGGACGGCGACCTGGGGCACGCGCACCTTGATCTCGGTATCCGTCCAACTTTCGACATAGCCGGCCACGTGGCTCGCCTTGACGAAATCCTTGTTCGCCGGAAAGAGCACCGCCGTGCGCGCAATGTTCACGCCGAACTGCGTGAGCTGGTTCTTGTGCCCTTCGCGCGAGATATTGTCCTGGGTGCGCTCGTCGGTCTTGAGGAACTCTCCAAAGCCGCTCCCCGTGATGGTGATCAAGCCGCCGATCTCGGCCGTCTTGGGCGTGATCGCCGAAGCCGCCGGCACCGCCAGCGTGAAATTCCCGCCGTCCGCCGAGGCAAACCCGTGCTCCGCGCAGCAAGTGCCGTCAGGCTTGGCCATACCGGCGCCCCGGCGGACCACCAGCGGGCCGCTCTTGGCGCTCACCGGCACCCACACATCGATGACCCGGTCCGACCACTGGAATACCCGGGCGGGTACGTCTCCCAGGAGAACCTGGTTGGATCCGCCTTCGTAAAAAACCCCGAAATTTTCCCCGCTGATCGTGATGAGCGCGCCGACAGGAGCCGTATCCGGGATGAATCCGATGACCTTGTGGGGCATCAAGCGAAACTCGCCCACCACCCGTGCCTGCCGCCCTTGTTTCAGCGTCACCGGACCCGACGATCCTTTCAGGGGAAACATGACGCGGATTTGAGTGTTGGTCCATTCGAGAACCGGTGCCTGGACCTCGTTGAACAGCACCATGTCCGTACCCGGCTGGCGCTGGCCGAACCCATTCCCGGAGATGACCACGGGACTGCCCAAGGGCCCCTCCGTGGGCTCCAACACGAGGGGCGTCAGAACCGTAAACGTCACCGGAGACGTGACGCTGTACTCCGCAGGCGCGCAGCAGGAGCCGTCGGGCAGGGGATCCACCGAGGCCAGCCGGACGGTCAGCGGACCGCTGGTCGCGTTCGACGGCACCTTCGCCTCAATGCGCGTATCGCGCCAGCGCACGATCTGGGCAGGGATGCCGTTGAAGAGGACCTCATTGACGCCGAACTGCATCTCGCTGTCCTTCTGACCCATGGTCGGCCCGAAGTTCCGGCCGATGATCTGCACGACCTGCCCGGGCGGAGCCTCCGCCGGTGACACTTCCTTCACAAGCGGCGCCTCGACGGTGAAGGCGCCAACGCTCTTGGTCTTCTTGCCGGATGTGAGCGTCACAGGACCCGTGGCCGCCTTGCGCGGGACCCGGACGACGATGCGGGTGTCCTCCCAATGCTCCACGAGGCCCGGCGCTTTTCCGAAGAGCACCCGGTTAGCCTTGGTCGAGACGAACTTCCCGAACCCCTCGCCGGTGATGGTGACGGTGATGCCGATCGGGCCGGAGTCGGGATTGATCATGGCCGCCGCCCAGGCGGGACTTGCAATCGCCAGCATCCCGATAATGAACAGGAATAATCTCTTCATATACGCATTCCAGAAATGGTTTCGCACTATAACACAGCGCGTTTGCGGGGTGTCAAGGCAGGGAAAGTGGTTGCGGCAGCCTTATTTGACCTGGAGGATGAGCTCGAGCTCGATGCACATGTTGAGGGGGAGTTCGGCGGCACCGAGGGCCAGGCGCGCATGGCGTCCCGCCTCTCCGAATATCTGAACAAGCAGGTCCGAGGCCCCGTTGATCACGGCCGGCTGCTGTGTGAACCCCTCGGCGGACGCCACGTGGCCGGTCAGCCGCACAACCCGCACGACGCGGTCGAGCGTGCCGAGTTCCTGACGCACCATGGCCAGCGCGTTCAGGAGGGTCAGGCGCGCCGCTTCGGCGCCCTGCTCCGCCGTGAGATCCCTGCCCAGCTTGCCCGCGAAGGCGATCCGGCCGTCCCTGAAGGGACCGGTGCCGCTCAGAAACAGCAGGTCGCCGGCCCGCACGGCCGGGATATAGGTCGCGACCGGCTTCGGCGCCGGCGGCAAGGCGATGCCCAACTCGGTCAATTTCGCTTCAAACGACATCTCAGACGATGGCGATACCCGGCGGACGCTCGATCAGTTCGACCTCATAGCCGTCCGGGGCATCGATGAAGATGAAGCGGCTGCCGGAGGAACTGGACGTGGGGCCGTCGGTGATCTTGATACCCTTCTCGTTCAAGGCTCGGATTGTGTCATCGAGGCTCTCGACCTGAAACGCGAGATGTACGAGATCCTCCTGCACCTTCACAGGCCCGCTCGGCGGAAAACTGCACAGCTCGATCAGCTCGTCGCTGTTGGGCACCTTGAGAAACGCCAGATGCGAGCCTCGCGGGGAGGTCTTGCGCTCCAGCACCTCCAGGCCCAGCACGTCGGCATAAAAACGGATTGTCTGATCCATGTCGCTGACCCGCATCCGGGTATGCAACAGCTTCTTCACCTGCATGAGAGGATTCTGGAGAAACCCGGGAAGCGTGTCAAGGCGGGCATCTAGGGCACGGAACGGGCGCACCGGAACCCAATGGTCGAGGAACTGAACATGGGCGGGGCACCGCCCCGCGTCGCGGTCCTGAGCATGGCCGGGCCGCTTCGCCACGAGCCGCCGCGGACGATCTTGTAACGCCCGGTGGCCGGACCGCTCGGATTGCGATCCGGCATCGTCGCATAGTAGTCGATCCCGCCCCAGTCCTGCACCCACTCCGCCACGTTGCCGGCCATATGTTGCAAACCATAGGGACTGCGACCCTCCACAAAACTATCCACGGGCGCAAGCGGCAGCATCGCGTCCTCGATCTGCCGGTTGAATATCGCCAGCCATGGAGACGGCGCCGTTGTCCCCCATGGAAAGAGCTGGCTCGTGGTGCCGCGCGCGGCTTTTTCCCATTCCGCTTCGCTGGGCAGGCGCTTGCCGAGCGCGCGGCAATAGTCGTCGGCGTCATACCAGCGCGCATGAAAGGCCGGCCAGGCCGACAGAGTCGCATCAGGGAGACGCCTCATCATGGCAAGCTCGCCCGCAAGCTGCGGATCAACCTGGCGGGAGGCGCGGAGCACCCACGCCATGTAGTTGCCCAGACTGACTTCATCGCGGTCAATCTCGTAGGCATCCAGCCAGATGCGCCGCTGCGGCTGTTCGGTATCGTCATACGGCCCTTCAAATCCCAGCAAGATCTCGCCCACGTGGGCTGTCCCCATCAAAAACCAACCGGCCGG
>SCTG01000214.1 GCA_004298335.1 Nitrospirota bacterium
TTCTTAATGGCAATATGTCAGATGCGAGTCGATGACATGATAGTTAGAACGAGATTGAGTTTGCCTCTCCAAACAAGGGTGTGACCCCATCGACTTGGTAAATATTGGCTCGCCATCCCTGCTCGTGTGCCTCCACCACCAGTTGTGAAAATCCCTGATAACACCCATTGCTTGCTAAGAGCCGATAGCTGAGCTTTGTAGAATCACTGAGTTGAGCAATTGGGACACAGGCATTCGCCGCGATGTCATTGCGTGGATTGGCAAATGGATAGGGGGCATATAAAGGCGAGGCAACGATCACAGGAATCTGTCGGGTGAGATTTCCTTGGGCGTTGTGATAGTCAAGGCTGTAAAGTCCATGCAAATGCTGATCACCGCAGAGTATGCCGACGTGTAGCTGATTTTCTAGGAGCGTTGCTAGTCGCGCTAAGCAGTTAGGATAGGCCGACCATGCGTCGCTGCGTAGAATATGCTCGTCCTCTAGATTGTGGAGTTGGCTGGGCGAGATGACGAGGCGTAGCTTGGCTTGATCACGAGTGTCATTGAGCCAACGCTCTAGGGCGATAAACTGCGCGTCGCTGATCAATTGATTCTGATATCCAGGCTGAGCGGGTGTGCGTTCCAGACGTGTGTCGAGCATGAAGAAATTGATGTGTTCTGTTTCAAATTGCGTCCAGTAATGCGGATGCCCGGCGTTATTACGTGCCCCGTGTGACCATTGGTGAGAGAGAAAGGCGGCAATGGCCATTTCGCAGCGTTCTTGTTCGTGCGCATCAAAAATGACTTCATGGCTATTCCAGTTGTCATTGATTTCGTGATCGTCCAGCATCATATAGGCGGGTAGTTGGCTAAATACCTGTGCCGCAGCAAAGAACTTGTTATTGTAGCGTTGCGTCAAACTACGATGATAGAGCGACATGATGCTTGCAATATCACTGGGATCGGCGACTCCTGCTGTGGCATCGACATACACCTGATCCCCCATCAAGAGCATCAATGCGGGGGCATAGTCCGTTTTA
>SCTG01000182.1 GCA_004298335.1 Nitrospirota bacterium
GTGGCGATTTCCGCGGAGCTGATCTCGCCGATTGCGATGGACCAGGGGCTGCGGTTCGCCGTGCGCGAGGGCGGCAAGACCGTCGGCTCCGGCATCGTCACCGAAATCCTGGCGTGAGGGGAAGGGGTCACGCGTAATGGCGATCAAGCTCGATCAGCGGATACGCATTCGGCTCAAGAGCTTTGACTACCGTGTGCTCGACCAGTCTGTCGCGGAGATTGTCGAAACGGTCAAGCGCACGGGCGCCAAAGTGGTGGGGCCGATTCCGCTGCCGACCCGCATCAACAAGTGGACGGTTCAGCGCTCGACGCATGCGGACAAGAAATCCCGCGAGCAGTTTGAGCTCCGCACCTACAAGCGGCTGATGGATATCATGGAACCCACACCCGAGACGATGGATGCGTTGATGAAGCTCAACCTAGCGGCTGGCGTCGATGTGGAGATCAAGTTATGACCACCGGGTTGCTGGGTCAAAAGCTCGGAATGACCCAGCTTTTTCTTGACGGCGGGCGCGCGGTGCCGGTGACGGTGATCGAGGCCGGCCCCTGTCGGGTGTCACAAGTGAAGACACGGGAGCGGGACGGATATGCCGCCGTCCAGTTGGCGTTCCTGGAATTGCCGGACCGGAAAGCGTCGAAGCCGTCCAGAGGGCATTTTGCCAAAGCCAATCTTCCTGTGTTTCGGCACGTGCGTGAATTTCGCGCTTCCGGCGACACTCCGGTCGGCTCGACGATTACGGTGAGCCTGTTTGCCAAGGGTGAGTTTGTGGACGTCACGGGCGTGTCGAAAGGCAAGGGTTTTCAGGGCGTGATGAAGCGGCACCATTTTCGTGGCGGACCCGAAACGCACGGATCGATGTTTCACCGGGCTCCCGGCTCGATCGGGAGCAGTTCCTCGCCGTCGCGTGTCTGGAAAAACATGCGAATGGCCGGACATATGGGAAACGTGAAGGTGACGACGCAGGCGCTGCAAGTCGTCGATGTACGGCCCGAAGAACATCTCATTTTTGTTCGCGGCTCGATTCCCGGCGCGCGGGGCAGTCTCGTCGTCATCAAGAAGTCTGTGAAAGCGTCCTAGGAGCGATGTTCCATGCCCACGATTGATGTCGTTGACTTGAATCGCCGCAAGGTGGGCGCGGTCGAACTTCGTGCCGAGGTTTTCGGGGCTGAAGTGAACGGGCCGGTCCTGCACGAGGTTGTCCTCATGCAGCAGGCGGGCCGCCGTCAGGGCACGGCTTCCACCAAAACGCGTGGCTTGGTCAGCGGAACGGGAAAGAAACCGTATAAGCAAAAGCATACCGGCAGGGCCCGGGCAGGGTCGCTCCGATCCCCGCTGTGGCGACACGGCGGCATCGTGTTTGGACCGCTTCCTCGCAATTACGGGTATGCGATGCCGAAGAAAAAAGTGCGTGGGGCTGTGCGGTCTGCCCTGTCAGTGAAAGTCCGTGAAGGGGGCTTGCTTGTCCTGGAAGATTTGCCCCGGGCAGATGGGAAGACCAAGTCGCTCGCGGCGGTCCTCAAGGTTCTCGGTCTCGGCGGCAAGACGTTGATCATAGCCGGCGGCGAGCAGGATCAGCTCCGCCGCGCTGCGGAAAACATGCCGGGTGTGACGGTAATCACTCCTGAACGCGTCAATGTTCGGGATCTGCTTTTGCACGATGCCGTGCTGGTCGCGCGACGTGATGTGTCGAGACTGGAAGAGGCCTTCTCATGACCCGCAGTGCGCAGGACATCATCATTCGCCCGCTGTTGACCGAGAAGCTGACGGAAATGCGGGAGTCCCAGCATAAGATCGGCTTCCTGGTCAGGGCCGACGCCAACAAGGTTGAGATCAAGAAGGCGACTGAGCGGGCGCTGAACGTCAAGGTCGAAAAAGTCAGCGTGATGAATGTCGGGGGAAAGGCCCGCCGCATCGGGCGCATGGTGGGCAAAAAACCGGACTGGAAAAAAGCGATCGTGACGTTAAAGCCGGGCGAAAAATTGGAGATCTTCGAGGGCGTCTGATGGGCATCAAGAATTTTCGTCCAACGTCCCCGGGGCGCCGTCAGATGACGGTGTTGACCAATGAAGGCCTGTCCGCTGGAAAACCTGCAAAGGCCCTGCTCGAATACATCAAAAGCTCGGGAGGCCGAAACAGCCAGGGACGGATTTCTGTCCGTTTTCGTGGAGGCGGGCACAAACGGATGTACCGGCGCGTGGATTTCAAGCGTGACAAGCCGGGCATCGCCGCGCGCGTGCGGTCCTTGGAATACGACCCGTACCGGTCGGCACGGATTGCTTTGCTGCATTATGCCGATGGAGAGAAGCGGTACATTCTGGCTCCGGACGGTTTGAAGGTCGGGGATGTCCTGCAAGCAGGGGCGGATGCGGAGGTGCGGGTGGGGAATGCGCTGCCTCTTCTGAACATGCCGACAGGCACCATCGTTCACAACATCGAACTCAAACCCGGTCGGGGCGGGCAGCTGATCCGTGGAGCCGGCGCCTCCGCCCAAGTAATGGGGCGGGATGGGCTCTATGTCCAGGTCCGTTTGAAGTCCGGTGAGATGCGGAAGATTCTTGCGACTTGTCAGGCGACGGTGGGACAGGTCGGCAACGCCGATCATGAGAACGTCACCATTGGAAAAGCCGGACGCCAGCGCTGGAAAGGGCGCCGGCCTCATGTCCGGGGAGTGGCCATGAATCCGGTCGACCATCCGCATGGAGGCGGCGAAGGGAAATCGGGCGCCGGTAATCCGCACCCGGTGACTCCCTGGGGCCAGAAGACCAAGGGCTACAAGACCCGGCATACCAAGCGTACCGGGAAATTTATCATCTCGAGACGGAAGAAGTAGAACGGCCCACGCTCAACTGAAGGAAGTCCATGCCGCGTTCAGTCACCAAAGGGCCTTTCATCGATACCCGGTTGCTCGGCCGGATCGAGCAGATGAACACCAGCGGGGAGAAGAAGATTCTCAAGACGTGGTCACGCCGGTCCACGATTGTCCCGGAGATGATCGGGCACACCCTGGCCATCCATAATGGGAAAAAGTTCATTCCAATTTATATCACCGAGAACATGGTCGGACACAAGTTGGGCGAATTCGCCCCCACCCGTTTTTTCAAGGGGCATGGCGCCGCCAAAAGCGAAAAGGCTGTGGCGCTAAAGTAAAGGCAGAAGTTATGGCGGAAGCGAGTGCAACATTGCGGTTTGTGCGGATGTCGCCCCGGAAGGCCCGTCCCGTCGTTGATTTGATCCGCGGCTGCCCTGTGAATGATGCGCTTGCCCTGCTGAAATTCACTCCTCGCGCTGCCGCTCGGGTGGTACAGAAAGTGTTGCTGTCGGCCGTGGCCAACGGTCAGCAGGCCGGCAAGGAGATCGGCGACGTGGATGAATTGCGTGTGAGCCAGGCCTATGTGGACGTCGGTCCGACGCTCAAGCGGTTCCAGCCGCGTGCGCAAGGGCGCGCGTTTTCGATTCACAAGCGAATGAGCCATATCACCATCGCCGTGGCGCCGGTTGAGGCCAAGGCCAAGAAAAAGGCAAAGGACTAACCGATGGGCCAAAAATCACATCCGATCGGATTGCGGCTTGGCTATGTCAAGCCGTGGAGCTCTCGCTGGTACGCCGACCATGATTACGCCAAGCTGCTTCACGAGGATATCCGTGTCCGCAAGATGGTCAAGAGCCGGCTCTATCATGCCGGCGTCTCGAAGGTCGAGATCGAGCGATCCGGCGATCAGGTGACGATCATCATTCATACCGCCAGGCCCGGGATCATCATCGGCCGTAAAGGAGCCGAGGTGGACAAGCTCAAGGCCGACCTCGAAAAGACCTTGAGCCGTCAAGTGTACATCACGATCAAAGAGATCAAGAAGCCCGAACTGGATGCGCAATTGGTCACTGAGAATATCGCCGTGCAGCTCGAAAAACGCGTTGCGTTTCGTCGGGCTATGAAGCGGAGCGTGGCGTCGGCCCTCCGGTTAGGCGCCCAAGGCATCAAGATCCGGTGTTCGGGCAGGTTGGCCGGAGCCGAGATCGCCCGAACCGAATGGTACCTGCAGGGCCGCGTGCCGCTCCATACGCTTCGTGCCGATATCGACTATGGCTTTGCCGAAGCGCATACGACCATGGGCCAGATCGGTATCAAGGCATGGATATACAAAGGTGAAATCCTTCCCGCCGTCCAGCAAGGAAAAGCGGCGGGAGAGATGGAACGGCGGTAGGAGGATCGCGTGCTCGCTCCTAAAAAAGTCAAGCATCGGAAGATGCACAAAGGGCGGATGAAGGGCAAGGCGTACCGAGGCTCTCAGGTGACGCTGGGCGAATATGGGCTCAAGGCGCTCGAACCCGGCTGGATCACGAACCGGCAGATTGAGGCAGCCCGCATTGCCATGACCCGTCATGTCAAACGGGGAGGACGTGTTTGGGTGCGGATTTTCCCTGATAAACCGATCACCAAGAAGCCGGCCGAAACGCGCATGGGGAAGGGCAAAGGGAATCCTGAGTACTGGGTGGCGGTGGTCAGGCCAGGCCGAATTCTTTATGAAATGGATGGCATGGCCATGGATGTCGCCAAAGAAGCCCTCCGTCTGGCAGCGCACAAGCTTCCCATCGCAACGGTTTTCGTTGCACGGGGCGGAGGTCTTTGATGGAGGCGCGCGCGCTCCGTGTGAAGAATCTCCGCAATCTGACAGACGTCGAGCTGGAGGAGAAGACGCGGGACCTGAAAAAGGAACTCTTTAATCTTCGCTTTCAATTTGTGGCCGGCCGTGTTGAAAGCCCGGCCAAAATCAAGCAGACGCGCCGCGAAATCGCCCGCGTCAAAACGATCCTCACTGAGAAGCAGAAAGGCAAAGCCGGACAGAAGTCGGCCATAAAAGCATGAATCAAGCGGGACAGACAGAGCAAGCTCACCGTCGCGAGTTCGTCGGGGAAGTGGTGAGCAATAAGATGCAAAAAACCATTGTCGTAGTTGTGAAACGGCTGGTACGCCATGGCCGCTACGGGAAGGTGCTGCGCCGTGTCACGCGGCTGAAGGCGCATGATGAAAAAAATGAGTGCCAGATTGGGGATCGCGTGAAACTGGCGGAGACCCGCCCGTTGAGCAAGGATAAGCACTTCCGGGTCTTGGAGATCGTGGAAAAGGCCAGAGCGCGATGATCCAGATCTATTCCAGGTTGGACGTGGCCGATAACTCGGGTGCGAAAAGGGTCATGTGCTTCCACGTGTTCGGCGGCACAAGGCGTCGGTACGGAGGTCTGGGCGATGTCATTATGGTGACGGTCAAAGAGGCGATCCCCCAGGCGACCGTGAAAAAAGGAGATATCAGCAAGGCGGTGGTCGTCCGAACGACCAAAGGATTCCGGCGGGATGATGGTTCCTACATCAAGTTTGATCGCAATGCCTGCGTGCTGATCAATGCCCAGGGGGAGCCGGTGGGCACCCGGATTTTCGGGCCTGTGGCCCGCGAGCTGCGCTGGAAGAAGTATATGAAAATTATCTCGCTCGCGCCGGAGGTGCTGTGATGCGAAGGAGTGGGTGGCTGAGCGCCAATCGTGCCCTTCCGGAGCCTCCGAAGTGCGTGGTGCGCAAAGGGGATACGGTTGTTGTGATTGCCGGCAAGGATCGCGGAAAATCCGGGAAGGTCCTTTCGGTATTGCGGCGTGCACGGAAGGTAACGGTCGAGAAAATCAACGTTATCAAGCGGCACACAAAGCCAAATCAGCAGAACCGGCAGGGCGGTATTCTGGAACGGGAAGCACCGATTCATGTCTCTAACGTGATGATCTATTGCGCAACGTGCCAGAAACCAGTGCGGGTGGGATCGAAGACCATGGCCGACGGAGCGCGCGCCCGCGTGTGCAAGAAGTGCCAGCAGTTAATCGAGTCTCCCGAGCGGACGTAGTCATGGCGAAGCCTGAAAAAAAGCCTGTTGTGAAGCCAGAGCCAAAACCGGCGGCAAAGCCTGAGGGCAAACCGGTCAAAGCCGCGCCGGAGCCGAAGGGCCCTGTCAGGCTCCAAGAACACTATCAAAAAAAAGTCGTGCCAGCTCTTATGAAAGAGTTCTCCTATGGCAATCGGATGCAGGTGCCGCGGCTTGAGTGCATTGTGCTCAACGTCGGCATGGGGGAAGCGACCCAGAACGTCAAGTTGCTGGATTCTGCGGTGAAGGAACTGGGGACCATTACTGGGCAACGCCCGGTGGTGACGAAGGCGCGTAAGGCCATCGCCAATTTCAAGCTCAGAAAAGGGCTCCCGATCGGAGCCAAGGTCACGCTGCGTGGCCGCCGCATGTATGAATTTTTGGATCGTCTGATCACTGTCGCCCTCCCGCGCATCCGCGATTTCAAAGGGGTATCGCCGAAATCTTTCGATGGGCGCGGCAATTACACGTTGGGATTGAAGGAACAGTTGATCTTTCCGGAAATTAAATATGATGCGGTGGAGTCCATCCACGGGATGGACATCACGATCGTGACCACCGCTGCGACCAACGACGAGGGAAAGGCGCTCTTGAAACACTTGGGCGTTCCTTACCGAACCTGATCTGATTGGAGGTTTCAGAACTGTGTCCCGCTTGGCTCTGCGATTAAAAGTGAAAAGGACCCCGAAGTTCACAACTCGGGCCTATAACCGCTGCCCCAATTGTGGCCGGGTCAGAGGGTTCCTTCGAAAGTTCAAACTCTGCCGCATTTGCTTCAGGTTTCTCAGCCTGCGGGGAGAGATTCCCGGCGTTATGAAATCGAGCTGGTGACGCGATGGCAATGACCGATCCTTTGGCTGATATGTTCAATCGCATTTCCAATGCGATCCAGCGACGGCATGCCTCGGTGCAGATGCCGGCGTCGAAGCTGAAAGCTGAGATCGCTCGCGTATTGCAGAAGGAAGGGTTTATCCAGTCCGTCGATCGCGTAACCGAAGGCGGTCACCCGGTACTGCGCTTATACCTTCGCTACCAAGAGGACGAAGTTCCCATGATCACCGGAATTCGTCGGATCAGCAAGCCCGGGAAACGGGTGTATGTCCGGCATTCCCGCATTCCGAATGTAATGGGCGGAATGGGGATCACCATCCTCTCAACGCCCAAAGGGGTGATGACGGGTACGGACTCGCGTGCGCAGATGATGGGCGGCGAAGTCGTATGTCACGTGTGGTAGGCACTTAAGGTCGCCGATGTCACGTATTGGAAGAAAACCTATACCGATTCCCGATAAGGTTGAGGTCAAAGCCGAGGGCCAGCAGATCTCGGTGAAGGGTCCATTGGGAAGCTTGAAGAGAGTCCTGCCGCCGGAACTCACCGCTGCGGTCGCGAACGGCCAGGTGGAGGTTCGTCGGGTGTCTGAAGGGCGGCACCAACGGGCCCTTCATGGCCTCTTTCGCAATGAGATACGCAACATGGTTCAGGGTGTGACTGAAGGGTTCGAGCGCATCCTGGAAATTAATGGCGTTGGCTACAAGGCAAATCTATCGGGACGGACCATCAGTTTCAACTTGGGCTATACCCATGCCATAGAATTCCCCCTTCCCGAGGGCATTGATGCGAAAGTCGACAAGCAAACGACGGTGACGATCAAGGGGCGCGACAAAGCGCTTGTTGGCCAAACGGCCGCGAATATCCGCGCCTTAAAAAAGCCGGACGTCTACAAGGCCAAGGGCATCAAATACGCCGGCGAAATTCTCATCCGTAAGGAAGGCAAGACCGGGAAATAGGTTCATCATGCTGGATGTGAGCAAACGGGAACGCAGTCGTGTTCGTCGGCACCACCGGGTTAGGCTCCGTGTATACGGGACGCCGGATCGTCCGCGGCTGAACGTCTACAGGAGCAATACGCAGCTCTACGCGCAGGTGATTGACGATACCACCGGAAGAACATTGGTGAGCGCGTCGACCTTGGATAAAGAGATCAAGGGCAAGCTGAAGTCAGGGGCAAACCTGGCCGCGGCCGCGGCCGTTGGCCGGCTGGTTGCCGAGCGGGCGTTGAAGGCCAACTTGAAGGCGGTGGTGTTTGACCGCGGCGGGTATCGGTTCCATGGACGCATCAAAGCGTTGGCCGAGGCCTCTCGTGAAAAAGGGCTGAAGTTTTAGAAGGGAGCAAGGCCGACCGTGAAAGTCAATCCCGATGAACTAAATCTCAAAGACAAGGTCGTCTTTATCAACCGCGTGGCCAAAGTGGTGAAGGGCGGAAAGCGATTCAACTTCACGGCGCTGGTGGTCGTGGGTGATGAGCAAGGATGGGTCGGGATTGGCAAGGGGAAAGCCGCGGAGGTTCCTGAAGCCATCTCCAAGGCCGTTCAGCATGCCAAGAAAAAACTCGTTCGGGTTTCGATCAAAAACGGCACCATTCCGCATGAGGTCCGAGGGCACTTCGGTGCAGAGCATGTAATGCTCAAGCCGGCATCTGCGGGAACGGGAATTGTCGCTGGAGGGGCTGTTCGTGCCGTCATTGAGTTGTCGGGCATACACAACATCGTGGCGAAAACGTTGGGAAGGGGCAATCCCTTCAACGTCGTGCAGGCGACTCTTGATGGGCTGAACCAATTGCGTGATCCAGAGGAAGTTCTGCGTGTCCGCAAGTCTTTGATTCAACAGGCAGGGTAAATGATGGGGCCCCAGGCGAAATCTACAGGCAAGCTCGCGATCACGCTGGTTCGAAGCCCTATCGGGACGCCCAGGGCGCATCGGACCGTTTTGCTCGGGCTTGGCCTTCGACGAATCAGGCATACGGTCATTCGTCCCAACACACTCCAGGTGCAGGGATTGGTGCACAAACTGTCGTACCTTCTGGATGTCCGAGAAGCTGCCAAAGGGGCCAAATGAAACTTCACGAACTGAAGCCTGCGCGGGGATCGCGAACGCGCCGGAAGCGCATTGGGCGAGGGATCGGATCCGGGCATGGAAAAACGGCGACGCGGGGGCACAAAGGCCTCAAAGCCAGATCCGGAGGCGGAAAGCGCCCCGGTTTTGAGGGGGGGCAGATGCCGCTCAAGCGGCGCGTGCCGAAGCGGGGGTTTACGAATATCTTCAAGCAGGAATGGGCGGTGGTCAACATCCGGGACCTGAACCGACTCAAAGACGTTCAGGACGTGACGCCGGAAGTGCTGATCCGAGCGGGACTCGTGCACGGCCAGGAGTCCAAGATTAAAGTGTTGGGCGAAGGAACGCCCTCCCGTCCGCTGTATATCAAAGCGCATCGATTCAGCGCGTCAGCGATTGCGAAGATTCAAGCCGCCGGGGGGAGGGCAGAGGTATTAGGCAGTGCTTGAGCGGCTGATTACCAACATCAAGAACGTTTTTAATATTCCCGAGCTGCGTAATCGAATTTTATTTACGCTGGGGATGTTGGCAGTCTATCGCATTGGGGCGCATATTCCGACCCCGGGTATCAATAACGATGAACTCGGGAAGTTTTTGCTGAAGGAAGGCGGCGCGCTGCTTGGCTTCCTTGATATTTTTTCAGGGGGGGCGCTTTCCCGGCTGACAATTTTCGCGCTCGGCATCATGCCGTATATCAGCGCGTCGATCATTCTCCAGTTGCTGACGGTGGTGATTCCCCACCTGACGAAGCTGGCCAAAGAAGGAGAGCGCGGACGGAAGAAGATCGTCCAATATACGCGATTCGGAACGATCGGGATCGGCCTGATTCAGTCGTTCGGCATTGCCGTCGGGCTGGAAAATATGAATCACGGAGCCTTTGTGCTTGATAAAGGTTGGGGGTTCCGTCTCATGACGATGCTGACCCTGACAGCCGGCACTGCATTTCTCATGTGGTTGGGCGAGCAGATCACCGAGCGGGGTATTGGTAACGGCATCTCCCTGATCATTTTTGCAGGGATCGTGGCGCGCTTGCCGCACGCGGTCGTGGAAACGTATCAGCTGTTCGAGGTCGGGCAGTTGACGGGGTTTTGGCTGATTGTCCTCATCTTGGGCATGTTTGGTGTCATTGCGGCAATCGTGTTTTTGGAAACCGGCCGGCGCAAGATTCCGGTCCAGTATGC
>SCTG01000183.1 GCA_004298335.1 Nitrospirota bacterium
CGCTCTTCCGATCTGCGCCGGCAGAGCGCTCCGTCGCCGATGGCGCCGGCGCAGGCTCGTGCGGCGCCAGGCCCGGGGGCGGCGCGGCGGCGGCTTTCGCCAGTTCGGCGACGCCGCCCGCAGGCGCCTCCGCCGCCGGCTGCAGGGGCGCCAGGTCGTCCGCGGACGGCTCGAGGGGCCGCCGCTTGACCAGGACCAACTTCTTTTCCGCTTTCGGCGGCTCCGCGACCGGAGCCGCCAGCTTCGCGGACGCGGACGCGCGGCCGGGCGCCGCTTTCGGCTTCAGCGCCGAGGGCTGGCCCTTCTCTTTGTCGTCTTTGTCCGGGGTGGGCTTGGCGGCCTTGGCCTTGACGGCCTTCGCCCCCTTGGCGGGAGAGGCGTCCGGCTGCTTCTTGGTCTTGGCCGACGACTTCGCCAGGATCTTCGCGACCGTCTCGTCCTCGAGAACGGCCATGTGGGTCGAGACGGACACGCCCAGCCCCTTGAGGTCCTTCATCAGGTCCTTGCTCGGAACCCCCAGTTGCTTGGCCAGCTCGAATACCCGCATGCCCATGCGCGCCCTTCGTTACCCGACGGCCTTCTCTTCGCTTCCGGATTCGGCCTGCCCGGCCGCCGGGGCGGCCTCCTCCGCGGAGGCTTCCTGCTGCGCGGCCGCCGCGGCCGACTCCGCTTCGACCAGCTTCGCGTGCTGCTCCTGCAACTGATGCGCGATGGCGGCCCGCGTCTCCTGGTCCCGGACGACCCGTTCCTTTTCATACTCGCTCGCGCCGATGATGTCGATCTTCCAGCCGGTCAGCTTGGCGGCGAGCCGCACGTTCTGCCCGTTGCGCCCGATGGCCAGCGACAACTGGTTGTCCGCAACCACCACCAGCGCCGACTTCTTTTCCTCGTCCACGCCCACCTTTTCGATGACGGCGGGGTTCAGGGCCTCCGCGATGAAGACCCGCGAGTCCGGCGTCCACGCGATGATGTCGATCTTCTCGCCGCGCAGCTCGCGCACCACCGCCTGCACCCGCGAGCCCTTCATCCCCACGCAGGCGCCGACCGGGTCGACGGCGCGGTCGCGCGACACGACGGCGATTTTCGTCCGGTCCCCCGGCTCGCGGACCACGCCCTTGATCTCCACGATCTTCTCGGCGATCTCCGGCACCTCCGCCTCGAACAGCTTGGTGATGAAGTTCGGGTGGGTGCGGGACAGGATGACCTGCACGTCCCGCAGCGTCCGCTTCACCTCCAGGAGATAGGCCTTGACGCGGTCGCCGCGCCGGTAGGTCTCCCGGGGAATCTGCTCGTGCGCGGGGAGGATCGCCTCCGTCTTGCCGAGGTCGACGATGTAGTTGCGGCGCTCCTGGCCGAGGATGATGCCGTTGACGAGATCGCCCGTGCGCGCCGTGTACTCCCGCTGGACGACCTCCCATTCGGCCTCGCGGACCTTCTGGAAGATCACCTGCTTCGCGGTCTGCGCCGCGATCCGGCCGAACTCCTCGATCTCGATGGGGAAGCCGATGTCGTCCCCCAGTTCCGCGTCGCTGTTCGGTCCCAGCGCCTTGCGGACCTCTTCGAGCGAGACTTCGGACTTGGGGTTGGTCACCTGGTTCACGATCTTCTTGAGCGAGATGGCCTCGACGTCGCCGCTCTTGCGGTCGATGTGCACCTGGATGTTCTCGGCCGCGCCGTAGCGTTTCTTCGCGGCCGTGAGCAGCGCGGACTCCACGGCTTCGAGGATGCGGTTCGCATCGATCCCCTTTTCGCGCCCGATCTGTTCGATCACCGTCAGGAGCTCTCGACCCATAATGTGTGCTCCGTTCTCCTTAGAATTCCACTTCCAGCCTGGCTTCCAGGATGTCGGCCAGCGGGAGCGCGACCGGCGTCGCGTGGCCGCCCCGCTTGCCCGCGGGCGCCGCGTCCACCCACACCTGCGCGCCGTCCAGTTTCTGAATCCGCCCGATCAGGACCGCCTGCCCCAGGACCGGGTTCGCCAGTTTGAACCGCGCCAGTCGGCCCCGGAACCGCTCGTACTCCTGGACCTGCCGGATGGGGCGGTCCAGCCCCGGCGACGACACCTCCAGCACATAGGTGTGGGGGAGGGGATCCTCCGCATCCAGCGCGTGCCCGACCAGGACGTGGGCGCGCTCGCAGTCCTCGACGGACACCGCGCCCTCCCCGTGATCCGGCGGCCGCTCGATGACCACCCGGATCAGGGTCTTCGGTCCCCGCCCCCGCACCTCCACCCCGACCAGCACCAGTCCGAGTGAGGCGAGCACAGGCTCAACAGTCCGCTGGACAATGGAGACGACCCGCTCGGACGCGTGGGCGGCTCCCGAAGGACCGCCGCCGGCTGGTGCAAAGGGATGGTCTCGACCCGTCATACAGAAAAAAAAGTGGGCTCGAGCCCACTTCAACGACCCAAATTAACACAGATGTCCGAGGAAAGGCAAGCGAAACTAGCCGCGCGCCTCCCGGAAACGGGCCATCAACAGCGTCGTCACCGGACCGGGGGCGCCGGCCCCGACCGGCCGGCCGTTGACCCGGGCGACCGGCAGCACTTCGATCGTGGTGCCGGTCAACAGGACCTCGTCGGCGGCATAGAGTTCGTCTTCCCGCACGGGCCGCTCTTTGACCGCCACCCCGGCCGCCTGCGCCAACCCCAGCACCACCCGGCGCGTCACGCCGGGCAGGAGCAGCGGGCCCTCCGGCGGCGTGACGAGACAGCGTTTCTCGACGAGCATGACGTTGCTGGTCGCGCCTTCCAGGACCGCGCCGTCCCGCACGAAGAGCGCTTCCTGCGCCCCCTGGTCCCGGGCCTGCTGTTTCGCGAGCACGTTCGCCAGGAGCCCGATCGTCTTGATGTTGCAGCGGGCCCACCGGACGTCGGCGACGGTCACGACCGCCGCCCCGCCCGTGTAGAGGGCGGGCGCGAGGGGCGTCATCGCCCGCACCGTGACCACGACCGTCGGCGTCACGGGGCCGGCGGCCGGGACATGGTCCCGCGGCGCGACGCCGCGGGTGACCTGGATGTAGACCTTCGCGTCGGCAAAGCCGCTGCGCGCGACCGCCTCGGCGATCACCGCCGTCCAGCGGTCCCGCGGGTACGGCAGCGGGATGCCGAGCGCCCGCGCGCTCTGGTCCAGGCGTTCGAGATGCTCGGGGAGATGAAAGGGGGCGCCGGCGTAGACCCGCACCAGTTCGTAGACACCGTCCCCGAACTGAAAGCCCCGGTCTTCGACCGAGACCCGCGCCTCGGAGAGCGGCAGGAAGACGTCGTTGACGAAGGCGATCTCCGGCACGCCCGATGCTATCCGGCCACCGTCACGACATAGACCCGGCGGTCCTCGGCCGTGAACTTCCAGCCCATCCGTTTTTCGAACAGGAGCCGGTGGGCGCCCGGCTTGAGGGCGCGGAACTCGAACATCCGTTTCCCCGAATCGACGGCGTTGTTGCTGTCGCCGAAGCTGCGGTCGTAGTCGTCGTTCACGAGCGCCAGCGCCTCCGGATCGTAGGACGGGACGTAGATTTCCCCGCGGGTCCGGTCCTCCCACAACCGGACGGTCACCGTGCCCCCGACGCGGGCCGCCACGGCCTTTTCTTCCTTCCAGTTGTCCCCGGTTCCAGCAGGCATCGTTCACTCCCGACCAGCGCGCGGTATCTTACGTGAGCCGGCGCAACGAGTCAAAGCTGCAAGGTGAACCGCAAGTCGGCGCCCGGAGCCAGCTGCTCCCGGCGGGCGAAGCCGGCGGGCGTCTCGATCACGTAGCGGGATTTGTCCCGCGGCGGCCCGTACTCCGGGCATTGCTCGGTGCCGCACGGGGCGACGTTTTGCTCGATGAGCAGGACGCGCTTGCCTTCATCCAGCCAGATCATGTCGACGGGAAACCGGTACTGGCGCGTGTGGCGGCGGTGCACGTCGGCCCGGTCGTAGATGAACAGCATGCCCCACCCCGGCGGCAGGGAGTCCCGGAAGGCCAGACCGGAATAGAGGAGGAGCGGGCTGTCGGCGATCTCCACCTGCAGCCGGGCGCCGGAGGGAAAGCTGACAAACATGGCCTCCGGGCCCTGGTTGGCCGACATGAAGTAATTGCCCGCCAGCAGCAGCCCCAGGGCCGCGACCGCCAGGACACCCACGCGCGTCGCCTGGGACTTTTCCATCAACTGCGGGACCTCGCCATGAGCCGACTAGGGCTTTTGTTCCTGCCAAAAAGGTCTTCAGGCCTATGCCGCCGGACAAGAATCACGTTGACAACAACCTGCCCACCCTCCTAGAATTTCGCCTACCATATCATGAATTCTCGGCTGCAGGCCATCCGTCCGATGGCTGCCGGCGATGGATAGTTAAGAGTTAGAGGGAAGGAGGCAAGTGTTATGGCGTTATTGATCACCGACGAATGCATTTCCTGCGGGGCCTGCCTCCCCGAATGTCCCAACGAGGCCATCTTCGAAACCCGGAGCGACGCTGAAGGGAAAGGCAATCACGTCGGCGATGGCCAGGGCGTCGGGGACAACATCTATGTGATCACGCACGATCGCTGCACCGAATGCGTGGGACACTTCGACGAACCTCAGTGCGCGGCCGTCTGTCCGGTGGACAACTGCTGCATCTCCGACCCGGCCTACCCGGAATCGACGGAAATCCTCCTGAATCGGGCGAAGACACTGAACCCGGACAAGGAAATCGATCCGGCCAAGGTGTGGAGCGGCGTCCGCAACTGACGCGTTAGCGCCACCTCGTGAACGTGAGAAGCCCCCTCTTCCCGGCCGGGAAGAGGGGGCTTCTTCGTCAGGCCGCCCTGCGCGCAGTCGAATGACGGCACGATGTTTACATTGATCCCCAGTTCTTGAAATAACGGAGCAGGTGGCGCACCGACAGCATGCCGACGATCTTCCCGCCGTCCGTCACCGCCAGATGCCGGATGCCCCGCTCCGCCATCAGGTCGCTGGCCTCATGCGCGGAACGGTCGAGCTCGATGGTGATGATCGGCGCCTGCATCACGTCCGACACCCGCACGCGAGTCGCATCGCCGCCCACGGCCAGCACGCGGCGGACCAGATCGGACTCGCTGACGACCCCGACGTACTGCGCGCCCTCCGCCACCAGCAGCGCGCCGACCTTGGCCTCCCGCATGGTCCGGGCGGCGTCGAGCACCGGCGCGGACGGCGCGATGGACAGGATCCGCCGGCTCATCATCACCGCCAAGGGTCTCTGAATCGCTGATCCCCCCGACATGGCGAGCGGATTGTAGAGAAGGGGCCCGGCGCAGTCAAGCGACCGGCGTCTGTGCTATACTCCCCCGCGATGCCGCCGCCGCGCCGGCCGGCAGGAGGAGGCCCTATGCAGATCAGCGTCATCGGGACCGGCTACGTCGGATTGGTGACCGGCGCCTGTTTTGCGGAGTTCGGCGTCCAGGTCACCTGCATGGACAAGGACGAGCGCCGGATCGCCCTGCTGGAAAAGGGCGACATCCCGATCTACGAACCCGGCCTGACCGAACTGGTGCGGAAGGGCCTGTCGGAGGGCCGGCTGACCTTTACCACCGACCTGGGGAAGGCCGTCGAGACCGGCCTCGCGATCTTCATCGCCGTGGGGACGCCGTCCCGGGACGACGGCTCGGCGGACCTCTCGTTCGTGGAAGCCGTCGGGCGGGGCATCGCGTCCCATCTCGGCAGTTACAAGGTCATCGTCACCAAGTCGACGGTGCCGGTGGGCACCGGGGAGCGGCTGCGCAACCTGATCACGCAGCACGCGCCGCCGGACGCCCGCTTCGACATCGTGTCCAACCCCGAATTCCTCCGCGAAGGATCGGCCGTCGAAGACTTCATGCGGCCGAACCGCGTCGTCATCGGCGCCGACGGGCCCCGGGCGGAGGCGCTCATGCGCGACCTGTACCGCCCCCTCTATCTGATCGAGACTCCCTTCGTCTTCACGGACGTGGCCACCGCCGAGATGATCAAGTACGCCTCCAACACCTTCCTGGCGACCAAGGTCTCGTTCATCAATGAGGTGGCGAACCTCTGCGAGCGGGTCGGCGCGAACGTCCAGGTGGTGGCCAAGGCCATGGGCCTGGACCACCGCATCGGCGCGAAGTTCCTGCACCCGGGGCCGGGCTACGGCGGCTCGTGCTTTCCCAAGGACATCGCCGCCCTGATTCAGACGGGACGGCAGGCCGGCTGCGTCATGGAGATCGCCGAAGCGGCCGCGCGCGCCAACGACACGCAGCGGGAGCGGATGGTGGAGAAGATCCGGGACGCGCTCGGGGGATCCGTCCAGGGCACGCGCCTGGCGGTGCTGGGGCTCTCCTTCAAGCCCAACACCAACGACCTGCGCGACTCCCCGGCCCTGGACATCATCGCGAAACTGCAGAAGGGCGGCGCGGAGGTGCGGGCGTACGATCCGGCGGGCATGGACGAGGCGCGCAAACTGCTGCCGGCCGTCGCGCTCTGCGCCAATGCCTACGAGGCGGCGGCCGGCGCCGACGCCCTGGTCCTGATGACGGAGTGGAACCAGTTCCGGAACCTGGACCTGGAGCGGATCAAGGCCGGCCTGAAGCGGCCGGTCTTCGTGGACCTGCGCAACGTGTACGAGCCGGCCCGCATGGCCGCGCTCGGCTTCCGCTACTCTTCCGTCGGGCGGCCCACGCCCTAACGGCTACATCACCTCGGTTTTCGGTTTCGGCTTGTACCCCATCCGGTCCAGCAGCTTGCGGATCTTCGCCTGGAGCGACTCGTCCGCGGTGAGCATCACCTCGGTCAGGGGCTCGACGGCCGGCTTGCCGACCTTGCGGATGATTTCCGAGGCCATCTGCCGCAGGTCGTCGTCCTCGTGCGTCAGCAGGCTGGCCACGGCGGTCACGCTCGGCGCGCCGATCTTGATGAGCGAGTCGTACGCCCGCTGCCGGATGTCGTTGACCTCGTCGGTCAGGGCCTCGATGAGCGGGCCCACCGCGCGGGGGTCGCCCATCGTCCCCAGCACCTCCACGGCGTACTTGCGGGTGAGCCAGTGGCTCTCCTGCAGCGCGGAGAGCATTTCCTCGACGCGCGTTTTCTGGGCGTCCCGCGACCGGACCGCGAGGCTCTTCACGATGCGCCGCCGGGCGGCCCCCGCGTGCAGCGTGCCCTCGATCCCGGCCACCGGCTCTTCCTCGATCACGCGCACCGTGACGCCGTCCCCCGGCTTGATCTTTTTGAGGTCCTCGAGGAGGTCTTCCCCGACCTCGAGCACGACGGTCTTGCCTTCGTAGGCCAGCAGTTCGATCTCCAGGATCCGGGCCTCGACGTCGACCTTGACCACTTTTTCTGAAATGAGGTTGAATCCGTCTTTTTTGACCCCGGGACCGCCCTTGCCGATCTGGATCAACTTCGGTGCTTCGTCAGCCATCGCGCTCTCCTTATACCTTACGCGGTCGGCGGGGTCCAGCCCAGACTCGACAACGCCCCTTCGACCGTTTCCCGAACCATGTCGTTTTCATCTTCCAGCAGGGGAAGCAGCGCATCCACGGCCCCCTGGTCCCGGAGCCGCGCCAGGGATTCGGCCGCATTGCGCCGCACCAGCCAGTCTTCGTCCTGCAGCGCCTCCCGCAGGCCTCCGGCCGCGCGCGCGTCGCCGATCAGGCCCAGCGCCTCGGCCGCATGGCGCTTCACGACCCAATTGCCGCCCGCCAGCCCCTTCAGCAGGCCGTCCACGGCGCGCCGGTCCGGGATCTTTTTGAGCGCCCGCGCGGCCTCCTCCCGCACCGTCTGGTCCTGCAACGCCTCCATCAACCCGTCCACGGCGCGCGGGTCCTGGATCTTCTCGAGGGCCTCGACCGCCGCCAGGCGCACCGCCCCGTCCCGGTCCTTCAGCGCCGCGATCAGCGGCGCGATGGCCCGCTCGTCCTTCAGCCGGCCCAGCGCCGCCGCGGCCTGCTCCCGCACGGCCCACTCGTCGTCCCGCAGCGCCTCCAGGAGCGGAGCGACCGCGTCCGCGCCGACCTGGACGAGCGCCTGCCGGGCCGCCTCCCGGATCACCCGGTCCTCGTCGGCGAACAGGTTGATCAGACGCTCGATGGCCGCCGGCCCGATCTGGCCGAGACTGGCCACGGCGTGATCGCGCAACGCTTCGTTGTCGTCGCGCAAGGCCGCCAGGAGCTGCTCGATCCGGCGATCCGTGTCGCTCATGCCGTCCGTCCCCCCGGCGGCCCGCCGGCGCCGCCCGCGGCCTTCGGGGCGGGGGCCGGAACTTCTTCGTCCCACTCGTCGTACTCTTTTTCCGCCGCCTTCGTGCCGCCCTCTTCCTCAAGCAGCTTCGCCAGCTTGTCCAGCATCAGGCCCCCGTGATAGCTCACCAGCCCGTCCCGATCCGTCTTCATCCGCTGGATGAGATCCAGGTGCGGCACCAGCACCGTGATGTCCTTGATCTTCGACATGGCCTCGGTGGCGGCCAGGCGGGTGGTGGGATCCTTGATGGCCTCGACCAGCATGTCGATCGCGCGCGCATCGCCGAATTCCCCCAGCGCCTTGATGCAGCTCTCGCGGACGCCCATGTCGCGGTCGGTCTTGGCCTTGTGCAGCAAGAGCTCGACGGCCCGGTGGTCCCCGATGAGGCCGAGAGCCTGGGCCGCCGCCTCGCGCACCACCCAGAGATCGTCTTCCAGCGCCTCCAGGAGGTCCGCCACCGCCGGGCGTCCGAGGCCGATCAGGTCCATCGAGACGCCGATCCGCGCTTCTTCCAGCGCGACCGTATCCTCGTTGTCGCGCAGGCGGTCCAGGATCGCGACGATCCGCTCCCGGAGATCCGAGATGCGCTTCAACGACCGGGCCGCGATGTCGCGGAGATCGGGATAGACCATGGCCTCGATCCAGGCATCGGCGCTCCGGGGATCGGCGAGTTGATCCAGGGCTTCAGCGGCCAGCAACCGTGCGGCCGGATCCTGGCTCTTGAGCATCGCGACCAGCGGCTCCAGCGCGCCCGGGTCCTTCAGCCGGACCAGGACCGCGGCAACGGTATCGCGGTGCGCCGGGTCTTCGAGCAGCCGGACCAGCGCCGCCAGGGCCGCGTCGTCGGCCACGTACCGGAAGGCCTCCGTCGCCGCCTCCCGGACCGCCGGCTCGGGGTCCGTCAACAACGGGACAAGCGGCACGCCGGCGGCCTGGTTCCTGATCCGCCCCAGCATGTGGGCGACCTCGGCGCGCAGGCGCGGGTTCTCATCCGGCAGCGCCGAGATCAGGGCCGCGACGGCCTCGGGGCCGCGCTTGAGGAACTCCGCGGTGGCGTTCATCCGCTTCCAGTCTTCCTCGTGGATCAGGTCCTTGACCAGATCCGCTGACTTGTCTTTCTTGGCCATGTCCGGTTATTTCTTGGCGTCGTCCGCCGTCGCTTTATCGGACTCGCCGGCCGTCGTTTCCTCGGGCGGCGTCCAGCCGAGCTGGACCAGGATGTCCATGACCAGGTTCCGCAGGGACGAGGCCGCATCCAGCCGGTTGGTGGCGAACGCCAGCACCCGGTCGCTGAGTTGCTCCGTTTGGGACGCTCCCGGATCGTTGATGAAGTCCACCAGCTGGTCGATGACCTGGGGACCGAGTTCGATCAGGGCCTGCGCCGCCTTCTCGCGCAGGCGGGTGTCCTTCAGCGCCTGGCAGAGGGCCGACACGCTGCGCAGATCGTTGATGTGCCCCAGGGCCAGCGCCGCCTGTTCCCGGATGAACCATTCCTCGCTGACGATGCACCCCGGCATCGGCGTCCCCTTGAGATTGATTCCGATCCCGTCCAGCACCCGGATCAGCGGCTCGACGGCGCGCGGGTCCGCGATCATCCCCAACGCCATGATCGCCCGCACCCGGATCGAGCCGTCCTGCATGGCCTCGATGAGGGCGGGGACGGCGCTGGGATCGCCGATCATGCCCAGCGCGATGGCGGCGTCCTCCCGCACCGCGCGGTCCTTGTCCGTCAACAACCCGATGAGGGCCGGCACGGGCTTGGAATCGCGCAGCCACGAGCGGCCGGTGGGATAGTCGCTGGTGATCCCGCCCAGCGCCTGCACACAGTGCAGCCGCACCTGGAAGTCCTCGTCCTTCAGGCCTTCCATCAGCGGATCGACCGTGGCCTCTCCGATCTGCATCAGCGCGATCGTCGCGGCCACGCGCACCAGTTTGGAGGAGTCCCGGAAGAGGGCCATCAGGCCCTTGATGGCCTTCGGATCGCCGATCCTGCCCAGGGCCTCCGCCGCGATCGTCCGCACCGACCCGTCCCGATCCCGCAGGGTGGCGACCAGCCCGTCCACCGACCGCTGATCCTTGAGCAACCCCAGCGCCTTGGCCGCGCTCTCCCGCACGCGCCAGCGCTCATCCCGCAGGGCCGCCACCAGGCGTTCGACGGAGGGCGCGCCGAGAGTCGCAAAATCATCCACCGCGCCGTCCCGGCAGTCTTTAATGGCGTCCCCCAGCATCGGGACCAGGGCTTCGATGGCCTTGGGGCCGCCGATCCGCGCCAGCGCGTGGCCCGCGTACATCCGCACGGACCAGTAGTCGTCCTGTAGGGCTTCAATGAGCGCGTCCGTCGCAGCCGGGTTCGCGAGACCGACGAGGGCCTGCGCCGCCTCCTCCCGGGTCGCGTCATCCGGATCCGTCAGCTCTTCCAACAAATCTGCCAGCTTGTTCGCCATGGTTATCTGCCTTCTTTCATCGTCGCCGCAGGGCGCCATCCGACCGCCGACATGATGGCCCGCGCGTGAAACAGGATATTGGAGTCCGTCTCGGTCTTCATCGCCGCCAGCAGAGGCGCCGCGACCCGCAGGCCCATCGTGCCCAGCGCCGCCGCCGCCGCCGCCCGGAGCCGGGTGTCCTTGAGCGCGCGGATCAGGGGCTCGATGGCCCGGTCGTCGCCGAGTTCGGCCAGGCCGCCGATCGCGAAAATCTGCACTTCCATTTCGTCCACATCCATTTCGACGGACTCGCTCCCGCAGACCTGGGCCTTGCGGACGTTGTCCGGCCGGCCCTTGCCGGTCACCACGTCGATGAGCGTCCCCACGGCCCGCGGGTCCGTGAGCCGGCCCAGCGCTTCGACCGCGAACGGCCGCACGTCCAAATCCCTGAGCGCCGCCGTCACCGCGTCCAACGCCGCCGGGCTCCTGATTCCGCCCAGCGCTTTCGCGGCATCCTGCCGCACGGCCGTATCCCGATCCTGGAGCATCGCCCGGCACAACGGCTCGACCGCTTCCTCGGCCCCGATCTTCCCCAGGGCCTCGCAGGCATGCAGCCGCAGGATCCACGCGTCGTGCCGCAGGGCCGCCAGCAACGAGTCCAGCGCGGGCCGGCCGATGCGCACGAGCGCGTCCGTCGCGTCCACGCGAACCGCCTTGACCTCGTCGGTGAGCCGGGAGACGAGCGGCGCGATGGCGCGCGCATCGCCCAGGACGCCCAGCCCCTTGGCCGCGTGCATCCGCACGATCCAGTTCCGGCTCGCCAGGCACCCGATGAGCGGGTCCACGGCGCGCGGGTCCGGCAGATCCTTGAGCACGGCCACGGCGATTTCCTGCACGTTGCCGTTGGGGTCCTGCAGCGCGGCGATCAGCGCGGGGACCGCCGACGGCCCGATCTTCCGCAACGCGCCCGTCGCCGCATCCCGGACCGCCCGGTCGTCGTCCCGGAGCGTCTCGACCAGGGGCGCCACCGCCCGGGGATCGCCGAACTCGCCCAGCAGGGTCGCGGCGTCCTCGCGCAGGGCCCAGTCGTCGTCCTTCAGCGCGGCTATTTCTTCGAGTACCCGGTCGCTCATACCCGCCTCGGCCCGCAGCGTCGTCACAGGCGCAAACTCCTGAATTGATCACGGTAGCACAGGGTTTTCGGACTGGTCAACTTCAGGGATGGGCTACTCGCCAGTTCGTGCCGATGCCGACGTCCACCTTGAGGGGAACCGCCAGGCTCACGACCCGTTCCATCTCCTCGACGACGATCCGGCGGACCCCCTCGACCTCGGCTTCCGCGACCTCGAAGATCAGCTCGTCGTGGACCTGCAGGATCATCCGGGCCTCCGTGCCGGCCAGACGGCGATGGACGGCCAGCATGGCGAGCTTGATGACGTCCGCCGCCGTCCCCTGGATCGGGGTGTTCATGGCCATCCGCTCGCCCATGCTCCGCTGGGCCGGATCGCCGCTGCGCAACTCCGGAATCGGCCGGCGGCGGCCCAGCATGGTCGTGACGTAGCCGTTCTCCTTGGCGTCGGCGATGGTCTTGTCCAGAAACGCTTTCACGCCCTGGAACCGCGCGAAATAGGCGTCGATGTGTTTCTTGGACTCCTGCTGGGAGATGCCCAATTGGGACGACAGCCCGTACGGGCTGATCCCGTAGATGATGCCGAAGTTGACCGTCTTGGCGACCCGGCGCATGTCCTTCGTGATCTGCGCCGCGGGCAGGCCGAAGATCTCCACGGCCGTGGCCCGGTGGATGTCGTCGCCGCGCGCGAACGCGCCGATGAGGACGGGGTCCTGGGCGAGGTGCGCGAGGATGCGCGGCTCGATCTGGTTGTAGTCCGCCGAGAGCAGCAGGCAGCCGGCGTCGGCCACGAACGCTTCGCGGATGCGCCCGCCCCACTCCCCCTTGACCGGGATGTTCTGGAGATTCGGCTCGGACGACGAGAGCCGCCCCGTCGCCGTGACCGTCTGGTTGAGCGACGTATGGAGGCGCCCCGTCTCGGGGTGCACCAGCAACGGCAGGGCGTCCACATAGGTGGACTTGAGCTTGCTGAGGCTCCGGTAATTCAGGATGTCGGCCGGCAACTCATGCTGGAGCGCAAGCTGCGTGAGCACCTCCTCGTCCGTGGAATAGCCGGTCTTGGTTTTCTTGGTCGGCGGGAGTTGGAGTTTCTCGAACAGCACCTCGCTGAGCTGCTTGGGCGAATTGACGTTGAACTCCGTGCCGGCCTTCCGGTAAATCCCCTCCAACAGGCCGTCGAGCTGCTGCGCGAGCTCTTTCGCCAGACGCGCCAGGGCCGCGGTGTCCAGGCGGAACCCGTGCGCTTCCATCTCCCCCAGGACCACCGTGAGCGGCAGCTCCACCCGGTCGAACAGCTCGGTCAGGCCGCCGGCCGCCAGCTTCTCGGCCAGCACGGGCCGCAGCCGGGCGATCGCAGAGGCCGCGTGTCCGGCCCGCATGGCCATGGCCTCGTCGTCGGGCTGATCGAACAGGTCTCCTTTTTTCGGTTTCTTCGCCGGCGAGGCGGAGCCCAGCGACTCGCCCAGGTGCTCCTGGGCCAGCATCGCCAGCGTCGGGCTCCGGCGATTCGGGTTCAGCAGGTACCCGGCCACCATCGTGTCGAAGCGCGGGGACGGCACGGCGATGCGGGCGCGCCGCAGGGCCACCCACGCGGCCTTGTAGTCGTGGGCGTCCACGTGCAGGGACGGGGACTCCAGCGCGGCGCGCAGGTCGTCCAGGCCGGACTCGCCGAAGAAATAGGCCGGCGCGCCGGGGCCGGGACAGACGCCGGCGCCCAGGAACTCGGCCCGCAGTGGATCGTGGCCCGCCACTTCGCAGCAGATCGCCGCCTGGCCGGCCTGCTTGATCGCCTCCACGGCGCGCGCGCGGGAGGACGGATCGGCCGGCACGAGGACCGGGTCTTCCGGCCCTTTCCCGTCGCCCGGTCCGTTGGAAAACGACTTGAGCAGGCCCCAGAACTCCAGTTCGCGATAGAGCGCGCGCAACTCCTCCGTCCGGGCCTCGCCGAGCCGGAACCGGCCGCGCTCGAAGGACACCGGACAGTCCGTGACGATGGTGGCGAGCCGCCGGCTCTGGCGCGCCTGGTCCGCCTGCGTGTCCAGCAGCGCCCGGAGCTTCTCTCCCTTGACCTCCCCGAGGCGCGCCAGGAGCTGTTCGATCGTGCCGAACTCGGCGATGAGTTTCTTCGCCGTCTTCTCGCCGATGCCTTTGACGCCCGGAATGTTGTCCGCCTGGTCGCCCATCAATCCCATGACCTCGACGACCCGGGCCGGCTCGACGCCGAAGCGGTCCCGGCAATCCTCCTCGGTGAACACCCGGTCCTTGACCGGGTCGAAGATGCGGACCGCCGGCGAGAGCAGCTGGAACATGTCCTTGTCGCCGGTCACGATGACCACGTCCAGCCCGTCCGACGCGGCCTGGCGGGCCAGCGTCCCGATCAGGTCGTCCGCCTCGAAGCCCTGGTACTTCACGACCGGGATCGCAAAGGCGTCCACGACTCGGTGGATGTACGGAATCTGCTGCGACAGGGCGTCGGGCATCGGCGGCCGGTGCGCCTTGTACTCCTTGAACTCTTCGTGGCGGAGGGTCGGGCCCTTCTCGTCGAACACCACGGCCAGGCAATCGGGCCGCCGCTCGCGGATGATCTTCTGCAGCATCGTGATGAATCCGTAGACGGCGTTCGTCGGCAGGCCGGCCGCGGTCGACAGGTCGGGCAGGGCGAAGAAGGCGCGGTACAGGTAGGCGCTGCCGTCAATGAGATAGAGGACCGGTCGCGGCGTCATCTGATCCCATCGTAGCACCGCCCCTGCATCGGAACAAGGCGGTTTACTCGCGGCGGCACCGTCTGTATAATACTTTTACGATGACGGCATCGGGACAGACAGACGCGCACCGACGAGGATTTCCGGCTTCCGCCGCGGCGGCCGTGCTGCTCGCGGCCCTCCTTGCCCCGGCGACCCTCCCGGCCGCCGGACCGGCCGCCGGCGCGCCCCAGGTCGAGATCAGGAAGCACACCACGGGCAAGGAAGCCACGGTCACCCACGGCGACCGGGAGTGGTTCATCCACATCGACGTCGACCAGGACCGGACGATGATCCTCCGGGCCGAATCGAAGAACGGCAAGGAAACGAACAACGCGCCCGAGATCGTGGAGCGTCCGATGTCGAACGCCGAGGTCGACCGGATCATCAATGACTGGGTCAGCGGCATCAAGTCCACCCTGAAGCCCTGACCGCCCGAGCCCTCCGTGAAGAAACCCAAGTTCGTCATCTTCGCCCACGGCGGCACCTACGACAAGCTGTACCAGGCCGCCACCATCGGCATGACGGCCGCGGCCATGGGCAAGGACGTGTACGTCTTCCTGATGTTCTGGGCGATCAAAAAGGTCGCGATGGGCGAGCTGGACCGGATCGATTTCTCGCCGGCCTACGAGGCGCACGCCGACGAAGTGGCCCGGACGATGATCGAAAAGAAAGTGCCGAAGATCACCGAGATGTTCGCGGAAGCCAAGCAGGTCGGCAGCTTCAAGGTCATCGCCTGCAGCGCCGGCCTGGAGTACATGAGCGTGAAGCACGAGGACCTCGCTCCCAAGGTGGACGAGGTCATGGGCCTGCCGCTGATCCTGAATCTGGCCGCGGACGCCGAGACGACCCTCTTCATCTAGCCCTCACCGCGACGTCTTCACCCCGACCCTCTCGCAGGAGGCCGCGAGCTGGCACTCGCTGCAATGGGGAGAGACCGGCGTGCACAGGTTCTGGCCGAACGGCACCAGGAGATCGTTGTAGATCATCCAATACCGCGGGGGCAGTTTGCGCCGCAAGGCCTCCTCGCTCTGCGCGGGCGTGCGGGTGCGGATGTAGCCCCAGCGGTTGCTGATGCGGTGGACGTGGATGTCCACGCAGATGCCCGGCTTGCGGAACCCCAGCGTCACCACCAGATTGGCGGTCTTGCGCCCTACGCCCTTGAGCGTCAGGAGCGCCTCGATCTCATCGGGCACCCGTCCGCCGTACCGCGCCAGCAGGTCCCGGCAGATCTCCTGGATATGCCGGGCCTTGGTCCGATAGAAGCCGACGGGATAGATGGCCCGTTCGATCGCCCGGCGGGACAGCGCGAGCATGGCCGTGGGCGTGGTGGCGAGCCGAAACAGGCGGGCGGACGCGTCGGCCGTGGTCTGGTCTTTTGTGCGGAGGCTGAGGACGGTCGAGATGAGTATCTGAAAGGGATCGCGCGAGGCCTTGGCGACGACGCCCACCACCGGCTCCTTCCAGCGGCGGATCTCCCGCTTCAGGGTCCGGATGCAGGCATGGATGTCCTGGTCTCGCACGATGGCCGGCGCTGTGTCAGAGAAAGAAACCGGTCGGAACGGCAGGGGGCGTGACGCTTACTCGGGCTTGTGCTTGGCCAGCCACTTCTGACGGCGGCGCTGGGCTTCCCGCTCCTTGTTCTTTTTCTTCAGGCTGGGCTTCTCGTAAAACCGCCGGCGCTTGAGCTCACGAAAGAGCCCCTCCCCCGCGAGCTTCTTCTTCGCGATCTTCAGGGCCTTCTCGACATTGTTGTTGAAAACCTTGATTTCCATCCGAACGCTCCTGTCTCCCCTTTCAACGCAACGGGCCGGAATTTAACACAGTTGCGCGCGAAAGCGCAAGCGGCTGGCGCAGAAACACGACGGGGCGCTCGGCGAGAAACCCGTGGCGCTTGGCCGGCAGGAAGTTCTGTGGGGACGACGCGCCGGGAACGCTCAGCCGCGGGCGTGGGCCAGTGTTGCCTGGCAGCCCTTGACCTGGCACGCGGCGTCCACCCCGTTCGGGTGCTCCGGGTTGTCGGTCGGATGGTACCGGTGGTACCACGCACACTCCAAACTGTATGCCCCGGCGGCGTTCGGCGTGTACTCGAACCAGAAATACCGGTACTTCCCTTCGGCAGCCTCCCGGTTCAGCTCGTCGGCGAGCGCCCCGTCCGCGCGCCCGACACGGTCGGCCATCCGACCGTTGCGTGACACGATATAGGCGCCGGGAGAGTTTTCCGTGACGAAGAGGTGGATATACTTCAGGTTATAAGGACCCGACATTCCGCCCCCCTTTCGTTGATTGCCATGCGCTTACCAGCACCGTGAATACCCGCAACTGCATTTCTCGCAGTTCTCCGTATGCATCAAGGGCCCCCCGCAATCCGGGCACGGCAGGCCTTCCGGACGGGTGGCCGCCAGGACTCCGGCGGTCGCCCCCTGCTGCTGGCCGGCCGGGTGATAGGTGGCCAACGCCTTGGCGATGGCGTCCCAGAGCGAGAGGACGCGATTCCCGCCCATCCCGTACGGATTGCCGTCCTGAATGCCGATCAGCTGCCGGGTGATCTCGTGCATCGGGATCCGATAGCGCAGCGCGAGACTGATGAGCCGGCAGACGCATTCCAGGTCCGCCTGGATCATCCCCCCGGCCTTCGCCACCGTGGCAAAGGTCTCGAACGGCTCGTTGTTCAGCGAATTGATGGTCAGGTACATCTTGCCGTAGCTGGTGTTGATGGCGATGGTTTCGCCTTGCACCCGAACCGGCCGCTCCAGCTTGATCGGCTGCGGCCCCGACGCATGCGCGGCCGCCAGCTGCTCCATCACCTTGTCGACGGTGGCGTGGGCGGCAACCGGCTCCACTGCGGGCGCGACGGAATCCTTTTTCTCCTTCGTCGAGACGCCGACGTTCATGACCTGCTCCGCGCGGCTCCCATCGCGGTAGACCGTGATGCCCTTGCATCCGAGCTCATAGGCCATCAGGTACGCGGCCATCACATCGTCCACGCTGGCCTGATCCGGCATGTTGATGGTCTTGGAGACTCCACTGTCGGTGTATCGTTGGAACGCCGCCTGCATGCGCACGTGCCATTCCGGCGCCACATCGTGGGCCGTGGTGAAGACCGCCTGCCACCGCTCCGGAATTTCGGCCAGGCCGCGGGCCGACCCGTGGTTGGCCATGATCCGGTCCATCAACCCGTCTGTCCAGAACCCTTCCCGCTTGGCCGTCTCGATGAAGTGGTCGAGGACGTAGGGCAGGTGCTCGCCGTCCATCACGTTCTTGAACCAGATCAGGCTGAACTCCGGCTCGCAGCCGCCCGACGTATCCGCAATCATGCTGATCGTGCCGGTCGGGGCCACCGTGGTGACATAGGAGTTCCGGACGCGCTGGCCGCGCGCTTCATGCAGCGAGCCTTTCCAGGAGGGGTACACGCCGCGCCGTTCGGCTATGCGGATGGACTCGTCGTAGCCGGTCTCCGAAATGAACTTCATGATGCGGGCGCCCATCTCCACGCCGGCCTCGGAGTCGTATTGGATGCCCAGCCTGAACAGCATGCGGGCGAAGCCCATCAGGCCCAGGCCGATCTTCCGGTTGTCCTTGGTGCACTTCTCGATCTCGGGGATCGGGTACTTGTTCATATCGATGACGTTGTCGAGGAAATGTATGGAGGTCCGGATGGAGCGCTCCATGTGCGCCCAGTCGATCTCGTACCGGCCGTCCCCGGTCGGGACCAGATGCGTCTCCACATTGACGCTCCCGAGGTTGCACGACTCATAGGGGAGCAACGGCTGCTCGCCGCAGGGGTTCGTCGCCTCGATCATGGCGTAGTGCGGCGTGGGGTTGGTCCGGTTGGCCTGGTCGATGAAGAAGAGGCCCGGCTCCCCGTTGCGCCACGCCGACTCCGCGATCGTGCCCAGCACTTCGCGGGCATTGAGCTGCCGGACGATCTTGCCGTTTCGGGGGCTCACGAGATCGTACATCTCGCCCTTGAGCGCGGCCTTCATGAAGACGTCCGTGACCGCGACGCTGATGTTGAAGTTGGTCACCTCTTTCGTGTTCGTCTTGCAGGTGATGAACTCCAGGATGTCGGGATGGTCCACCCGCAGGATCCCCATGTTGGCGCCCCGCCGGGTCCCGCCCTGCTTGATGTGCTCGGTGGACTGGTTGTACACCTTCATGAAGGACACGGGACCGGACGCCACACCGCCGGTGCTGCGCACCATGTCGTCCTTGGGGCGCAGGCGGGAGAACGAGAACCCCGTTCCGCCGCCGGTCTGGTGGATGAGCGCCTGATGCTTCAGCGTGTCGTAGATGCCCCCGATCGAGTCTTCGACGGGCAGGACAAAGCAGGCGGCCAGTTGCTGCAACGGCCGGCCGGCATTCATCAGCGTCGGAGAGTTCGGCAGGAAATCCAGCCGCGCCATCAAGGCATAAAATTCCTCTTCGGTCTTCCGCATCTCCTCGGGCGTGGCACCGTAGAACCCGTCGGCCTGGGCCATGTTCACCGCCACGCGGCGAAACATCCCCTCGGGCGTCTCGATGACCTTGCCGTTCTCGTCCTTCGCCAGGTACCGCTTCTGCAGGACGCGCAACGCGTTCGGCGCAATTTGGAGGGATACTTCGGACGCCTTGGAATGTCCGGACGCTTTCATTGCATTCCTCCCCATCAATCTCAAAGTCACAACAAACGGGGGAGCGTGTTGTTACACGCCCGCCCGCACACGACTAACTCAAAACCGCCGCGGTCTCTGCAGCCCGGCGCCGCCGGTGGACGAACGGCGGCTGGTAGCGCGCGATCCACTGCCGCGCCTGCTCTCTGGCGCGGCGCGGTCCGTCGGCCTGGTACCATTCGAAATACCGGACCCCCGGCACATCGTTGATCTTCAAATGGCCCATCAGCCTGTCACGCAAACGCCGGGAACCCACGCTGCCGATGAACAGGATGTTCTGATTTTGATCACGCAGGACGTAGACGCCGATGACCGGAGGAACACCGTGCAGATTGCTTGGATTCCACCCCTTGGGACTCCGCTGCTGTTCCGTTCTGGTGATCATTTGATGATCATGGTGAATGCAGCGAACCCCGCAGGCCACTGAATGTTGAGGCGCTTACGCTCTCATGACCACAACCCATAGAAACGCAAGACAGGCCGCTTTTATCACATGGCTGGAACGCTGTCAAGAAAAAATACCATATGTTGAGATCACACGCCGTGACCTGACTACATCTTGTGGAAAAGCTTTGATTCGGAGATGGAGTACCGGTGCACTGAGATGGAATAGCCTGTGGATAACAAAAATCTGAGGGCCGGGAATGGAAGGCGGACGGAGCGGGAAAATGCCTGCTGTTACTTTGCCTTTCTCACATAGGCCTTGTAGTGAATCAACCCGCCGTTGGACTCCTCGGCCAATCCGACAAATTCATGGCCCGTGGTTTCGCACCAAGCGGGCATGTCCTTCTTGATCCCTTCGTCATCCGAGACGACTTCGAGAACCTGGCCCACGGTCAGCTCCTTGATCTTCTTCGACGTCTTGATGATCGGCATCGGGCAAAACAGCCCCAGCGTATTCAGTTTCACGTCAGACGGGATGGCCATGCTCGTTCCGTGCGGAGGGCGTTAAATAAACAGGTTGACCTGCGCCTCGCGGGCCTCGGCGAGGTATGTCGAGACCCCGGCGAACTGATCGACTTCGCCGATCAGCGTGTCCTTGGTGATCCCCATGAGCCCGAGCGTCGTCGTGCAGGCGATGAAGCGCACACCCAGGTCCAGAGCCATTTCCCGTAGTTCGGCAATGCCGGGCATCCGGTTCTGCTTCATCACCAGCTTCATCATGCGGGTGCCCAGACCCCAGAAGTGAAACCGGGACAAGGGCAGGCTGTCGGCGCCGCCCCTGTTGAGATAGCCGAACATCCGGCGGAGCCAGTCTTTGGCGCCCCCCTGCACCCCTTCGCGCCTGATGGCATTGAGTCCCCAGAATGTGAAAAACATCGTCACCCGCATGCCCATCGCAGCCGCGCCGGTGGCAATGATAAAGGCCGCCATGACGCGATCCATGTCGCCGCTCAGAACGACCAGCGTGACTCGTTCCGGTTTGCTCGCCTGCAACTCGGCCAGGGCGACCTGAGGGTCAAGTTTTGCGCCGCTCATGTCGAATCCTTCCCCAAAAATGATCGGGGAGGCTGGGGTCTACCGACTCCACATCCTCCCCGATTCCCCACTAGCATCGCGTAGCAATACTATAATATGCGCTTCTCGGGCTTGTCAAGGTAAGCCGACCGACCCGGAGACGCTGTCAAACAGGCAAATCTTATTGAAATATTTGAATATTTTCAGCTTCATCTTTGGTGGTACTTATGCTAGGGTCGCACCGCGTGTCTCATGCTTCCACGAACCTCCATACCGCGAGGCGTCCTCGCTTCGCTGCTCCTTTTGGCGGTCTTCGCCACGCCGGGCCAGGCTATCCACCAGCGAACGTTCATCTCCATCCCGATCCTCGGCGTAATCGACCAGGGCGGCAAGGCGATGGGAGAGACGCACTACCTGGCCATTCAGGTTGACCGGCTCGCTGACCTTTCCGGCCCCCGACTGCAGTTCAACGAAGGATCCCGCGCGTTTGGAACCTTCAAAGGCGCCGCGCTGAGCCCGGATTGGAAGGACGCCGCCAGATCGGCCGTCGACATCGCCGCCCGCGCCACGAACGAAGATGCACGGACCTGGCTGGTCACGCTGAAGAATGTCAGCACCGCCTACATCACGGATGGCTCGAGCGCCAGCGCGGCCGTGGCCGTAGCCATCATCGCCGCCGTGCGTCACACCCCAATGCTTTCCAAGGTGGCCTTGACCGGCGCCATTGCAAGCGACGGGCGCATCCTGCCCGTCGGGGGGCTCCCGGAAAAAATTCAAGGGGCCGCGGCAGGAGGGCTTGCCACCGTCTTGATCCCCAAGGGCGAAACCCGCACCCACGACTGGGACGTGCGCCCGCTCTCTGAAAGCCTCCGGATCACCGTCATCGAGGTCGGCACTCTCGGGGAGGCCTACGAAAAGATGACCGGCCAGCCGTTCTAGTCGTCCACGTAGAGATCTTCCACTTCCCGGGCGACGATTTCCCTCAAGTCCGGCTGCCCCTTCCTGAGCAGGGCATAGCCTTCCTTGCGGATGCGCTCGGCCTTTTCGGCGATCACGCGTGACGGCATCCGGTAGTGCTGCAGGACGCGACTGAAGATCTCGATCGAGGTCTCAAACTCTTCCGGCACCACCTGGTCGGCGCCCGTCTTGCGCAGATCGTCGATTTCGCGCAGGTAGCGGGTCCGGGCGATGATATGGAGGGCCGGATTGAGCTGGCGGGCCACCTTGACCGCCCGCCGGGTGGCGATCGGATCGGAGATCGCCAGCACCAGCGCGCGCGCCTCGTGGATCCCCAGGCGGCGCAGCACTTGCGGATGCGTGACATCCCCGAAGTAGATCGGCATGTCTTTTTGCTGTTCCTGCCGGACGGCTTCCCCGTCCATCTCGACCACCACGAACGCGATCTCGGTCTCCCGCAGCACCTGGGCCAGGTTGCGACCGTTCACCCCGTAGCCGGCGATGATCGTGTGGTCGCGCAAATGGCGGGGCGGCACGGCCTGTGGGTCGGCCGGCCGCTCCGGCAGCCAATGCCGCAGCCGCTGAATGGCTTCCGCCCGCCGGGCCACGCGGGGAGAGGCTTGGATCAAAAACGGGGTCAACAACAGCGTCAGGACCGACACGGTCAGGAAGACTTGAAACGACTGCGCAGTCAGCAGGCCGACCTCCTTCCCCACCTTGGAGAGGATGAAGGAGAACTCCCCGACCTGGGCCAGGGCGACCCCCGTCAGCACCGCCGGCCGCCAGGGATAGCCGGCCGCCACCGCCGCCCCCGCCGCCGTGATGAACTTGCCGGCGACGACCAGGGCGACAAGCCCCAGGATCAGGACGGGATGCGACAGCAGGACCCGCAGATCCAGCAGCATGCCGATCGAGATGAAGAACAGGCTGTTGAAGCTGTCCCGGAAGGGGAGGATCTCCGCCATCGCCTGGTGGCTGTACTCCGACTCCGAGATGATGAGCCCGGCAATGAACGCGCCGAGGGCCAGCGACAGGCCCGCAAGCGAGCTGAGCCAGGCGATGCCCAGGCAGGCCAGGATGATGGTAATGGTGAACAGCTCCCGGCTGCGGCTTCGGACGACCTCGATCAGCAGGCGCGGGATCAGGAACCGGGCCGCCACCAGAATCAACGTCACCAGCAGAAGCGCCTTCAACAGGGACCACGCCACCGCCGCCACGCCCCCCTCGCCCTGCCCCGCCAGCACCGGCGTCAGCACCATCATCGGCACCACCGACAGGTCCTGGACGATCAGGACGCCGATCGTCAAACGGCCCTGCGGGGAATTGGTCTCGCCCCGTTCCGTGAGCATTTTGAGGACGATCGCCGTGCTGCTCATGGCGGTCAGGAAACCCCAGAACACGCCCTGGTTGACCGGCAGGCCGAAGGCGAGGCCCGCCAGCGCCGAGAGCGCAATCGCCGCCCCGATCTGGAGGAGCCCGCCGCCGACCACGGTCCGCAACGACGTGATGCGGGCCAGAGACACCTCGACCCCGATGGTGAACAGCAACATCACCACGCCGACTTCCGCGAGGATCTCCACGTGCGAGACATCGTTCACGACATCCAGGCCGTAGGGGCCCAGCAACGTCCCCGCGACCAGGAAACCGACGACGGCCGGCACACGCAGCTTGTTGAAGCAGTACACGACCACGATTGAAGCGCCGAAGAGAATGACCAGGTCGCGGAGGAACGTCAGTTCGATCATAGGGCACGCTCCAGCGGAAGACGATGCCCCATTACATACACGGGAAGGACCGAACGAGCAAGCGTCTTGCGGAGAAGAAAAGGCGGAAAGGGGGCGGATTATTGCGCGGTCATGCCGCCGTCAATGGTAAAGGCGCTTCCCGTGACCCAAGCGGCTTCATCGGACGCGAGATAGAGCAGCATCCGCGCCACCTCGTCGGGAGTCCCGGGCCGACAGAGAGGGTAGTCCGCCATCAACGTGGCATTCATCTCCGGGTCGGCGATCGCACCGGCCGCCATGGGAGTGTCGATCAGGCCGGGGCAGATACAATTGCACCGGATCTTCTCCTTCGCATAATCCATCGCCACGCACCGGGTGAGGGCCAGCAAGGCGCCCTTTGTACTGCCATACGCCGCGAGTCCGGCGATGCCGACCATGCCCGCAATGGACGACACATTCACGATCGAGCCGCCCCGCCCCAGCATGTGCGGGATCACCGCCCGCGTGAACCGAAAGACTCCCGTAAGGTTGGTGTCCAGCACCTCCTGCCACACCTGGTCCGTCGTTTCATGCAGCGGCTTGCCGAATGCCCCGATCCCCGCGTTGTTGATGAGAATGTCGATCTTGCCGAAGGTCCGCACCGTCTGATCCACCGCCGACTGGACATGGGCCTCATCCGTCACCGAGCCGGGGACGACGAGGACTTTGCCCCCGTTCGCGACGATCGCCTTGGCGACGCCCTCCAGGACCTCCTTGCGCCGGCCGCTGATCGCCACCTGGGCCCCTTCGGCGGCGAAGACTTTGGCCGCCGCCTCCCCGATGCCCGTGCCGCCGCCGGTGATGAGGGCGACCTTCCCGTTGAGCCTCACACATCCTCCTCGGGCCGCTCGGGCCCGGCGGCATCCTCGTCAGCGTCCACCGGCACGGTCGGCGACAAGCCCGGCTGCACCTTGCGGGCCACGGTCAGAAACCCGCTGTGGGCGACCATCCGATGATCGGGCCGCACGCTCCGCCCCTCGATATTCCAGGTGCGCAGCAGGGTCTCGAACGTCTGGATCATCGCGAAGACCTGCGCGCGGTGCAGGGCCTCCACCGTCTGCATCACCTGGGGGATCGTCGGCACGTAGCTGAGATACACGCCGCCCGAACGGAGCGCCCCGGCGGCATGCGGGATGACCTGCCAGGGTTCGGGCAGGTCCAGCACCACCCGGTCCACGTCGGCCTCTTCGATTCCCTCATAGGCGTTGCTCTGCCGGAGCGTCAGGTTGTGCACCGGCCCCAAATAGCGTTCGATGTTCTTCATCGCCGTCCGGGCAAAATCCTCGCGCGCCTCGTAGCTGACGACATGCCCGCGGTCCCCCACGGCCCGGAGCAGCGCCATGGTCAGGGCGCCCGAGCCGGTGCCGGCCTCGAAGACCCGCGCCCCCGGATAGATGTCGGCCCACTGGAGAATCACGCCCAGGTCCTTGGGGTAGAGCACCTGCGCGCCGCGGGGCATCTTCAGCACGTATTCCGACAGCGTCGGACGGAGCGCCAGCATGGGACGGCCGCGGGACAGCGTGACCAGGGACCCGTCGGGCTGCCCGATCAGCGCGTCGTGCGCGATGGTCTCCCCGCTGAACTGGAACGTGTCACCGGCCTTGAGCGTCAGCGCGTACTGGCGCCCCTTCCGGTCCACCAAATGGACACGATCGCCGTCGGAGAAAACAGTCATACGACCATCTTACGGTGCGGGCGGGAGAAGCGTCAACTCGGTTTGATGGGTCCGGCGGCGTTGGCGCCGACTTGAACCAGCGCGCGGCGCACGAGCGCCTGGCAATGGGGGCAGTGAAAGCGCACGGTGTTGTCGTCCACCCACTCGATGGACTCGTCCTTGACCCACATCAGCTTGCCGCAGTATGGGCAGTCTCTCGGCGGGAGCGTCATCGGCCGGCCCTTACACGTCCCGCACGTCGGCTTTGGCCTTTTCGACCAGGTCGGGCGGCAGCTGGGGCATCTGGTGGGCGATCATGGCGTGCATCTTGAGCTTGGCGAGAATGTCCTCCACCGTGCTCCCCTGCACCTCGAACGTGCAGCCCTCTTTCACGCAGGTCAACGCCTTGGGCATAGCGGCATCTCCTCAAGCTCCAATGCTCTCCTCTTGTACCGCATTCGAAGGTTGTCGCGCAAGGCGCCTTACCCTGCTAGCGGCCGACGCAAGGGCAATGCCGTAGGGCCCGTTGACACTGTTCTCGTGCTCTCCTAGAATGCGGCACTTCTTGTCCAACCCAGGCCATGGTTCATGGCGGCTGATCGCGGAGATTTGTCGGCGGCAGAAAGCGAAGACCACTTCTACGGGTTGTTAGCGGGAGCAGCAGGCGCTCGCGTGCTGGAATCCGTGGTGGCCCTGGAGTTGCCCGCGCTCCTGGCCCGGCGCGGACCGCCGACAGCCAAAGCGATCATCGCCGCACTGAAGCTTGATCCCCATCGCGGGCAGAAGTGGTTGGAACTGTTGCTGCATATGGGACTGCTGGAACCGGCGCCGAGCCGGCATCCACAGCCACGCTATCAGGCTGGTCCCTTGATGCGCGCCTTGTTCTATGCGGACGGCACCCCTGTATGGTTCTACCAGGACTTTCTCCGGTACTTCAATACCGTCTTGAACTTCGATACCGTCGACGTCCTGCGCGGGGCTTCCGTGCCCGATATTGCCTATCCGCCTCGGACACCTGCCGAGGTGGAGGCCCTGGAGGGCTGGATGCGGACCACGGCCGGGGAAACGATGGAGACCATCGAGCGAGTCGTGAGCCTGAAGGGCACGCAGCGTCTGCTTGACGTGGCCGGAGGAGACGGCACCATGGCCGTCCACTATGCCAGGCGCCATCCGCAACTCCACGTGACCGTCTTCAATCTGCCGGCCTCCGCCGCCATGGCCCGCCGGAACGTGGCGAAGGCCGGCCTGAGCAAGCGCATTACCGTCGTGGAGGGCGACTTCCGGCGCGACCCGCTCCCACGGGGCTACCAGATGGTCCAGTTTTCCCGCGTCCTCGCCGACTGGCCGGAGGACGTGTGCCGACTGCTCCTCGGCAAGGCCCGGGCATCGTTGTCACCCGGCGGCCGGGTTGTGATCTGTGAGCCCCTGGCCGATGACAACCCCGATCTGACGCTGGCCTGGCACTTCAGTTACCTTCCCTATGACGACTTCGGCGCCCGCCTCTACAAACCGCTCGCCGCGTACGAACGAATGTTGCAGGAACTCGGGTTTCATCTCCTTCGGGTCGCCCGAAAGGACCGTCACGGCATCCACGCGGTCATCGTGGCCCAACGGCCTGACGCATCCCCAGCCCCCTCACGAAGACCGGCCCTCCCGGCAACGCAACGAGGCGGCAAGCGGCAGTGAGGACGACCGGAAACAGTTCCCGCTTGCGGATCTTTATCAGCGGCGTCCACAGCGGGCCCAATCCTTCGCCCGGCGTGGGAACCGCCCGTTGCTTGCGCGCGGCGTTTCCCACTGCCTGTCTGGTCGCCGTGGACTATTCGGCGCGCAGCGGCGGCCTCTTGTGGAACGACTTCACCGAATGCATCGTCCGCCCTCCCTGGCATGCCATCGACCCGGCTGAGCACGTGACGTTCGTCGCCGGCGTCCTTGCCGGCGGGGCGATCTGGCTTTCCGGTCTGGATTTGGAATTGCGGCTCCTCGCCAGGCATTTTCGCAACCGCCCCAATCTGCCGTGCCCTTCGCTGTCGGCCCTGAAGATGGCGTCAAAGCCCCCCGGTGGGATTGGAAAGCGGCTGGGCCTGGCGTTGCCGCCGTTTTTTCCTGTCGGGTCATCGTCCGACGCCGTGCTCGGACGGTTCTGCCGCGAGCAAGGATGGCCGGTCTGGGTGAAAGGGCCGGCCTACGGCGCGATCCCGATCTGGTCCTGGTATGAAATGGCCCCGGCGGTGTCTCGCATGGCGGAGGCCTGGGGGGACAGCGCACACCTGTTTCTGCAGACCCACGTGGAAGGGCAGGACGTGACGATCGCGTTTGCGGCCTGGCGCGGGCGGCTCCTGGGCGCCGCGTTTCTCGAGAAGCTGGAGCGAACCGTGGAAGGCAAAGCCTGGTCGGGACGGGTGAGCGGCGTGCCGGCCGATCTGGAACGCCGCCTCCGGACGTTCGTGCGCGCTACCCGGTGGTCGGGCGGAGGGGAGATCGAGTGCGTGCGGGACCCGTTTTCCCGGTTGTGGCTGCTGGAGTGCAATCCTCGTTTTCCCGCCTGGATTTACGGGGCCGCGCTGGCGGGCTCGAACCTTCCCGCACGGCTGATCGAAGCGGCGACGGGGAAAACAGTCATCGCCGGGCCGGTACGGTCGCCCAGGACGTTCACGCGAGTTGTTCTGGAAAGCCCTGCTCATGTATAATGCACTCGCTTGACACAGGAAGGAGACATTCGATGGCCAAGAAAACCCGTGGTCGGTCCGCCCCGAAGAAGGCCTTCAGCGGCAAGGTGGTGTCCGTCAATCCATGGATCCCGGCTGTTCCGGTGAAGGGCAAGAATCTCCTGAAGCTGGTGCTGGGGGTGCCGCTGGCGCTGATGGCGGGAGGCGCGTCGGCCGAACCGATTTCCACGAGGACGTTGACGGTTCCCGTCGAACTCAGCCGGCAGACGCTGTCGTTGCAGGAGTTCAACGCGAACGTCATCGGCAAGAAAAACGAAATCCTTCGCAAATTCGAAGACAGGACGATTTTCCTCGCGGCACAGGGTAAAGGCTCGAAAGGGTAAGAGTGGCGCATCCTCTTCCGGCCCGCCTGCTCAAGGACGTGGGCCGGATCCTCCGGGCCGAGAGCGTCGATACTCCCCGACGGTTCCTCCTGACATCCTACACCGCCTCGCTGTTTAAAGAAGCGGCGGGATTCCTTCCCGCACAACTGTCATCCCCTCCGCACGTCGTGATCGCGTACAGCATCAAGACCAACCCCCTGCCCGAGCTTCTCGATCTGGCGCGGGACACGGGCATGTGGGCCGAGGCCATCACGCAATGCGAGGTGGCGCACGCGATCAATCATGGCATGGCCCCAGAACATACCGTTCTCAACGGTCCGGGCAAATGGTGGCCGGACCGCATCAAGGTCACGGCGTACGGGGCGATCTTCTGTGATTCCCTCCAGGAGCTGCGCCGCCTGTCCAGGCTTGTTGCGGGCAGGAAGCTGGAGACGCACTATCTTGGCATTCGCCTTCGCCCCGCCACGGTCAATTCCCGGTTCGGCATCGATCTGTCCGATCCGCGCGTCTTCAGCGAAGTCGTTCGAACACTGAAACGGTTGCCGCGCAGGCAGGGCATTGGCTTCCACTTCCACATGGCCAGCAGCATGGTCGGGGTCAAAACTTGGCGCTACCTGGCGGAAAATTTTATCATCGCCGTCAAGCTCATGCTCGAGCATGTCGGGCCGCGGCCGGCGACGATCAGCTTCGGCGGAGGCTGGCATCCCGACGATTGGACGGCGTTCCTGCGAAAGGACTTTCAGGATTTGGCGGCGGCCTGCCGACGACACCTGCCCACCGTGCAACGGATCATCCTGGAGCCCGGCAAAGCCCTGTCTCAGAGGTCGATGTGTTTGTTGACACGCGTGCTGGAGGTGAGGCGATCCCGGTGGCGCACGGAGATGGTCGTCGATGGGTCCATTGCGGAATTGCCCGATGTGCGGTCGCATCCCCATCGCATCGTTTCGCGCACGCCGGCCGGGCAGGTCGGGCTCTGGGGACCCGGCAGTGACCGGATCCTGGGACGCCTGTGCATGGAGTTTGATATCCTTGCCGACGCCGTCCGGATCCCCCGTCACATCAAGGATGGCGACTTGGTGGCGTTTCTCGACGCCGGCGCGTACGACGCAAGCATGGCCTACCATTTCAGCCGGGGCTTCGTCGCCCCTCTCGCGCCGAGTTCGCTTTAACCGCTACATTCTGACGGGGGCGGGGCCGTCCTTTTTCGCCCGGGCCATGAGCTTGCAGTAGGAGCACGTCTCCGCAGTCGTAGGCTGGCCGCAGGTGGGACAGGGATGCAGGACGGCCTGATCGTTGTCGGTCATGGACGGACGAGTCTTCGCGTCGGCCTCCTGCTTGGCCAGAAAGCCCCAATAGAAGGCCTGTTTCGTGCCGGGCGATTCGCTCTCCAGGCGATTGAGGATGTCCTTGTAGAGCAGCATCTTGGCGCCCTTCGAGTTGGGGCACTCCTCGACGATATAGTCGATCCTGTTGACGATCGCGTAGGCGGCGATCTCGCGTTCCGCCAGCCGGAACAGCGGCTTCACCTTCTTGGCGAACCCCTCCATCGACGCCGGCAGCACCGGCCCCTGCTTGTCCAGGTACTCCGTCTGCCAGTGCAGCACGTTGCCGAGCAGCCGCGATGCCTCATCGTCCAGATTGTGGCCGGTGGCCAGGACATGGTACCCCAGTTCCACCGCCGTCCGGTTGAAGTGGTAGCGCTTGAGCGTGCCGCACACGGAGCAGGTCGGCCGGTGCACCAGGTCGGCGAGCTCGTTGATGCCGGCGCCCTCGTCTTCCTTCAACTCATGGATGTGGAGCGCGACACCCCGCGCCTTCGTGAACTGCTCCACTTTGGCCCTGGACTGCCGCGAGTACTCGCCGATCCCGAGGTCCACGTAGAATGCGTCGGCCTGGTACCCCAGCTTGTGGAGAATATCCAGGAGGCTCAGGCTGTCCTTCCCGCCCGAAACCGCCACCAGCACATGGTCGGCCTTGGCGAACATCTTCTCTTCCGTGATGGCCCGCTCCGCCTGCGCGCAGACGAAGTCCGTGAGGCAGGTCTTGCAGAACGCCGTATGGTGGCGGGGAATCTCCAGCACCGCCCGTTCCCTGCACTTGCGGCAGCGCATCGGGTCAGCCTCCCGACATGACGGGCCTGATTTCGATGCGGTCGTCGTCCCGGAGCATGTCGTCCTCGGTCACCAGTTCGTCCCCCCGCACGACGAGCACGGTCTCCGGCAGAAGGCTCAATTCCTTCAGGAGTTCCCGCACGCGCCGCGGGCCTTTCATTTCCACTTCCCGGACCGGATGGTTCAGCAGCACTTTCATCTCACCCGCCCTCCCCGGGCGCGCCGAGACGCGCCCTTTTCCCGTGTTATATCTCCGCGTCGCGCAGGAACGCCGCCGCGTCCTCCGGGGGGATCGGATTGATGTAGAAGCCCGTCCCCCACTCGAAGCCGGCCACCTGCGCGAGCTTCGGCATCACCTCGATATGCCAGTGGTAGAACTCGCCGGTCTTCTCGTGCAGCGGCGAGGTGTGGAGGATGAAATTGAACGGCGGAGAGCCGAGCGCCCGGTCCAGCCGGCGCAGGGTGTCCGAGAAGATGCGCGCCAGGGCCTCGAACTGGAACTTCTGGCTCTCCTCGAAATAGGAGATGTGCTTCTTGGGCAGGACCCAGACCTCGAACGGGAACCGCGGGGCGAACGGGGCGACCGAGAGAAACTCGGCGTTCTCCCCGACGACCCGGCTCCGGTCCGCCACCTCCTGCCGGATGATATCGCAATAGATGCAGCGCTCCTTTTCCTTGTAATGTTCCTGGCAGCCGGCGATCTCGTTCAACACGTTGGTCGGCACGATGGGCAGCGCGATGAGCTGCGAGTGCGTGTGCTCCAGCGTGGCCCCGGCGGCCGCGCCGTGGTTTTTGAAGATCAGCACGTACCGCAGCCGGGAATCCTTCCGCAGGTCCAGAATCCTGTCGCGGTAGGCCCAGAACACATCCTCGAGATGTTTCTCGGACAGGCTGGCGAGCGACGCCTTGTGATCGGGGGACTCGATGATCACCTCGTGCGCGCCGACGCCGTTCATCCGATCGTAAAACCCGATCCCCTCGCGCCCGAGTTCGCCCTCGATCTGCAGGGCGGGGAACTTGTTGGGGACCACGCGGACGCTCCAGCCCGGGGTATTGGGCGCGCCGCCGCTCGAGCGATACGCGAGGATCTCCGTCGGCGTCTGCGCTTCGTTGCCGGGACAGAGCGGGCAGAGCGGCTGGGCCGGCATCGGGGGCAACACCTGCCGGAAGTCGGTGGGCCGATGGGCCCGTTCGGTCGAGATGATCACCCACCGGCCGACGATGGGATCGCGCCTCAGCTCAGGCATGGCGGATTCCTTTAGAGCTCGGTGATCTCAAGACGCACCTCCATCCGCTCGGCGGCGCCCGGCTGCAGCGTCAGCGGCCAGGAGGCCAGCAGCGCGGAGCCCTGATACGTGCGCTCGGCCCCCTCTTCCGACTGCGACACCGTCTCGATGGGCATGTACCAGATATCCCCGGGCCGGTCAAGGCGCAGGGTCACGCGAAACCGGTTCCACTCATCCACCAATGTGAACCGGTCGGCCCCCGCGCAGCAGCCCCGCTCGCGCAGCCGGACGCGGCCGGTCTCCGGCACCTCATAATAGCGCTGCGGATCGTCGCCCGCCAGCAGGGTGAGATTCAGCTCCACGCCGAACCGGACGGAGAACGGCTCGCGCGCGTGGCTCTCGAGGGCATAGGCCACGACGACCGACGCCTGCCGGTCAGTGATGCGATAGGTCTTGCGCACGGTGATCGGGTACGCCTGATTCGCGAGGGACACCAGGCCGCGGCACACCAGCGGGACGGCGAGGGCCCCGTCGCTCGCCTGCGGGGTTGCCCCGTCGATCCGATAGGCCCCCTGCACGCAGTCTCCCCGTTCTTCGTCATCGATCCGGCCAAAGGCCTCGAACGGAAGTCCCTCCGGCAGGAACCGGTCCATGAAACTCAGCCGCCGGTGCCGATCGTAGGAGAGCGCCTGGTGGAGGTCCTGCTCCTTGACCTTCATCTGATCATGAATGGACGCGGGCGCCCCGCCGGCCGACTCCTGATGCAGGGACGCGTCGGCCAGCTTCCGGTGATACGCCTCCTCGCGGCGGGCGAGGACATCCGAGAGGTTGAACCCGCGGGGGCGGTAGTCCAGTTCGAGCAGGCTGCCGCCGCAGGCCGGCGCCAGGCACAGGCCGAGCGTGCGGGTCGAGACGATCAATTCCTCGTGGCCGTCCTTGTCGACGTCGGCCGCCCGAAGCTCAATCCACTCACGGCCCTTGTGCGCGGCCGCGTCCACGTGATTCTCGGCCTCGATCAGGTTCCGGTACGTCTCGTGCCGCAGGTAGTTGAGGTACAGCCCCCCGAAGAGCCCGTGCCAGTAGGCGTCGTTCCCCTGCGCCCGCCAGACCAGCCTGGTGGCGTCGTGCACCCCGGCACCCGGCGGGAACGCCCGCGCGACGCGCTCGCTCACGTCCAGCATCCGCTTGTGCATGTGGTTGGACTCCGGGTATTTCATCAGGAACCCGTCCCAGAAGCCCCCGCGCAGAAACGGCTTGAAGGCGGTCAGCCGGCCCGCCCGGTCCAGCTCGGCCCGCCGGTCCTCCAGCGCCTTCGCCGCGGCGGTCGGCAGGGCCCACTCCATCAGCTCATCGTAGGACGCCGACGGCAGATACACCCGGCCCGTCGGAGGATGCGCGTCCAGGTATTCGCCGAACGTCCGCAGCCGCAGCCACTCGGCGTTCTGCTCGAGCAGGCCAAAGAGCCGGTCCAGATAGCGCTCTTCGAACACCCATTTATAGGTGTCCGGCCAAAGCCCGAACTTCTCGCCGTCGTCGGCGTAGGTGACGGCCGCTCCCGGGCCGCGCTCCCCCAGCCGCGCGAGGAAGGCGATCAATTCCTCCGGCACGCGAAACGGAATCAGATAGCGCAGGTCCTTGCTGATCGGGAAGATGGCGAGCGGGTGGCCTTCCTTCTCGGTCAGGTAGTACCCCGTCAGCGCATCGGCGTCGAGCCCGGCGTGCATGAAGTGCGAGTCGTCGAGGATCGTGTAGCGGAGTCCCGTCGGCGCGAGTTTCCGGGGCAGGCCCCCGTCCCACGCCCGTTCGGCCAACCAGAGCCCGCGGGGGGCCGCCCCGAGCCGGTCGTGCAGCCGCTGCGAGAGGAGCGCGACCTGCCCCACCGCGTCACGGTCGGGAATGACGGAGAGGATCGGCTCGTAGAACCCACCCCCGAGCAGTTCGACCTGATTGGAGACGACGAGCTTGGCGAGGCGGTCCAGGAAGCCCGGCTCTTCCTTGTCGAACCACTCCAGCAGCGGGCCCGTGTAGTGCAGCGTCAACCGGATGCGCGGGTGCTGTTCCAGCAGGTCGAGAAAGGGGCGGTAGCAGCGGTCGAAGGCCATGCGGAACACGTGGCCGAAGTTCCCCACCGGCTGGTGGTTGTGAATGCCGAGCAGGAGCGTCACCGGGTGCATGTCACACCTTCCACATCGCGCCTTCGAACGTCTGGTCGGGCACGGTAAAGGCCAGCGGCTGCTGAGCGGGGATGCGATCGAGTTCGATGTCGCCCTGCATGACCGTGACCACGAACTGGACCCGCATGCCGGCGTGCAGCCCCAGTTCCTTGAACGGCGCCGCCAGTTCGATGACTTTCTTGCGCCGGATCGTGTCGAAGGAGCGCGCCGGCGTAAAGGATGTCCCGTCCGGACTCAGCCAGAGCGTGACCTGCGGCGGATCGGGCAGGTCGAGCCGGAACACCAGCTTGGCCGGCGTCGGCTCGAGGAACTGCACGTGCACGTCGGTGAGCCCGTCGTCGGCCGCCTCGTTGGGAGGCAGCGGGTCCAGCCGCAGGTAGAACTGCTCCAGGCTGAACCCGAAGTAGACACGGCTGAAAAATTCCCGCTGGGTGTGCATCGAGCTGAGCGGCGGGCGCCCGTCCACGTAGCCCGCCCCCTGCCATTCATAGAAGTCCGTCACGATGCCGTCGAGGGCCGGCGCGATCAGCGCGCGGGGCTCGCGAATATCCATCCGGGACACCTGCCGCAGCACCGGGACTTTGAGGAACTCCGGGACCTCCGCCCCGGCCAGCCGGTGGACGTTCGCCAGGTGCATCCGAAAGATCTGGTCGAACAGCGCCTTGTGGTCGGTGTCGAACTCGTCCCCGTACCACCAGAACCAGTCGCTGCCCTCGGCGGCATAGAGCTCGTCCCAAGCCGCGCGCAGGGCCGCGGCCGGCACCTCCCCGGATTCCTCGCGCGTGCACAGGAAGCGGCGGGTCTTCCCCACCCGGTCCCACGCATCGTTGTCTTCGACGTGGCCCAGCCAGATTTTGAGATCCGCGTTGATCCAGGAGCCGGTGTGCAGCCGTTCCAGCCGCGCCACGGGCGGCTGCTCGTCGAGGTCACGCCCGGGGGTCACGGTCTGGAACCGCACGTCCCGGCCGACGCCCGACGCCAGGGACGCATAGAGCCCGCGCAGAAAGCCCTCGCCCCCGTCCGGGTAATGTTCCCAGGGGTTTTCTCCGTCCAGGATGACCGACACCAGCGGGCGCGCCTCGGTCGAACGGTCGGCGATGGCCTGCAGCCGGGCGCAGAAATCCGCCACCGATGCGTCCGGCCGGTTCCGGGAATAGGTGAACCCCACCGCGTCCGACAGTTCGCGGTCCCGAAACAGCAGCGCGACATCCTCGCCGTCCACCTGCGCGCGGTAGGGCCGATAGAGCATCGCATCGCGCTCCCAGTGATCGACGGAGCGGGCCAGGACGCCTTCGTCCGTGGCCGCCCACCGGATGCCCAGCTTCGCCAGGATCGGGACCAGCTCGGGACAGACGGACCCCTCGGAAGGCCAGAGCCCGACCGGGCGCCGGCCGAACGTCGTTTCATGAAAATCGAGCGCCTTGCGGATCTGGGCCTCGGCGTCCTCGGGGTGCGCGAACCGCTGCGGCAGGGCCGAGTCGGGCCGGGAGCGGCGGGCCGAGTCGGTATCGATCAGGAGCGGCAGGATCGGATGAAAGAACGGCGTCGTCGTCAGCTCGACCTGGTCCCGCTCCTGCAGGCGCCGGTACAGCGGAATGATCCCATCGAGGATCTCGCGCTGCGTCGCCAGGACGGCCTGCTTGTCGGACTCCGAGAACTGGCGCCCCTTGGCGAGCAACTCCCGCAGCTGCGGAAAGCGCGCCAGCGCGCGGTGTCCGCACCAGGCGAGATTGTGCCAGACCTGCAGGTCGAGCAGGTCCTGGACGGAGAACCGGGAGGCGATCCGGGGCCACTCCTCGTCGCGCGGGTGCATGCCCCGCTGCATCAGGAGACTGTAGTAACGGTCGTGCGGGCGGATCATCGTGTCCCAGTTGGCGCTGAAAAAATGGCGCAGGATGAAGAAGCGCTCCGCCTCGCTCAAGTCGGCCGCCGGGCGCGATGCGTGCGTCCAGAAGACGTCCGTCACCGTCCCGTCCGCCAGCTCCTGCAGCTGATACAGGAGCGACGGCGTCAGGTTGACCGTGACCCGCGCCTCCGGGTGTTCCTCCAGGAGCACCCCCATGTCGTAATAGCCCTTCACGGCATGCAGCCGCACCCAGGGCAGCGGCGCGGTCCGCGTCAGGGGGTCGGTGTAATAGGGCTGGTGCAGGTGCCAGAGTATCGCGACGGCGAGGGTTTTCATTCTTTGTCAACCTAGCACCACCGCCGGTGGGGGTCAAGAAATGTGGTATGCTCGCGCGTACATCCGCCGCACGACGGATCCGTACAGTCATGGCAAGGGAGGGTTCCATGATCGGAAAGGCGCTGGCACTGACAGCGGCGATAGGAGTGCTTTTCCCCATCCAGGAGATCAACGCCCAGCCGGCCGGTCCGCGCACGGTGTCGGCCGCGGCCACGCTCAGCGTCCTGGCCGGGGACGTCAAGCGGGTGCCGGCGGGCAGCAGCCAGCCGCAGCCCGCCGCCGACGGCATGAACCTGGGCGCAGGCGACCGCATCATGACCGGGCCGACGGCCACGGCGCTCGTCACCTTTCTCGACGGCAGCACGCTGACGATCCAGCCCGACTCGGACGTGACGGTCAGGAAGGCCGACGTGGGCGGCAGGAAATCGACCATCGGCATCAAGGTGACTCTCGGCACGGTCTGGGCCAGGGTCGTCCGCCTGGCCGACCCGCAATCGAGTTTTTCCCTGGAATCCAACACGGCGACCGCCACGGTCCACGACGGTCTGATCGGCGCCAGACAGAACCCGGACGAGAGCTTCGCCTGCTGGACACGGGCCGGCGAACTGACCGTCACGCACAGGGACGGCCGGAAGCTCACGACCCTGTCGCCGGGTGAAATGATCGTGGTGAAGGCCGAAGGGCTCCCGCATGCCTTCGCCACCAACCAGAGCACCTTGAAAATCTCCGCCCCGGCCGGCGTCCTGCCGCTGGTCCTGATGGCCGACAACGCCCGCGTGGCCGGCTTCATCGCGCCGGGCGTGGAAGTGAACCAGGTCTTCGGCTCCATGACCGGCATCGCCGCCGACGGCGCGCGCGTCGTGGAAGTGCCGGCCGGCGCGCCGGGCCCCTTCACCCTGGTGCTGGAGGGCCAGCAGGACGGCCCCTTCAAGCTCACGCTGGCCGGATTTTTTAAAGGCTCCCGGGTCTATCAGCAGGAACTCTCGGGCGTGATCAAAAAAGGCGAGCGGCTCACCACGACGATCACTCAGCAGCTGGACCAAGACACAGCCGCCGATCCCAAGACGGCGCGGGTTCAGAGCGGAAGCGCGGCGACGCTGAAGCCGTGGCCAGGGCCGCTGCCGGGCAAGATCCTGCTCGCGCCCCCGGAGCCCCCGCCGGCGGGCGGAAACTAGCCGGCGCGTCCGACCAGCTCGTACACCGACAGCGGCTCGTTGCGGCCCTTCACCGTGACCACCCCGAGAAACCGGGACGCGAACGCGTCGCCGGCCGCGGCGCGGGTCGCTTCGCCGAGCACCACGCGGACCCCGTACTCCTTGCTGAGACCTTCCAGGCGCGAGGCGACGTTCACCGTATCGCCCAGCACCGTATAGGCCAGCCGCTCCCGCGAGCCCATGTTCCCCACCACCATCGCGCCGCTGTTGATGCCGATGCCCAGTTCCAGCTGGGGGACGCCGCGCCGCGCCCAATCGGCGTGCAGCTCGCGCAGCGTGCCGATCATGTCCAGCGCGGCCGCGCAGGCCCGCCGGGCGTGGTCCGGCTGATCCATCGGCGCGTTCCAGAAGGCCATCAGGGCGTCGCCCATGTACTTGTCGAGCACGCCATCGTGCTTGAAAATGATCTGGGTCATGGCGGTCATGAACTCGTTGAGCAGCGCGACCAAGGCATGCGCTTCCATCGCGTGCGTGAGCGTGGTGAAGCCGCGCAGGTCGCAGAAGAGCACGGTCATCTCCCGCGTCTCGCCGCCGAGGTGCAGACGGTCCGGGTCCTTCAGCACCCACTGGCTGACCGACGGCGACAGGTACCGCGCCATCACGCTTCGGATCGCCCGCTGCTCCGCCTGCTCGAAGACCACCCGATAAGCCAGCGCCGCCACAAAGGCGAGCAGCAGCGCGGCCGGCGGGTATACCAGGTTCAGCACGAGTCCGCCGTCGAACAGCGCGCCGGCCGCCACCAGGTAGCAGCCGAGCGCGCCCAGCGCGCCCAGCGTCGCAACGGCCGGCCGCATGGTGGCGACCATGAGGGCGGCCAGCAGCGCCGCCAGGAAGATCGCTCCAATGGTGGCGGACCGCGAAGCGGGCACCAGGAACCGCTGGCCCAGGATCGTCTCGACGCTGTTGCCGAGCACCTCCACTCCCCACATCCCCGTGTCGGCGGTGGTCGGCGTGGAGAATTCGTCCATGCCGCGGATGGTCAGTCCGATCAAAACGATCTTGTCCCGCACCAGCGCCTCGTCGAGGGTCCCTTGCAGCGCGTCCACGAACGGGATGATGCGAAAGGAGCCCGCCCGATCCAGGCTGGACGGAGGGCCCAGGTAATTGATCAGCATGCTGTCGGACGGCAGGAGCGGAATGGCGCGCCCGGCCCCATGCACCACGCCGGCGGACGGCGGGGCGTCGACGACGGTCCGCCGCCGGACGAACTGCGAGACGGCCACGAGCGCCAGCGCCGGCAGCTCCTCATGCCCGTCGTAGAGCAGCAGCGGCAGGCTGCGGACGACCGTGTCCTGGTCGGTGGTGACGTTCACGAAACCCTCCGCGGCGGCCACCGCCCCGATCGCCAGGGTGGGACGCACGAAGACCTCGAATTCCTGGGCGACGCCCGGGCGCGGGTCGGCGCCCTTCGGACCCTGGGCTTCCACCGGCACGAGGACGTTGCCGGCGCGCGTGATGGCCGCCACCAGTTCCTGATCGTCCGGCCGCGAGGCGTCGAAGAAGAGATCGAACACGATCACGCGCGCGCCGGCCCGCCGCAGGTTGTCGAGCGCGCGCGCGAACAGCGCGCGGGGCCAGTTCACGAGGGCCCCATGCTGGGGGAGGAGTTCGCTGTAGCTGCGCTGGTCGATCCCGACGAGGACCGTCGAGCGGGCCTGTTCGCCCGCGCGCGACTTGAAGAGGAAGTCGGTGCTGCGCGCCTGGGCGGTCGAGAACAGGGTCAGCTGGTAGGACGCCGCCACCAGCGCGCCGACCGCCAGCGCCAGGCCTCCGCTGGCGAGCCACCGCTTCCGAGCGCTCCGCGTCATGCGGGCAATTACGCCGGCGCCTGGCCCATGGAGGCGAACGCCCGGTCCGCCTTGGCGGCCAGGTAGAAATCGCTCTCCGTCAGTCCCTGGATTTTATGGGTCCAGATCTCGACCGCGCACTTGCCCCAGGCGACGAGGAGGTCCGGATGGTGTCCCTCCTGCTCCGCGACCGCCCCGACCTTGTTGGCGAACTCGAGCGCCTGCGCGAAATTCTTGAACGGAAAGGCCCGTTCCAGATGCCCTGCCGCATTCAACTGCCAGCCTGGATCGAGCTCCGCCAGCAGGGTCTGCGCGCGTGCTTTCTCCATCGGCGGGACGCCGCCCCGGCACGGCACGCATTTGTTGTCGGCCAAACTCATGGTGCGCCCTCCTCGGACAGGCGCCAGTCTACCATGGGGCGGCGCGGTTGTGATAGGCTGAGCACCCATGCTGGCGCGGATCGCCTCCAAGTTTTCGCGGCTCTTCAAACGGCACTTCGGGAAGAAGGCCACGCCCCACGAGATCGGCATGAGCTTCGTCGACATGATCGTCAAGAGCCGGGCGGACAAGCCGGAAACCCGAAGCGTGCTGTCGTCCCTGTCCGAAAAAGATCGCGAGCGCGTCCAGTTCGAGACCATGCTCCTGCAGGGCTTCATGATCGAATACGTGACGGCGGAGTTGTTCCGCAACCGCCCCGAGAAGCAGGGCATCCTCGCCGCCTACCGCGGCGCGCTGGACTCCCTGGCCGAGAAAGATCCGGTCTGGCGGGCGCTCGACGGCGAACTCAAAAAGCGGGTGCTGCTCTATACCGAGGCCGTGATCGCCCCTTCCATCGACGCAATGCTCACCCGCATCGGCGACGCGTTTGCGGACGCCTGCGGCCACGCGGGCGACCGCAAGATCAGCACGCTCGGCATCCTGGAATTCGAGATCCAGTACGTGGCGACCTGCAAACTCTGCTGCGACTACGTCGGCGCGTTCGCCTGACCATCCCCATGGCACCGGCCACCCAGCCCCCGCCCGATCCCGCTCTCGTCGCCGCCACGGTCAAGACGAAGCTGCCGTTCCGCGTGGACCTGTCGAAGATGGCGCCGCTCGCGGGCGACGCCTCCAACCGGCGCTACTTCCGGGTGGAACTGGCGGGCGGCCCGCCCCATACGCTCGTGCTCATGCAGCTGGCCTCGCCCGAGGCGTTCAAGCAATCGGAGGAGGCCGTCAGCGGCGCCGCGGCCGCCGTCATGGAGCTGCCGTTCGTCAACATCCTGGCTCATCTCGCCAAGGCCGACGTGGCGGTGCCGGCGCTCTACCACTACGACAAGCCGGCCGGGCTGCTGTACCTGGAAGACCTGGGCGACGTGACGCTGGCCCAGGCCTGCGGCGACTCCGCGAGCCCGGAGACGGCGGAGCTCTACCGGCGGGCCGTGGACGCGCTCGTCCGGCTCCACCTGAAGGCGAGCTTTCCCGCCGACCCGTCGTGCCTGGCGTTCGGCCGCGCCTTCGACGGGCCGCTCCTGATGTGGGAGTTCGACCACTTCATCGAATACGGCATCGAAAAACGCGCCGGGACGGTGCTCTCGGAGAACGACCGCCGGGCCCTCCGCGCCGAGATGCGCAAGATTGCCGAGCTGCTGGCCGACCAGCCGCGCGTCTTCACCCACCGCGACTACCACAGCCGCAACCTCATGGTGCAGGACGAACGCCTCCGGGTCATCGATTTTCAGGACGCCCTGATGGGCCCCGCTTCGTACGACCTGGCGTCCCTGCTGCGCGACTCCTATCTCGCGCTCGAGGAAGACCTGGTCGACGAGCTGGTCATCCGCTACCTGGAGGGACGGGCCAAGGCCGGCGCGCCGCTCGACCGCCTGACGTTCATGCGCATCTTCGACCTGACCAGCATCCAGCGGAATCTCAAGGCCGCCGGGCGTTTCGTGTACATCCTTCTTGAGAAGAGCAACGACCGGTACATCCAATACGTCCCGCGGACGCTGGGCTACGTGAAGCGCAATCTTGAAAAATACCAGTCGCTGCGTCCCTTGCGCGCCGCCCTCGCGCGCCACGTGCCGGAACTGCAATGAAGGCGATGCTCCTGGCGGCGGGGCTCGGCACGCGCCTGCGGCCACTGACCGAGACGACGCCGAAGCCCTTGCTGCCGATCGCCGGCCGCCCGATCCTCGCCTGGAATCTCCTGCTCCTCAAACGCCACGGGATCACCGATGTCATCGTCAATCTCCACCACCTGGGCGAGCAGATCGTGCAGGCGATCGGCGACGGGTCGCGCCTGGGCATGCGCGTGGCGTACTCGCACGAGCCCGAGCTCCAGGGGACGGGCGGCGGCATCAGGCAGGCCGGGCCCTTTCTCAAGGACGGACCGTTCCTGGTGCTGAACGGCGATACCCTCTCCGCCTGCGATCTGACCGGCCTGGTCGCCGCGCACCGGACAGGCGGGGCGCCGGCCACCCTGGCCCTTCGGGAGGATCCCGCGGCCGCCGCGTGGGGGCCCGTCACGGTGGACGCGGACTCACGGATTCTCCAGATCAACGGCGTGCCGCCGCTCGCGCCCCCCGCCAGGCCGCTGCCCGCGCCCTGCATGTTCGCCGGCATTCACGTGCTCGAACCGGAGGTCCTCGACGCCATCCCGCCGGGACCCGGCTCGATCATCGACGTCTATCACGCGCTGCTCGGGAAAGATCGGATGCTGCGGGGCTGGCGGCTGAACGGCTACTGGTCGGACATCGGAACGCGGGAGCGGTACGAACAGGCGGAACGGGATGCCGCGGAGGGGCGCTTCGCTATCCCTTGACCTTGGCGGCCAGGAGATTCTTGCGGGTGTTCAGCGCGGCGCGCTGGGCTTCGGTCGGCGCGTCGGGACCTTTTTTCTTTTCGCCATAGTCCTGCAGGCATTGCTCCACAAGGGCGAGCGACTCGGACGCTTTCCCCGCCTTCTCCAGCAATTCGCTCAACCGAAGGTACGTCGGCACCATGAGGGCCAGATCGCGGTCCTCCTCGGCGTGACTCAAGATGTAGCGATAGTGCTCGATGGCGGTTTCCACCTGGCCGCCCTCGGCGCGCAGGGCGTTGAGCATCCGGAGCGAGATCCGGTCGGCGGAGGCGCCGGCGCGCGCGTCCACGGACTTTTCAATGAGGGCCTTGAGTTCCGCGTCGGACAATCGGGCCTTGCCACCGCTTTTCTTCGCCAGCGCCAGCGCGCTCAACGCCTGGGCCCACCCGCCATAGAGACCCACCATGACACACCGGCACCCGCCCGGGTTCGTGCAGGGCTTGTCCTGGGGAGCGAACTTCTTGGAGGTGACGAGGCCGGGGAGGAACACGGAGTTGGTCGTTTCCTTGCAAGCCAGGCAGGCCTGCGTATCGCCGGGAGTCGCTCGGAGAAAGAACCGGACGCCGGACCGTTCCCAGAAGTCCTTGGCCTGGATGCGGCCGGCCTTGACCTGCATGTCATGGAACTTCCAGATGAGCGTGAGGCCCAGAATGGCGAGCATGTAGGGATACGTCTCGGGGAGCTCGACCCTGTTCAGCCAGTTCAGCAGCTCATCCATCACGTGTCCCCGGAGTGATTGCCGCAGGTTCTACCACGAGCCCGGGAAAAAAGGAAGAGAAAAGATACCTAGGCAGGAGGGGTGAAGAAGCGCAGGCGGAGAGCGTTGCTGACGACGCTGACGGAGGAGGCCCCCATCGCGCCCGCCGCGAGGATCGGGTTGAGCCAGCCAAGCGCCGCGGCCGGAATCAGGACGATGTTATAGACGAACGCCCAGAAGAGATTCTGCCGGATGTTGCGCATGGTGGCCCGGCTCAGCGTGATGGCGGTGACCACGCCGCGCAGGTCGCCGCCCACCAGCGTGATGCCCGCCGCCTCCAGGGCCACGTCGGCGCCCGCGCCGATCGCGATGCCGACGTCGGCCTGGGCTAAGGCCGGCGCGTCATTGATCCCGTCGCCGACCATGGCGACCTTCTTCCCTTCTCCCTGCAGGCGCTTCACCTCGCGCGCCTTCGCGTCGGGCAGCACCTCGGCCAGCACCCGCTCGATGCCGACCTCCCCGGCCACGGCCGCGGCCGTGCGCGGGTTGTCGCCGGTGAGCATGATGACCTCGAGGCCCAGCCCCTTGAGGGCCGCCACCGCTTCGCGGGCATGCTCTTTCACCTGATCGGCCACGGCCACGACCCCGACGACGGCCTGGCCAACCGCCACGAACATCGGCGTCAGGCCGCCTTCCGCCAGACGCGCGGCCTCGGCCTCCAGGCCGGCCACCGGCAGGCCGTCCGTTTCCATCAGCCGGAGATTGCCCACGCGCACCGGCTCGCCCTGCACCGTGGCCCGGATGCCGTGGCCCGGCACGGCGGCGAAGTCCTTCGGGGTTGCCAGCGCAATCTTCTCGCCCCGCGCCGCCGCGACGATCGCCTCCCCGATCGGATGCTCCGATCCCTGCTCGGCGGACGCGGCATACAGAAGAATCTTCTCGCGCGACCAGCCTTCCCGATGCACGACGATCTCCTTGACCGCCGGCTCGCCCTTCGTGAGGGTCCCGGTCTTGTCGAGCACGACGGCCGTCAGCGCCCGCGCCTGCTCCAGGGCCGCGCCGCCCCGGATCAGGATCCCACGCTCCGCCCCGCGGCCGATCCCCACCATTATAGAGGTGGGCGTGGCCAGCCCCAGCGCGCAGGGACAGGCGATGATCAGCACCGCGACGAAATTCAGCAGCGCGGGCGTGAAAGCCGGCGCCGGACCGAACGCGAACCAGAGCCCGAACGTCAGCAGGGCGGCGCCGATGACGATCGGCACGAAGACCGACGCGACCTGGTCCACCAGCCGGGCGATCGGCGGCTTGGACCCCTGCGCCTCCTCGACCAGCTGCACGATGCGGGCCAGCGCGGTGTCGGCGCCGACCTGCGTCGCCTTGAAACGGAAACTGCCGGTCTTGTTCAGCGTGGCGCCGATGACCTTGTCGCCGGGCCCCTTGTCCACCGGCATGGACTCGCCGGTCAGCATGGACTCGTCCAGCGAGGAATTGCCCTCGAGGATCACGCCGTCCACCGGAACCTTCTCGCCGGGACGGACGACCACCACGTCGCCGGCCCGCACCTCCTCGATCGGAATGTCCAGCTCGCGGCCGTCGCGGATCACGCGCGCCTGCTTGGCCTGAAGGCCGATCAGCCGGGTGAGGGCTTCGGACGTCCGTCCCTTCGCCCGGGCTTCGAGGAGGCGCCCCAGGAGGATGAGGGTAACGATGGCCGCGGACGAGTCGAAATAGGCCTGTGGCGTGGCCCCTGCGGCGGTGAAAAATCCCGGCGCGAGGGTCGCCGCCACGCTGTAGCCGTAGGCCGCGGTCGTGCCGACCGCGATGAGCGTGTTCATGTCGGTGGTTCCGTGACGGGCCACTGCCCACGCGCCTCTATAGAATTGCCACCCGGCCCAGAACTGAATGGGCGTGGTGAGCAGGAGCTGTAGCCAGAAGGACGCCGATTGCGAAAGCGGCAGGCGGAGATGCTCCGACATGCTCAGGACCATCACCGGGACCGTCAGCGAGGCGGCAAACCAGAATCGCAGCCGTAATTCTCGATAAGCGGCTTGCTTGCGGGCTTCTTTCGCTGCCGGTGTCTCCGCTTCGCGGGCAGCCGGCATGACCGGGGTGTAGCCGAGGCCGCGGATGGTTTCTTCAAACGCAGCGGGCCCCACGACCCCGGATTGGTACTCGACCGTGGCCTTCTCCGTCGCCAGGTTCACCGAGGCACGGACAACGCCTGGAACTTCGCTGAGGCCATGTTCGATCTTGGCGACACAGGACGCGCAGGACATGCCTTCGATCGGAATCGTGAGAGTTGTGGGCTTGCCTGATGATGCAGCCTTAGCGGGGGCCGTGGCGGGCTTTGCCCGGGAAGGCATCATCGTGACCATCTGCATGGACGGCGGCGCCATGGGGGATCCCATGCCTCTGGGCCCGCCCTTCAGGACCGCGGCCGGGTCCTTCTCGAAGGTCCGCTTGCAGCCCGGCGCGCAAAAATAGTACGTGGTGCCGTTGTGCACCGCCGTCGCCGGTGCCGTCTGCTCGTCCACGGTCATCCCGCAGACCGGATCGATTGCCATACCGAAAGACTATAGGTCGGAAGAGGGGAGGGTCAAGGGCAGGTCGAATTCTTCACCGTTATCGAGCTGCTTCAGGAGTTCTGCAACTGGTTTTCAAATTGGCTGAAAATAATTTTGATTCCTCTAGCTCCCTGACTAACACAGAGGCAGCAGCGAATAAATCCGCCCGCCCTTCATTATCAATCCATAAGGCGGTTGGGATACGGGTTACACGCCTCTCAAAGGAGGGATCATCGTCGGATTTTCGACTTAGGAGATGTCTCAGGGCCAAGTGCACGACATGACAGGAACATGGTTTCAAACCTGAGATGACAGCGTGGCCTAAAAGCTCATCATCGCTAATCCCTTGCGCGCGCAAGAACGCCATCCTATCCCGCTCTGAGATGATCTCCATAGCGTCCATAGCGTTGGCAATACGTTTACCGAACGCTCCCGTCAATCCACCATGCGGCGATAAACCTGCATAGTCACCTTCGAAATGGGGATTTGCAGAAGCATCGACAACGATAATCACGCATCCTTTTGGAAACAGAACGTCCAACGATGTCCCGCGTGACGCCCTAGTGAGGAACTCCAGGATTGATTGCACGCCAAAATTGTCAAAGGCTCCGCCGTCATAAAGGAGGAGAACGCGTGCCGGCTCAGTTCCGTGTCTCTTAAGCATCACACTTTCAAAGGCGCCAGGAAAAGAAGCCGATGTTCTAGCAGCGCTCGCAATCTCGAACGAGGCCAACGACGAGCGGAGTTCGCGAAAAGCCGAATCAGTAAAAACGAAGCGTAAATGGCTTCCGAAGGAAGTAGCGTTGAGGAGTAATTTGGGATGTCTGGGCAGATCTTGAAATGTCGCATGATGAAAAAGATGCGCATTTAAGACATCGTCCATAATATCGGATAGAGTAAAATCAGTGAATGCCAACTTT
>SCTG01000184.1 GCA_004298335.1 Nitrospirota bacterium
CCGCGGACATTCATACGGCGTCCGAGGCCGGACGCAAGCTGCTCGCCACGATCCTCGACGACCAGGCCGCCGTGACGACCTGAACGCCGTCAGCGGGGGAATTCGACCGGCGGCGCCATCTGCAAGCCCTCGCCGTTCAACGACCGCATGTACTCCACCAGGTCCGCCTTTTCCTGATCGGTCAGGTTGAGGGGGATGATCAGGTTCGACAGATGGGGATTCTGGATGCCGCCTTTATCGTAGAAGTCGATGACTTCCTTCAGGGTGAGGAAGCGCCCGTCATGCATGTACGGGGCGGTCAGGGAGATCTCCCGGAGCGTCGGGGTCTTGAACGCCCCGATGTCCTCCGGGTCCTTGGACGCCAGATAGCGCCCCACGTCCACCTGGTCCTTGTCCCAGTCGATGCCCAGGTTGTGGAATTTTTCATCGCTGAAGTTGAAGCCGGAGTGGCAGCGCGTGCAGCGCGCCTTGCCCTGAAAGAGCGCCAGCCCCCGCTTCGCCGAGTCCGAGATCGCGTTCTCCTCCCCGCCCATGTCGTAGCGGTCGGCCGGGCTGTTGCCCGAGAGGATGGTCCGTTCGAAGGCCGCAATGGCCTTCGCCACGCCGTCGATCGTCACGTCCGTGCCGAAGACCTTTTGAAACCATTCGCGGTAGCCCGGGATCGCGTTCAGCTTCGCCACGAGAGCCTCGGCTGACGGCATGCCCATCCTGTTGGGTTTGGTCAAAGGGTTCTTGGCCTGCGATTCCAGCGACGGCCGCTTCCCGTCCCAGAGCTGCTCCGTGCTGTAGACGCGGTTGACGATGGTCTGGGAGTTGCGGCTGGCCGGCTGCCCGTGGATGCCGAGGCCGAACTGCCGCCCGTCGGTCCAGGCGAGGTGCGGGAGGTGGCAGCTGCCGCAGGAGACGGTGTTGTTGAACGAGAGGCGCATATCGAAGAAGAGCAGCTTGCCCAGCTCGACTTTCTCCGCGGTGAGCGGATTATCCGCCGGGATGTAGCCGGCCACGTCCTCCAGCCCGAATGGGATTTTGAGCACGTAGGCGCTCTTCGGCGCCGCCGCTTTCCCGGCTTCCGCCCGGAGATCGCGGTCGGACTGGACCGGCACACAGAGGAACAGCGCCGCCAGGAGCAGCGCCCGGCATCCCCGCCATGTTCTTCTCACGCCAGCCATAGTCACCCCCATTGTGCCGCAACTACAGCAGCCTGTCCTCTGTTGCTTCCTAGGTCGCTGCCGGTGGGTTTTCCGGATTGAATTTGGCCGCATCGAGAATCGACCAGATGTGAATGATCCAACCGAGAAAAACGAACCAGAGCGCGACGGCGAGAAGGAACTGGACAATCGCCATGCCCAGGCGTCCCTGGAGAAGCTGCCCCAAGCCTGGAATGAAGAAACTGCACAACGCCGCGAGTACATTGCCCCCGGAGCCTTGTCCCGCCATCGCCCAATCCTCCGCGGTTAATCGTACCCCAAAATCGAGTCTGACCCTATTTTAGTTCCCTAGCGCGCGCAGGAGCCGGCCTGGTCGGAGGCGCAGCTCTTATCCAGGATGAAGTACACCGGGC
>SCTG01000185.1 GCA_004298335.1 Nitrospirota bacterium
GCACGTGAACTCAATGCGCCGACTCCGGGCATGAGAGAACCACGAGTAAGAGTCGCGCGGCCGGCAACCGGCTAGAGAGATTTTTGCGATTGCTTATGCTGGGCTTTGCGGATCCGCTCATCGACGGCCGGGTCCCAGAACCCCTTGGCCTTGAACCGCTCCGTCAGCTTTCTGTTCGCCGGGTCGAGTTCCAGCGAGCGAATCCAGGCTTCACGGGCATCATTCTGCAGGTTGTTGGTCAGGCAGATCTCGCCAAGGTGTTCGAAGAACACCGGATCGTCGGGAACCACGGCGACGGCCCGCTTCATTTCCTCCAGCGCTTCCTCCAGACGGCCCATCTTGAAATAGGTCCACGCAAGGCTGTCGAGGTAGTACCCGTTCTGCGGCTTGACCACGAGCGCCCGCTGAATCAGCCCGACGGCCTCCTCCAGCCGCATGTCGCGCTCCGCAAACGTGTACCCCAGATAGTTCAGCGCATCGGCATGCTTGGGGTCCAGCCGGATGGCCTCCTGCATCTCGCCGACCAGTTCGTCAAACCGCCCCAGCTTGTCATAGGCGGTGCCCAGGTTGAAGTGGAAGTCGGCGTTGCCGGGATTCGCCTGCAGTCCGTCGCGAAAAACGGCGACCGCTTCGTCGTGCCGAGAGGCCTGCAGCAGGGCAAGGCCCAGCATCTGATAGGCGTCCGGCAACTTGGGATTCAGGGCGATCACCTGGCGAAAATGCGGCAACGCCTCCTCGGTTCGCTTCAGACGGTACAGCAGGTACCCCAGATGGAGGTGGGCGTCGGAGAACCGCTCATCGGACTGGATGATCGCCCGGTATTCCGCAACGGCTTTCTCGTAGTCCTTCATCTCCTCATAGAGGTAGGCCATGTGATCGCGCACCCGCAGTTCGTTCGGCCGCAGTGCCAGCACGAGTTTCATCTGCTCCACCGCTTTCGGGAACTCCTTCATTTCACCGTAAATCAGGCCGATGCGAAGCTGTGCCTCCACATCGCCGGGAGATTCCTGGACGGTCTCGCGCAGCAAAACCAGCGCCGGCTCGTAAGCCTTCTGCGTCAACAGCAACCGGACCAGCCGGTGGCGCACCTCACGATTGCCCCGGTTGATCGTCTGCAGATATTTCCGCAGAATCGCTATGGCCTGTGCGGCGTCGCCCTTGGCTTCCAGCGTCGCCGCCAGCCCCAGATAGGCCGGATCAAAGCCTGGGTTGATGGCCAAGGCATCCTGATAGGCCTGCACGGCCCGATCCCATGCCTTCTGCTCGACCAGCACGTGGCCGAGGTACAGGTAGCCGGTCGGAGAGGGCGCCGGCGCCAGCGCGATCCCTTGACGGAGAACCCGCTCGGCCTCCTCGTACCGTTTCTGGCCGGCCAGCAGCATGCCCATCGAATAATAGGCCTGCGTTTCCTGCGGCCGGATCGCCACGATTCGCTCGTAATACCCGATCGCGAGATCGGAACGGCTCGTGGCCGCCGCGACGGCGGCCAGGATGTTCAGGGCCGGAAGGCTGGCGGCGTCTTTGGCCAGCACTTGTTCGGCATGGGCCTGAGCTTTCCCATGCTCACCCTTGGCATGGTAGAGCGCCGCCAGGCGGAGGTGGAGCACCACGGAGGCGGGATCAAGCGCAAGCGCTTTGAGATACTCTTCCTGAGCCGTTCCGGCATCGTTGGCCAGTTCGGCCTGATACCCGCGCAGGAAATGATAATAGGCCTTCGGGTCCGGGACCCGCTGGGAAGGGGACGCGCTGGCGGACACGGCCACCGGTCCGGCGGCATGCGTCAGCGACGGAACGCAGCCCGCCGCAGAGAGCACACCGATGAGGCAGAGGGTGAGTCTCAGAATGGCAGTGGGAATGGCGGCCTCCGAAAGCACGATGCGGATTTCGCTGGGCATCGCTCTCCACGGATTATAGGGGCGCCCCTGAG
>SCTG01000186.1 GCA_004298335.1 Nitrospirota bacterium
GGACCTCCGTGGCTCCCGCCGCGCGGTCCGCCAGGATGGCGAGCGGTGTCCCCGTCTTCTCCAGAACAATAAGATGCGAGTAGGGGCCAGGAGTCAGACCTTCAAGGTGAAAGAGACGCGCGGGATTCAAGACTGGAACGGCCTGTCTTCCGAGATTCAGGAAGCCCTCCAGGAACGACGGGAGGCCGGGAGGATGCGAGAGCAGCGGCAAGGGAAGGATTTCACGGACAGCGTCAAGCGGGATGGCGAAGGAGTCTCCTGCGATCTCGAAGACGAGTACCTGTTGAAGCTTGTCCGGAATCAGCATGTGTCCGGTCATGGCTTCTTCTCTCCGTGATTCATCGCCTGTTGAATATTTTTCAGGGTGTGAAAGACCAGTTCCTGTTCCCTGGAGGTCAGTCTTTCGATGACTGTGTTCAGATGATGGCTTCCGGCCAAGGCCCGTTCCGCCTTGCGCCGGCCCGCTGCGGACAACGACAGGAACACAACACGGGCATCGTCTTTGGATCGGGCCTTCCGGACAAACCCTCTCGCCTTCAGCGCCCTCACGGCTTCGCTCGCCGTGGCGTGCGAGAGCGCGGCGCCCTCGGCGAGACTTGACAGCGTGATATGATCGGGAGACCGGCTGAGCAGGAAGGTGAGAATCCGTCCCTGTGTCGGGCCGATCCGGCGCCGCCCGTCCTTGTTCAAGGATGGGCCATCGAATGCGAGCGTCCGGCTGACCTTCATCAGCTCGGCCGCCACACGGGGCGCCAACGACATGATCTCCGCCTCTATCACGCCGACGTCCTTCCTCATCATTCAGCCTCCGAACAGTTCGGACACCGAATGGTTCGCGATCCGAATTGTTCGTATGCTCAGCTTATTGATGACAAAGTGGTAGGGCTTTACAGGACGTAAGTAGTAAGAAAACAGCCCTATCGCTAAGGCCGAATGGCCCTAGAGAGTGGCGATTTCATACAATCAATGACAAAACGGAGGACGGACAGGGGCTGTTCTTATTGTAGGGGCGGTTCGCGAACCGCCCCTACTTGGCGGAATCGGAGATGAAGATGGCGGCGGCCTGGGTCCTGCGGGACACTTGCAGTTTCTGGAAGATGTTGCTGAGGTAGTTCTTTACGGTCTTGTCGCTCAGGTCGAGCGCAGCGGCGATTTCTTTGTTGGTCTTCCCTTCGGCGACCAGGGACAGAACCTTCTTTTCCTGAGGCGACAAAAACTTTCCTTTGTCCGATTCGTCCTCATGAGAAATGTCCCGCATACGGGCGAGCACCCGGTTTGTCACGGCAGCGTCGAGGATTGATTGCCCGGCGGCCACGGACTCGATGGCGCGGACCAAGGCCCCCCCGCCGATCTCTTTCAGCAGATAGCCAGACGCGCCGGCGACGACGCTCGACAGCACGGCGTCGTCCTCGGAGTAGGACGTCAGGAACAACACTTTCGTCGCGGCGCAGGCCGCCCGTATTTCCCGGCACGCATCAACACCGCTGCCGTCCGGCAGACGGAGATCCATCAGCACCACGTCGGGCTTCAGACGAACCGCTTCCGTGACGGCAGCGGCGGCGGTGCCCGCTTCGCCGACCACTTGGAACGTCTTGGTTTTGCCGAGCAGCGTCCGCAAACCTATGCGGACCATTTCGTGGTCGTCCACCAGCAACAATCTGGTCGGATTGTCAGCGGGTTTAGACATGTTCACGATCCCGAGGAATATCAAGGAGCACACGCACCCCTTCTCCACGCTGAGCGACGACCTCCAATCGCGCGCCGAGCTCTTGGGCGCGCGCCGTCATATTGTGCAATCCTTCGCCACGTTCACCGTCCGTATGCATGTCAAAGCCGGTGCCATCATCCACCACTTCAAGACGTATGTGCCCGTTCAGCTGCAGAAGTGAGACGGCCCCGGTCTTCGCGTGAGAGTGCCGAAGACTGTTGCTCATGGCCTCGCGCACGACGCACAGGACATGGTTCGCCTCTTCGGAGGTCAGGCTTGCCGCGGCTGCCGGGTCCACGCTCAAGCGAAAACGGAGAAGATGGGGGGCTTCCATTGTTCGGACCAGTTCCGCCAGTTCAACTCTCAACTGCCGTCCGCTCAGAAACTGCGGTTCCAACCCCTTGATATACTGCCGCACATCACGCATCACTGCGTTCAGGCTGGTGACAGCGTCGCCCGCCATCCTGACGGCCAACGCGGAATTTTTCCTGATCAACCGCTGGCATTCCTCGAGACCCATGCCGACCGCATAGAGCGCCTGAATAATGTTGTCGTGGAGATCTCGGGCCATGCGGTCGCGGTCCTCGAAAAGCTGGCGAAGCTGCTGCTCACTCTTCCGTAACGTCTCTTCGTCCTGCTTGCGCCTGGTAATGTCTGTCATCGCACCAAGCATACGCACAGGCCTTCCTGTGCCGTCATACACAATATAAGCGCGGTCGTCGATCATGGCATAAGCGCCGTCCCGGCGGCGAAACCGGTATTCATAAGAGCAAGTTACGCTTCCTCTCGCGACAGCATCCTGATACGTTGACATCACCCTTTCCCGGTCATCTGGGTGAAGCCGCTCTACCCACCAATCAATGCCTGGAGCCACTTCCTCCGTCAAGTATCCGAATGCCCTCTCGAAGCCGCTGCGCATCACGTGGTTGGCTACCAAGTCCCAATTCCAGGTGCTGTCATTTGTCGTCAGCGTGAACAGCCTCAGCTGCTGCTCGCTCTCGCGCAGCGCCGCTTCCGCCTGCTTGCGCTCGGAGATGTCGCGCACCACCGCGAGCAGGTAATCGCGATCCAGGCGGATGTACGTAACATTGACTTCGACAGGAAACACGGAGCCGTCTTTGCGCCGATGCAGGGTATCGAGAACCCGGGAACCGCAGCGGCGGTTTTCGTCCATGGTCTTTTCCCAACCCTGGGTAGCCACCAGGGGGTCGATCTCGAGGACCGTAAGCGACAGGTACTCATCGCGGGTGTAACCGTGGGCCAGACAGGCTTTCTCATTCACGTCCAGGAAGCGCCCCGTTTTCGGGTCAATGACCTCAATGCCGTCATTCGTATGCTCGACGAGCGAGCGGAACAAGGTCGCTGCCTCTTCTGCCCGTTTGCGCTTGGTGATGTCGTCGACCATGGCAATATGCAGCCGGGGGTGTTCTGCACCCCACCATAACGGCACGACAGTCAGATGAACCCACACTATCGAGTTATCTTTCCGTATATACCGTTTGTCCATCTCGAAGGATTCGATCTTGCCTTCCAGGAGAAGTTTCATGTTGTTCAGGTCGGCCTGGAGATCCTCGGGGTGAGTGATGTCCTGAAACGTATGGCGTAACATCTCATTTTCTGAAAAGCCCGTCATCTCGCAATACTTGCTGTTGATCTCGAGAAACTGCCCGGAGTGCGAGTTGATGACCGCAATACCGAGCGGCGCCTGTTCGAAAATCGCCCGGATGCGCTTCGCGC
>SCTG01000020.1 GCA_004298335.1 Nitrospirota bacterium
CAGCTCGCTGAGCTGTTGCTCGGTGGTGGAATAGGGCAGGCCGCCCACATACAACTTCGTACCCATCGGGTACCTCCTTTACTGATGCGACGCTGTCTTGGGAGTAAGGAATGAGAAAGGCATGGAGAGCACCGAAGGCGCACTGGCGAGGGCGTCTTTCAGAGCAGATTGTCCGATCAGATTCCTACTGCAAGGCACGATCGCGATGGAGTCCTTTCTCATCTTGCGTCTCACCGCCGGACTCCTTCAACGGCGACACGCAACGGTACGCTAGCACAGGTCCAAATCGAGATGCAAGCGTGGCGCGCCGGACGGGCTACGCCTGGAATTCCGCCCACAGGACGGTGTGGTCGGAGGGGTCCTTCGCGCGCCGCGGCTCGATGTCCACGTCGCATTGCGTGCACGTCTTCGCGAGCGGCGCGGTCGCGAGGATGTGGTCGATCCGCCAGCCCTTGTCGGCGTCCAGCGAACTTGGCTGGCGGTAATCCCAGAAGGTGAATTGCCGGCGGTCTGGATGGAGCCTCCGGAAGACGTCCTCGAACCCCCACGCGAGCGTTTTCGTGTAGGCGTTTCTGGCGTCCTCGTGGTAGCAGACGTGCTTGAGGTGCGTCTCCGGACTGTGGACGTCCATCGGTCCCGGCGCGACGTTCACATCGCCGCACCAGATCGCCGGCTTCTTCGGCGAGAGGTGCCGGTCGAAGTAGGCGCGCAGGCGCGTGAACCAGCCGAGCTTGTACTGGTACTTCGGCGACTCGATCTCGAACCCCTGGGGGATGTACGTGTTGATGATCGGAATGCCCTGGACGACCACCCGCAAGAGCCGCGCCTCGTCCGGGTCCTTGCCGTCGTCGAACCCGTAGAACACCGCGTCGGGCCTGCGCAGGGTCAGCACGGCGACGCCGTTGTACGATTTCATGCCCCGGAACGTCACCTGGTAGCCGGCGGCGGTCAGCGCGAGCGCCGGGAAGTCCCCGTCCTGGACCTTGGTTTCCTGCAGGCACAGCACGTCGGGCCGGTGTCGCTCGAGCCAGCCGAGCACGATCGGCAGGCGTTTGCGCAGGGAGTTCACATTGAACGTGGCGATCTTCATGGCGTTTTATAACAGTTCGGCGAGGGCCTTGACCAGATGGGCGTAGTGGGACGGGTCGTTATAGAGGTGGGCCGAAATGCGAAGAAGGCGGACGGGCTGGGTCGGCAGCGTCGTCACCGGCGCTTCGATCTGGAATCGTGTATACAAAGCCGTCTCCAGGGGGTCCCGGGCGTTTGGGGAGCCGCCGGGGTTTTCCGCGGCGCTGGGAAGCGGGACGGCCGCCATCGCCCCGATCATGGCGTCCGGACAAGGCGGCGGAACCGCCAGCGCGCGGCAGAGGAGTTGCCTGGCTTCACAGGCCAGGGCGTGGTTGCGGGCCATGACGGCCGGCCATCCGCCCGGCAGCAGAGCGCCGAGGAAACGGATCGCCACCGGGACGGCCAGGCAGGCGGTGGGATCATGCGTGCCCGTCCAGTCGAACTCAAGGTGAAACCGCGAGCGGTCCTTGCGACGGGAATGAGCCCCGTGGCTGATGGCAAGCGGGCGGACCGCCGCCTGCCGGTCCGGGCGGACGTGCAGGAAGGCCGCCCCTTTGGGGGCGCACAGCCATTTGTG
>SCTG01000187.1 GCA_004298335.1 Nitrospirota bacterium
CAGCGTCTTGCGGATCAGGCCGTCCGGGCCGGCCTGCTTCGGCGTGTCCTTCATCGGCACCGCCGCGATCGCCCCGCCGTGCCGGCGCGCCGCCTCGATCGACCGCGTGACGAGATCCTCCGTGACGAAGGGCCGGACCGCATCGTGCACCACCACGATCTCGACGTCCTCATCCACTTCATTGAGGCCGTGGTGCACCGACTCCTGGCGCGTCGCGCCGCCGGGCACGACCTTCCGCACCTTCTTCAACCCGTACCGCTCCACCACCTCGGTGAGCGCGCGGGCCTGCTCCCCCTTCGGCACCACCAGCACGATTTCCGTCACGCCGGGCGTCCGCTCGAGCGCCCGCAGGGAGTGCAGCATCATCGGCACCCCGTCCAGCATCAGGAACTGCTTCGGCGTGCCGGCGCCCATCCGCTTGCCGGCGCCGCCCGCCGGCACCACGGCCACAACTTTGCCGGCCTTGGCCATGGGTCAGCGCCTGCCCGGACTCAATTGCGGGACACGGGGACTTCCTGGCCCTCCGTCTCTTCCTTCAGGCGGGCGAAGATCATCCGGCCGGCCTGCGTCTGCAGGACGCTGGTCACCACGACGGTGATGGTCGACCCGATGAACCGCTTCGCGTTGTCCACGACGATCATGGTCCCGTCGTCCAGGTAGGCCACGCCCTGCCCGGCCTCCTTCCCCTCCTTCAGCACGAAAACCCGGAGCTGCTCGCCCGGCAGCACCACCGGCTTCAAGGCGTTGCAGAGCTCGTTGATGTTGAGCACGCGGACGCCCTGCAGTTCGGCCACCTTGCTGAGGTTCAGGTCGTTGGTGATCACCTTGGCGTTCATCTTCTTGGCCAGCATCACGATCTTGGAGTCCACCTCCTTGATGTGCGGGAAGTCCTCCTCGACGATGCTCACCTCGATGTCCACCATCTTCTGGATCTTGGCGAGCACGTCCAGCCCCCGCCGCCCGCGCCCCCGCTTGAGGGTGTCGGACGAGTCGGCGATGTGCTGCAGCTCGTTCAGGATGAACTGCGGCAGGACGAACGTCCCCTCCAGGAACCCGGTCTCGCACAGGTCGGCGACCCGCCCGTCGATGATCACGCTGGTGTCGAGAATCTTGGGGCTGACCGAGGCGTGCCCATCGGCGGACGCGGCGTCCGACTGGCCGAGAATGCCGGCGGCGGTAAAAATCTTGATCCCGAAGATGAGGCCGAGATAAGGAAAGGTCGTCAGAAACAGGAAACCGAGCACCGGAACGGGTTCAAAGGCCGGAATCGTGACCGCGACCGCCCACGAGGCGATGCCCGCCAGCAGCAGGCCGGCGGTCAGGCCCGCCGTGCCTCCCAGCAGGACGCCGGGGCCGGCCTCCCGCAGCGAGTATTCCATCCCCAGCGCGATGGCGGCCACCAGCAGGCCGACGCCCCCCGCCAGGAGCCAGCCGTTTTCCTGGCCGGATCCGTCCGAAAACAGGGCAAGACCGAGCACGATGCAAAGAACGACCAACGTCGCACGGAGCACCATACTGCCACCCCCTTTCGCAAATGCGCCATGATAGCACAGGACCGCCGGAATCAACAGACGTAGGATGCAAAGCTCGGTTACGCTACTTAGCGTGGACTATTCAGGTCAGGGCTTGATCGTAAGATAGAAGTTGCGACCGTTGCGGGCGACCAGCACGAGCGCGGGCTCCTTGGCCGCCAGCTTGCCCGTCACGTTCTGGAAGTCGCGCAGGCTGGCGACGGGCTTGCGGTTGATCTCGGTGATGAGGTCGCCAGCCTGCAGGCCCGCCTCGCCGGCCGGACTGCCCTCCGCGACGCGCGCCACGATCACGCCGCTCCGGTCGTCGCGGAGATTGAAGCGCCGCGCCAGCTCGGCCGTGAGCTCGCGCACGTCCATGCCGGCGAACGCGCCGGACGCGCGGGCCTCGCCGCCCTCCTCCCCCGGGCTCTCCGGCTGCGCCATGGCCTTGGGCTGCTCGGCGATCGTCACGTCGAGGTCGCGCGCCGCGCCGCCCCGCAGGAACTTGACGCGCACCTTCTTGCCGATCGGCGTCTGCGCCACGAGGTTGCGGAACTGCGTGGGGTTCTCGACGGCCCGGCCGTCGAACTCGATGATGACGTCGCCGCGTTCCAGCTTGGCGCGCTTGGCCGGGCTGTCGGCCAGCACGTCGCTGACCAGCACGCCCCTGGTCTCGGTCACGCCGAACTGCTTGGCGAGATCGGACGTCAGCTCCTGGATGGACACGCCGAGGTAGCCCCGGACGACCTTGCCGCCCTTGATCAACTGATCCATCACCGAGCGGACCATGTTGCTGGGCACGGCGAACCCGATGCCCATGTAGCCCCCGCTCTGGCTGAAGATGGCCGTGTTGATGCCGATGAGCTCGCCCCGCGCGTTGACCAGCGCCCCGCCGGAGTTGCCCGGGTTGATCGCGGCGTCGGTCTGGATGAAGTCCTCGTACTCGGCGATGCCGACGTTGGCGCGCCCCACCGCGCTGACGATCCCCATCGTCACGGTCTGGTTGAGGCCGAACGGGTTGCCGATGGCCAGCACGTACTCGCCCACCTGGAGCTTGTCGGAGTCGGCCCAGGGAATGACCGGCAGGTCCTTGGCGTCCACCTTGATGACCGCGATGTCGGTCTTGGGATCGGTGCCCACCACCTTGGCCGTGAAGCTCCGCTTGTCCGAGAAGAGGATGCGGATCTCGTCCGCCTTGGACACGACGTGGTTGTTCGTGATGATGTACCCGCTGGCGTCCGCGATCACGCCGGACCCCAGGCTGCGCTCGCGGCGGTCTTTCGGCGCCTCGAACCGGCGGAACAGCTCGTCCCCGAAGAACCGCCGGAAGAAGGGATCGTCGAACGGCGGGCCGCCGGCGTGGCCTTCCGGCAGCCGGCTGATCCGGGTCGTGGAGATGTTCACGACGGCCGGCGTGACCGCCTTGGCCACCTCGACGAAGTTCCGGTCGGCGCCGCCTCCCGCCGTCGGCGCGACGGCCGCCGGCTTCGCCGCGGTCGGCGCGTCGGGCACGGCGTGCCCGAACGGCAGCCAGCCCATGTCGGACGCAACGACCAACCCCAGGATCACGCCCACCCCGATCAGGAGCAGGCCGATGGCGACGGCCTTACGGGATGGTGCCGGCATAAATTCCGGTGATGGTCTTCAGGAACTGCAGCGCGTCGGCTTTCTTGCGCTGGAAGGAGTTGCGCCCCATGATGGACCCGAACCCGCCGCCGTCGCGGATGGCGCGGACCTCCTCGAAGATGGCCTTGTCGTCCTCCTTGGTGGCCCCGCCGGAGAAGATCACGATGCGGCGGCCGTTGAACGAGGACTGCACGACGTGCCGCACCCGCTCGGCCAGCGTCTTGATCGGAATCTGTTGCGCCTCGTACACCTTCTTCGCCGCCGCCTGCTCCAGATGCTCGGTCGGCAGCTTGACCTTGATGATGTGGGCGCCCAGCTGGGCGGCGATCTGGGCCGCGTACGCGACGACGTCCATCGCCGTCTCGCCGTCCTTGCTGAGCTGGCTGCCGCGCGGGTAGGACCAGACGACGACGGCCAGGCTGGCGTCCTTCGCTTCCTCCGCGATCGCGCGCAACTGCTCGTACATGATCTTGCAGTGCGAGGACCCGGGATAAATAGTGTAGCCCACCGCCGCGCAGCCGAGCCGGAGCGCGTCCCGCACGCTGCCCGTCACGGCCGAGATTGGGTCCTTGTCGTCGTTCAGGACGTCGTGGTTGTTCAGCTTGAGGATCAGCGGGATGTCGCCCGCGAAGTCGCCCGCGGCGGCCTCCAGGGCCCCCAGCGGAGCCGCGTAGGCGTTGCAGCCGGCCTCAATGGCCAGCTCGAAGTGGTAGCGCGGGTCGTAGCCCGGCGGGTTGACCGCGAAGCTGCGGGCCGGGCCGTGCTCGAAACCCTGGTCCACGGGCAGGATCAGGCACTTGCCGGTGCCCTTCAGCGTGCCGTGGTTCAGGATGCGCGCCAGGTTCGTCTTCACGCCGGCGTTGTCGGTGCCGTACCAGCTCAGGATTTCACGCACGCGGTTGGTCATGGCATCCCCCGTTATTGTTTCCCTTGAATGAACGTCTCGGCCAGACTGACGTCGTCCGTACTGCCGATCAGCAGCGGCACGCGTTGGTGCAGGGCCTTCGCCTCGACGTCGAGGATCCGATGGGTGCCGGTGCTGGCCTTGCCCCCCGCCTGTTCCACGACCATCGCCAGCGGGTTCGCCTCATACAGCAGGCGCAGTTTCCCCTCGGGCTTGTCCGTCTCGCCCGGATAGAGATAGATGCCGCCGCCGAGCAGGATGCGGTGCACGTCGGCCGCCAGACAGCCCGAATACCGCCCCGCGTACGGCCGCCCGGTCGCCTTGTCGGCTTCCTTCAGGTGATCGACGTACCGCCTGGTGCCCGCCGGCCACTTATGGTAGTTGCCTTCGTTGACGGCGTACGTCTTGCCCCTCGCCGGCATCCGGATGTTCTCATGCGTCAGGAGATACTCCCCGATGCCGGGGTCCAGCGTGAACCCGTTCACGCCCTTGCCGGAGGTGAAGACCAGCATCGTGCTCGAGCCATACATGAGATAGCCTGCGGCCACCTGCTCCGTGCCCTTGCGGACAAGCTCCGAGTCGGGCGGCAATCCGCCCTTGCCCTCGTACCGGAGGATGGAGAAGATCGCCCCCAGCGGCATGTTGACGTCGGTGTTGGACGACCCGTCCAGCGGATCGAACAGCAGCATGTACTTGCCGAGCGGCCAGTTCTCCGGGAGCTTGACCGGCTTCTCCAGTTCCTCCGAGGCCAGCGCGCAGACCAGCCCACTGTACTGGAAGACCTTGACGAAGTTCTCGTTGGCGATCGTATCGAGCTTCTTGACGGCCTCGCCCTGGACGTTGGTCTCGCCGGTCAGGCCCAGGATGTTGATGAGGCCGGCCCGGCGCAGGTCGTTGGCGACCATCTTGCCCGCCAGGCCGATCTGGGCCAGCAGGGCGGAGAATTCGCCCGTGGCGGCCGGATGGCCGGCCTGGGTCTCGATGATGAAGCGGGTGAGCGTGGTGCCGATACGGGCCATCAGGGTCTGCTCCTCACGCACAGTATAGCCAATACCTTCCGCGTAGTCACGGCTTGGCCGCCAGCGTGACGCCCTCGACGCCGGTCAGCGTGGCCGTGACGGAGCCGATGATCACCTTGGCCTTCATGAGCACCGGCACGCGCGCCGCGTCGTTGGTCACCCAGATCCGGATGTTTCCCTCGTTCATGAAGAGCCCCTTGAACGGCATGATCGCCAGGATGCGGACCGTGTCAAACTCGCCGAGCGGCCCCTTGAGCCGCTCCGTGCCCTCGACGCGTAACTCGAGCTTGTAGTTCTTTTTGTCGTGGTTGACGTTGACAATCGTCGAGGAGCCCACGTCCGCCGCCCGAAGCGTCCGGAAGAAATAGATGACCGAGAGCGTGTCCTGCACGTCGGGCGGCACCTCCATCGTCTCCGTGCTGCCGTCCTTCGTCACCGTCGCCTTGTGGGCGGC
>SCTG01000192.1 GCA_004298335.1 Nitrospirota bacterium
CCAAGAAGGACGACGGCGAGAAGAAGGACGACAAGGGCGACGACAAGAAGGCCAACCAGCAGCTCCAGGCCCAGGCCGTCCAGGCTCTCCAGCAGGGCGACATGCAGTCGGCCCAGCAGATGGTCCAGCAGGCCATGCAGGAGCAGATGGCTCAGCAGCAGCAGGCTCAGGCCCAGCAGCAGGTTGGCCAGCAGCAGCAGGTCCAGGCGGAGCAGCAGGTCCAGGCTCTCCAGCAGCAGCTCGCTCAGATGCAGCAGCAGCTCGCTCAGATGCAGCAGCAGGGTCACTGCGGTCCGCAGCAGGGGCAGGGGATGCCGATGATGGCGAACCAGCAGCAACAACTCGCCCAGCAGCAGCAGGCCCAGCAGCAGATGCAGCAGGCCATCCAGGCAGCCATCCAGGCTGGCCAGGACCCGGCTCAGGCGGCTCAGCAGATCGTCCAGCAGATGCAGCAACAGGGTCAGGGCCAGCAGATGCAGGTCCCTGCTCAGCAACAGCAGATGATGACGGGCGACGACGCCCTCATCGACCAGATGCTCGCCTCGGATGGCGGCATCCAGGCTCCCGTCGCTCAGATGGACATCGAGTTGGAGACCCCGTCGATGGACGTGGGCGAAGTCCAGCTAGGACCGGAGGACGACGTCCTTCGTCAGCTCTTCTCCAACGACGAGGCTCAGCAGGCCCAGCAGGCTCAGGATGGTGAGCAGGGTCAGCAGAAGCAGGCTCACGCGGTTCGCACCGCTTCCACCCGCACCGTTGGCACCCGCCCCACCCAGGGCGTGAGCCAGATCGGTGGCGGCCCCTCCGCCCGCGGAGGGAGCGAAGTCGACAAGCTCTCGTCCCTCTGGGGTTCGGCCCCGAACGTCAAGGAAGCCTTCGGGCTCCCTACAGATCGTTGAAACCAGGGGGTTCAACTTGAACCCTCACGGTCTTCAATAATCCTTCAATCACCGCCCTAAGGGTGATTGCTTAAATGAAAATGTAGATGTGAAGACCCCCAACGCTTTCCCGCCCATAGGAGACGCATTCAATGAGCATGCGCGGACAAAGCTCGGGTGACTTCAAGGAGACTTCGGGTCGAGTGCAACTCTTCCACGTGGTCACCCGCAACTCTGTGGGTGCTCTCGCGGCGGATGCCTTCACCCAGGCCAATCCTGTCGTCTACACGGGCGCAACTCTCGTCAGCACCACCCTCGCCGGTATCACGAAGGTCGGCGTACTCGGTGGCTCGGTCGCCTTCACGCGCCCGGCAGTCGGCAACAACGTCATCGGCGGACCTTCGGTCACCGCCGGTCCGGTCTTCCTCGCAGGTCAACGGCCGCTCGGGATCTTCCTGAACGACGCCGTGGGCAACGCCTACGAGAACACTCCTGGCCCCGCCTCCGGGCGTGGTCCCTACGTCTGTGGATCGGGCTCCTGCATCGGAGTGACGCTCTACGAGACCAAGGTGCTCCAGGCAACGGGTCCCGGCAACGCTGGTGACAACCTGGTCTACGCGGCGGGCGACCGTCTCTACGCCTCGGCGAACGGGCTTCTCACGAACAACCCGGACGACTCGTACGAGCAGCTCTTCGCGGCGGTGGCTTACGCCACGACTCCGACCGCTCCCACTGTCATGGGCATCGTCAAGGCTGCCCCCGACGCCAACACCCCCATGCTCGTGCTGGACCTCAAGGTCTGAGCGGAAAGGTCAAAAAGGCACGAACATGGTTTCCAACGACATCAAGCAGCAGATCATCAGCGAGTACATCAAGACGGCCGCTGGCCGTGCGAAGCTCGCTGCCTCCATGATCCAACCTCTCCGCCTTCGCCGTGACTACACGGCGGTCGGCCGGAAGACCTTCCTGGTCGAGCAGCTCCCCGATGGGGCGCTCCCGATCTACGACAAGGATCCGGACGTCACGGCGTACGTGGTCGGCGAAGAGGGCGAGAACATCCTCGCCATCCAGAAGCCGCGTCGCGTGATCTTCCCGCTGTTCGAGATCGCCTCGAACCCGGAGATCCCGCTCACGCAGATCAAGGAGCGCCGCTTCGACCTCATCGAGCGCAGCCAGGACCTCGCCAAGGCGCAGATCCAGGCGGCGGAAGATGAGCGTGTGTTCGCCGTCCTCGACAGCATCGCTGTCTCGGGCTTCGACACTCTCCCCGGCCAGACGAACCCCGACATCAACGTCGTGGCTCCGATCAGCCCCTCGGTCCTCGCGGACGCCTTCGCCGAAGTGGAGCGCCACGACCTCCGGGTCGCCCGCATCTACATGAACGCGACGGACTACGCGGACATCCGCAAGTTCGGCCGAGACATCCTCGACATCGAGTCGCAGGCTGTCCTCCTCAAGACGGGCCTCCAGGCCACGCTCTGGGGCGCCCAGATCA
>SCTG01000249.1 GCA_004298335.1 Nitrospirota bacterium
TTGCAGCGTCTGTACGAAGCCGGCCTGCGCGAGTTGACCAAGCGCGATGTGGGCAAGGCGGGTTCCAACCCCTTGTCGGGCGCTTCGATCGACGCCGTCAAGGCCGCCATCGACGCCGACCTGGTCCGTGAGAGCCACGAGCTGAACTCCAAGATGGTGCTGCTGACCATCGCCATCTCCGGCGGCCCGTTCCTGGGCCTGCTGGGCACCGTGGTGGGCGTGATGATCACCTTCGCGGCCATTGCCGCGGCGGGCGACGTCAACGTCAATGCCATCGCTCCCGGCATCGCGGCGGCCCTGTTGGCCACGGTGGCGGGCCTGGGCGTGGCCATCCCTGCGCTGTTTGGCTACAACTACCTGGCAGCGCGCATCAAGAACATCTCGTCGGACATGCAGATCTTTGTCGATGAGTTCGTGACGCGCGTGGCCGAAACCTACGGCGCTCGCTGAACAGGGGCAATAGATGGCCGGCGACGTCAAAGCGGATAACCAGCCTTACGACGACATCAACATCACCCCGATGTTGGACCTCGCGTACGTGTTGCTGGTGACCTTCATCATCATGACCACGGCCTCCGTGCAGGGCGTGAAGGTTCAGCCGCCCTTGACCCAGGCCACCAACAACCTGGCCAAGCCGCAGACCCGCGGCATCACGATCACCGCTGATGGCCAGGTCTACCTGGATGCCTACCCCGTGAGCCTGGACCAGCTCCAGTCCTCGCTGGCGCAGTACAAGGCCGCCAACCCGGCCTTGCCTGTGGTGCTCAAGGCCGATGCGGCCACGCAGTACGACAAGGTCATGGCCGTGCTGGAGATCGCCAAGAAGCTCGACATCACCGAGATCGGCCTGGCGACCAAGCGCCTGCAATAAAGGCGGAACACCCCATGCAAGTTCAAGACGACACCAAACCCTACGACACCATCAACGTCACGCCCATGCTGGACCTGGCGTACGTGCTGCTCGTGGTGTTCATCCTGATGACGACCGCTTCGGTGCAAGGCCTGAGCGTCAACATGCCCAAGCCCAGCAACAAGCCCAGCACCGAGAAGCACCCCCTCAAGGTGGTGCAGGTGCTGCCTGAGGGCACGCTGGCCCTCAATGGCGTGCCTGTGAGCCTGGCTGAGCTGGAGACGCGTCTGCAGCAAGCCAAGGCCGAGGACGCCAAGATGAGCGTGGCCATCAAGGGTGACGCGCGCACGCAGTACGCCAAGGTCGTGGCCGTCATCGACCTGTGCAACAAGCTGGAAGTGTCGATGGGGCTGGTCACAGCCCGCATTGGCACGTGAGGAGCAGGCATGGCTGTGGCCGATGACCTTCAGGA
>SCTG01000193.1 GCA_004298335.1 Nitrospirota bacterium
ATGCCTCCGCTTGTGCCCAACAGCGGTCGACCTTACAACCCCGTGGTCACGCTCAACGGTTGGACGTTGCCATGGCGCATGAAGGATGGTGTCAAGGAGTTCCACCTTGTGGCCGAGCCCGTCGTGCGTGAACTGGCTCCGGGGACGAGGGCTCACCTGTGGGGGTACAACGGACAGTCTCCTGGTCCGACCATCGAAGTGGTGGAAGGAGACAGGGTGCGCGTCTTTGTGACGAACAAGCTGCCGGAGCACACGACCATCCATTGGCATGGTCAGCGTCTGCCCAACGGGATGGATGGGGTCGGTGGGTTGAATCAACCGACGATTCAACCGGGAAAGACTTTCGTCTATGAGTTCGTGGCCCGGCGCCCCGGCACGTTCATGTACCACCCTCATGCCGATGAGATGACGCAGATGGCCATGGGCATGATGGGCTTTTGGGTCACCCATCCCAAAAGCAAACACCCATTGATTGACGACGTTCAGCGGGATTACTGTTTCTTGCTCAATGCCTATGACATCGATCCGGGGAGTTACACCCCCAAGATCATGACGATGTTGAATCAGAACTTGTGGACTTGGAACAGCCGCATGTTTCCGGGGATTTCGCCATTGGTCGCGCGCAAGAACGACAAGGTGCGCATCCGCATCGGCAACCTGACGATGACCAACCATCCCATCCATTTGCATGGGCACGAGTTCCTGGTCACAGGCACGGACGGTGGCCCGACACCCAAGTCCACCCGGTGGTACGAGGTGACCACCGACGTGGCCGTGGGGCAAATGAGGCAAATCGAGTTTCTGGCTGACGAGGAGGGTGATTGGGCATTTCATTGCCACAAAAGCCACCACACCATGAACGCGATGGGACACGATGTGCCAACGATGATCGGCGTAGACCACAAAGACGTGTCCAAGCGGATCACGCAGCTGATCCCCGACTACATGGTGATGGGTGAGCGTGGCATGGCAGACATGGCAGAAATGGAAATGCCCTTGCCAGACAACACGACCCCCATGATGACGGGGCAGGGCCCCTACGGGTCTGTGGAGATGGGCGGCATGTTCTCAATGGTCAAGGTGCGCAAAGACCAAAAGCCCGGGGACTACAAGGACCCCGGTTGGTTCAAGCCGCCAGCAGGATCAGTGGCCTATGAATGGTCAGGACAGTTGAGCGAGCCTGTTCGAGAAACGCCCACACCCCCCAAGACTCCAGCCAGTATCGACCTTCAGGTTCGCAAACCGACGGGGCATGCAGGTCATTGATTCAACTTCAACTCTTTTAACCTCAAGGACTTGATCATGCATTTGAAGAAAATCTGGTTGTTGCTGCCGCTTCTTGTCGCCAGCAATCTGAGCATGGCCGACACAGCTCAGGGCGCGCATCACCAAGACGCAGGCCATGCGCATGGCAGTGACGATGCTTCGGAGTATGCGGCCATCGGTCAACCTGGAATGGCCAGCCAAGCCACACGCACGCTGACCATTGAGATGAGCGATGGCATGCGTTTTACACCGGCTGAGATTCAGGTGAAGAAAAACGAAACCGTGCGCTTTGTGGTGAAGAACGCAGGGACGCTCAAGCACGAGATGGTGCTGGGGACCACGGCAGAACTCAAATCGCACTACGCCTTGATGCTCAAGAACCCTCAAATGGAACATGCCGATCCCAACATGATCACGTTGCCCCCTGGTCAAACGGGTGAAATCATCTGGACGTTTTCCAAAGCGGGCATTGTCGATTTCGCATGTCTTCAGCCGGGGCATTTCGACGCGGGCATGAAGGGGCGTGTCAACGTTGTCGGTGCACCTGCCTCACAGGCAACCCATCAGCACTGAGCCCGTTCATTGCTGACTGCAGGCGCAGTTTGCACATTCTTTTTTACTCAAAGGACCGACATGAAAAAGACCTACACCCATCTGGCTCGCGCAACCTTGTTGGCGGCGCTGGCTTACTCATTGACGGGAGCACAGGCGGCCGATCACATGGCTGGACATGGCATGCCCCAGGCCACAGCGATGGCTTCTGGCGCTGGCGCAGAGTCTGACGCCATGGCGTTGACTGAAGGCGTGATCCGCAAGGTCGATGCGTCGACCAAGAAGATCACCATCAAGCATGAGGAAATCAAGAACCTGGAGATGCCGGGCATGACCATGGTGTTCCAGGTCAAGGACGAGTCGTTGTTGAACACGGTCAAAGCCGGTGACAAGGTCAAATTTCGCGCGGAAAGACAGGCTGGTGCGCTTGTCGTGGTTCGCCTTGAAGTGATGCCATGAGTGGTTGAGGCGGTTCGTGAGTTCACGGCCCGCCGTCATGACTTGCTTTGTGGTTCGAGGCCTAGATCGTAATGTGGTGAAGGGCGTTGACGATTTTTGTTACAGGAGATCACGATGGCCAAACACATGTCCTTGATTCTTTGGGGCGGGGTGTCGTTTTTGAGCGCATGCGCTTCGCTTGAACGTGAGGCTGGCGATTACCAAGCCGGATGGCGGCGTGCACAAGTGCTGGAAATCGTCCGCGCTGGCACCGTGACGCCGTCAGCCATCAAAGACTGCCAAACGATGTTGCCACCTGGTGCTTCCTACGCCCAGTTTGCAGTCGTGTCCTACAGCTTCGGAGGGGATCCCAATCTGAGAAAGAAAATCGCTGTCGGCATCCCCGCAGCTGACCGGGGGCTGGAGGTTGGCGCCTGGGTGTCAGTGAACGTTGTGGATTGCGTGTTGCCGCTCAAGCGGCTGACGCCAGCATGAGCGGCATCGGACATGGTTTGAACTCTTCGGGCGCAGACATGAGATCAAATTTCGGTTCTGCGTCATTGGTGACGCAATAGCAGACTTGACTCGAATTTGAATAGACACAATGTTCAGAAAGACCATTATTCCCATTGAGCGTGAGCCTGGCCTTGCCGGTCAAAAAAATTCGCCACTCAAGGCAATCGAGAAGAAGGAATTGACGACTGATCGGGTGGGTGTTTTTCATGTTCCGCAAGGCAATACCACTCGCGGAGTAAACGCATATATTGTCAAATACTTGTTGGCTCATGCGCGG
>SCTG01000188.1 GCA_004298335.1 Nitrospirota bacterium
CACAAGGTCCTGGTTCATTTTGTCGGCAAGTTGCTTTTTTTCATTTTCGTCCGAAGTTCTGAGAACCCCTTCTCCCAATTTCTGCTTTTGCTGGCAGTAGTCCTTGTACTCCTTCGGCAAGCCTGCCTGGCCATTTCGACGATGCAGATACTCGTCTTCGAGGACCTGATAGAGATACAGTTTGTTTTCCATCACGCCTCCCCGGCTCTCGGAGCTCTTACGACCATCAGCATTCTCAAACGCCTACCGGCCTTGCAGAAAGTTCACGATATCGGCTTGATGTTTCCCTACCCCATAGGCGGCCGCCGCCTGGAGCAACTCCCTATCGCAGTCACACGCGATCTTGAAGAGAGTGGGGATATTGGCCAGCCGCTGCAGCACATCCTCTCTCTTCGTGAACGCAGCTTCATCCTCTCTGCATTTCGGCGGCAAGGCGGCCTTCCAGTCCATCGGCCACACATCATCCGTATGGCGCATCACGATCACTCTGATGATGCTATCTCCGGGCAACACAATTCCCTGACTCTGGAGAATGTGCCAGACCATGGCCTGATAGGCGTTGGCACGATGCTCCATGATTCCAACAACGCGCCCGCTGTCTTTGACGAAGATGTCAAAGCCGTTTTCCATTCCATCGAGCTTTTTATTCTTGCCCCAAAACGGAAAGGAACTATCGAAGGCGATCACAAGCGCTCGCGCGGCTTTTCCGTCATGCAATTTATTCAGGAACAGTTGCGCCAAGGATTCGGTCCCCTGGTTGTCGAAGAGCCCGCCGTCCCCAACATGAAGATATGTATTGTCGTCGCCATGCACCTGAACGGTGATCGGACCGATGAAAAAAGGGAAAGAAGCAGACGCAGCAACGGCTTTGGCAAGCGCGACCTGCCGAACGTCGGCCTCACGATCCTGAAACGTCAGTGGGATGAGCGTACCCTGAGCTGATTGCAGGGCCGGAGGGAGCGGCCTTATTTGAGTTGGCTCCTTCCCTTTTTTCTTAAGCTCGTCCTTCAGTCCGTCTTGGAGGATATCGACAAATTTGTATTGAAAGTCTTCTCGCGGCACCGTGGTCATGACGACCCGCTGACCGGTGTTGTAGAGCGTGGCATTCAGGATCAGGCGGGGGCTATGTTGATCGTGTTCACGTTGATATAGATTGGAGAATGTCGCCTCGCCCAGAAAGCCGGCGGCCAGAGCCTCCGCCAGAGATGTGGCCCGTTGATTCGAATTGAACCAGCGGATATTCACGAATTGCCGCCATTCCAGCGCCCACTGGTAATTGTCGCTCATGGCGGTCCTATATTGATCGAAGAAACGCGAGTAGTCCGCGGTGAACGAGCCGTTCTCGTCAAGCACGTTGACGCCATGATCCGGTTTGCGCATGGCAAAATAGCTGGCGGCCAAGCTTCCGCCCGACACACTGGAAAGGTAAGAGACGTCTTCCAGGACCGACCGGCCTACAGGACCGACGCGAACCCTCGCCAAGGCGTCGAGCCCGGCCGCTCCAAAATAGGCTGCCCGGCTGCCGCCTCCCGACAATGCAACTCCCACTAGGACTGTCGGCCTGTCCGGCAAAGGCGGGAATACCTCAACCGTCTTGTCTACTCTGGGAAGATGTTGCACGTGCGAGAAGCAGCCTGACAGCAGCAATAAAAACATCAGACACGTGAGAGACCACAGGGAGCCGGCCCGTATTTCTCTGAGAACCATCTTTACCTCACTCCCTGCCATATCGCAGAAGAAAAACAGCCCGCCGTCTTCCACTACCGAGGCACACTGTCTCCCCTTTCGGCATCCTTAGATCCATCCGCTGGCATTCCAAGATTATCCAGGGTTTTTTTCGACGCAACGCTTTTAGCAGCGGCTTCATCCGCAAGTGATGTCAAAGCCGTCACGAGAGATCCTGAGTTGAAGTAATCCAACATGTCTTGGAGAACGACATCCAAAGGATAGTCATCATCGTTTACCTGAGAAAGTTTTGTCGCCATATTCAGTTTCTTGGCATAACGTAACGCATCCATCTGGGACACTATTGCCGAAGTAGTTTTCTCCTGGTACCAGTTCTGGCTCATCGAGAGCTTGCCGCCTGAGAGTCCCGTTCCAGCCGCATGGAGGATGCCTTTGACAGCCTCGCCTCCGACAACCGAGCCGGCGGCGTTCACACCCAAGAGCAAGAAATCGAAAATTGAATCCGTCAATGCTCTACCGGTATAGAGGTGGAGTTTGAAATTTGCGTGGTATTCGTCAACCAGAGGGAATAACTTGTATGCAATACGATTTCGCAATAGCTTTTTGTTTGTCTTATCTGTTTCAACTTTGAAGTATTTGTCTATCAGTTCTTGGATCTCTTCATAGGGACGATTGAGTGTCCTTGCGAGACCTTTATGCCATGGCTCAACGACCTCCGGTTTCTCAAAGAAAAGAGGATCGGTAACACCGAGCCTGGGACTTGTGCCACATCCTGCCAATATTCCGACGCTGAAAATAAGGAATAGCAAAAGGACAGTCTTCATACCCGTGCCCTCCTCCGAAACCCTACCGCGCCTTGGCAGTTGCGGGTTTTTTCTCTTCCTTGAAGGCCTCGTCCGACTTCGCGCCGGCGCGCGGCTTCCACTGCAAGGAGTAGTACTTGCCGCGATCCCGGGCCCAAGGATCGAAGACATTGACCACACGCTCGAGTTCCGGCTCCAGTTCGGGGATGGTCCGCAGCAGCACCCGCTTCAAGGGCAAGATTTCCATCTTGTGCCCGTTCGGCATGCCCTTTTCCAGGACCGTCCCGTCCGGACCGTTGTCAATGACCCATTGATGCCCCAGTGTGGAATAAAATGCGGGAGTGAAGCTCGAAGTTAAGAAGCGGTCGCTGTACAACCGCCGGGAGGCGTTGAGGATAAACACCTGGAACTGCGTCTCGGAAATGGCGAACCCGTGCGGACGAGGGAACTCGGCCAGCCAGCCGACGACCGTGTCCAGGTCCTCAATGTTATCGATCAGAGCGCCATCGGGATATCCCAGACAGTCGGGCATGGCCTTGCCTTGAGCAGTTATAGTGATCTTAGAGGCGTCGCATGGATGCTGCCTGGGGACTTGAGGCGAGACACCGGCCAGAGGAAATGTAGCAAGCCAACGGCGGATTGGATCGACAGTCTCAAAATCCGGAGGAAATTTCGCAAGCCAGTTGGTGACCAGGCCGGCATCCTCACGGACCCAGTCAAAGACCGACTCAACATCCTTGATATTGTCCACCGGAGTCCCATGGGAATATCCCAGGCAGTCGTTAATGCCCTTGCCTTGCGCGCGGGAGATGATCTTGGTGGCGTCGCATGTATGCTGCCCATAGACGTTGCGGAGGATTTTCACCAACTGCTCTTGTTCAGCGCGTTCAGGAGAACTTTGCGGCAGACGTGGATCCATGAAGTCATCGAAACTCGTGAGTTGCCTCAGCCCGTACTGGCGGCGGAATTCGTTAAATCGGGGCACGCCGCGCTCCCGATCGCGGATGAGATCGAGAGCCGCCACGTCGATCTTCGCGCCCTTGCCCAAGCGCGGCATATCCATGTTCTGCAGAAACCTCGGGTGATTCTGAAGAGTCAGAAGGCCGAGACGCTGCCGTCCCATAGAGAGGGCCCAGTTGGCAAGTCCCCGCTGTTCCATCTCCGTCGTGGCTTTCCCGCGAACGGTTTCCACCATCGGGATCTTGTGGCGGATGACGTTCGGATCGCCGTTCAGATCCCGGTACTCGAGAAGATCAGGAACAAGCGGGTGCAGGCGATAGACAGTGACGAACTCTTCCGGAAAGTTGAACGGAACTCCAAAATGATTGGTGCTTTTTAATCCGAAGATCCCAGGGCCCGCCGCGCAAACGGTGTACCATTCGGTTGCTTCCCTGGCCTCCTTGGACTCACCCAAGCGTTTACAGACCTCTTCAAAAGCGTCTGCCAGCTCTTTATGTTTATTCTTGTGCAAGAGCCCATCCCAGTTGGCGTTCATTCCCCTGAAGAGCGGCTCATCATAGAGCAACTGGGTGGTCCACTCGATCGTGTGAATCTTCGCAATCTCCGCGGAGACGACGAGCCGCGCCACTGCAAAGAGTTCGTTGCTGGTAACGTCCTTGTAATGAATGACAGCGTCCGGCTTAGCCGGATCGCGAAGCCCCGAATCGCCGTCTGGATTCCGGGCGACTCGTTCCCGGAAGGCATCGACAAAGAGATTGTGCTCCCGCGCAAAGACGTTGTGGAAGAAGCTCAATCCAATAGACCAATTGTCGGGAAACGCGGTGGCTTCCTGGCCATCCCATTGATTGTTGATCCGGTCGCATGGTTTGACGGGGTTGACGGGGGCGCATGGCTTGAACACGGGCAGGTAGCCTTGCTTGTCATTATCGGCGGGACTCATCCTCAGCTTCGCAGGATCGTGCAGATCGCGCTTCACGCGCTCCTGAGATATCTCGTCATAGCCGTACATTTGGGAGGCATCCCACCAGGCCGTGACCTTGTTAGCGGTCGTCTTATAGGCGCGGCTCAGGTGTTCTGCCTTGTTGTGGATGAAGGTGGCGGGATCGCCAGATTCAGCGATGTACGCCTTGTCCATACGATCGTTCGGTCGGCAACCAAGTCTGGCGATGTCCGCGGAAGTGAGCGGCGGCGCGCAGCCAACGGGCATCAACTCCGGTGAGTTATGGCCTTCCTCCAAATGAGAAAACCAATCATGGGTCATGAACTGAATCCAGAAAGCCGCGAGCACGTTGAAGAACGGCGCTTTCTTGTAGTCGCAGTCGGCTTCGGGGGCATAGCCGGGCAGCCCATGCCCGTTGTGGCACGTATCGGGTTTATCGGGTTGCAGTTGCGGGCGCGTGAAGAGCTGGCGGCTGATCACCTGGGGATCAGGCGTCAGCGGGCCGATGCGACTCGGTGATCCGTGCCTGTTTCTGGCGAGCTCATCCTTTCCTAGATCAGGAAACGTGGTTTCAAACTGCACGTTTCGCGAGAACGACTGGCCGGTGGAGCCCATCAGAGGGTTTTTGATGTCGTTGCAGATGCCGGTCAGGTTGCGGAAGCGGATCAACTCGTCGTGGCAAATCTGCTTCCCATCGCCCCCTACGACTTTATATAAGTCTGGCCCTTCTTTCGTTTCTTTATACCCTTTCGGGAGCTTCATCTCGCTCCAGACCTTCAGGGCCGGTCCCGCAACCTTGCCATCGCCATCATCGCGGCCTTCGATGTATTGTTGATATGTGCCGCTGTTATCGAACAGGTTGAACTTGAGGAGTTCCATGCGCTGATACTCGAGATCGAGAAGAGCCCCGTCGACCCCTCGTATATTCGGGTTCATCAGGAACACATGCTTCGCACTGATGCCGCGTACTGTACTCGCGACATCGCCTGCAGCCCAATAGTTCGGCCAATCAAGCCACGGAGCGGGACGGGATTCGGCGGCTTTATCTCCCCCCCGGCAACGGGCCGTATTTTCTTGAACTTTGCCGAGGAATCTTTCCGTACGTTCCTGTGCCACAGGCCGGAACCCTTCCAACCAATGTGTGCCGCAGCTCACCGGATCTTTCATCCTGACGATCCATCCACACAGCGCGACGATCGATATCACAACAATCCATGCAACTCGTTTGCGCATTAGCGGACGCAATTTTCGAGTTGCGCTGCCCGATAACCCTTTCGACGTATCGTGATCGTTCATTTGATCACCGGTTAAAGTTGTAATACGTTAAATTGCGTAGCTTTTTTCCGTTCGAGATAGTAGGATGACTTCCATGAAAAGTCAAGACATCACTTGCCTTTCATGTTTAGAAGACGACAGCATTGCTAAGTTCATGAGGCTATCTTGCGCGTATGTTGACACCATACCGACTTGGGTAGAGTTGCTCGTCACCATGTAGAATCCCGATGATCGAGTTGAGTCATTTGAGGAGGACGGATCGGAATCAGAATATGAAAGGTGGTCCCCTTGCCTTGCTCGCTGTCCACGGTGATCTCCCCGCCATGGGCGACGACGACGTCTTTCACGATTTTGGTGCCCAAGCCGGTCCCGCCGGCCTTCCGGCTGATGGCGCCGGCCGTGAAGAGACGCGCGCGGACATCCAGCGACATGCCCCGTCCGGTATCGGCCACCTCCAGAAGAACGACGCCGGCATCGCTCTTCACCCGGCCGCGAACGGTGATGGACCCGCCGGCCGGCACCTCCGGGATCGCGTTGTTCACCAGATTATAGAAGGCGTTGAACAGCCGGTTCTCGTCCGCCAGAATCACCGGCAGATCCTCCAGGCCTTCGGTCCGCAGCGTGATCCCCTTCTCCTCCGCATCCTTCCCCAGCGTCTTCACGACGTGCCCCACAACGTCCGCCACCCGGCAGGACGCGAACATCGGCGGCACGCTCAAGCCCTTCACGCAGTCGGCGATTTCCTTCATCCGGTCCTGGATGCGCTTGGTGGTGTCCCGCAACATGCCGAGCATCTCGTTGCACAGCTCGTGGCTCGCCGCCGTCCGACCCTGCTCCATCGCGGGGAGGCCGTCGAACAGCTCATCCAGTTCGGTCTGCAGGAGCCCGGTGGCCGTGACGACCGGCTGGAGCAAGTTCTTCACGTCATGCCCGATGTCGCCCAGGATGCGCACCACCTCCGCCAGCTTGGCTTCCTCGAACAGCCGGGCCTGCTCGATCGTTTCCGACGAGAGCGCGGAGATAATGCTCAGGATGACAACGTCATCCTGGTCGAGCCGCCCCTCGCGCTTGTTCAGCACCTCCAGTACCCCGATCGGCGCGCCTTCCCAGCGCTTCAGCGGCAGCACGATCATGTCGCGGGTCTTGTAGCCGGTGTGGGCATCCATGTCGGAAAAATGCCGGTCGTCCCGGGACACATCGCCGATGACCGCCGCTTCCCCGGAATGGAACACGGCCCCCGCGACCCCCTTGTCCCAGGGAATCGCGGTGCCGTGCAGCAACTCGGCCTTGCCGCCGATCACGTAGCGGAAGACCAGCTGCTTGGATTCCGGATCGGCGAGCAGCACGGAGCCCGCCTCCGCGCCCACCACGTCCAGCGCGGTGCGGAGCGCCCGCTCGACCAGCTCATCCACGTTGATGTGCTGGAAGAGGGCCTGGCAGATGCGCCGCGCGGCCTCCAGCTCCCGCTCCCGCTGGAGAAGCTTGAGATCCTCGTGCCGGCGCCACTGCCGGCGTCGATTCGGGAACGGCGCCGCCGGCGTGGTCGGTGTCTGTACGGTAAGCATGGCTTCGCGCCCTCTTACAGCCCGGACGACAGGCCTATGTCACAAACTGGTCCTTGAACAGGACGTGCCCCTGCACCGCCTTATGCACCGCGGCCGTGAGTTTCTCCGCTTCGATCGGCTTGACCAGGTAATCCACGACCCCCTGCCTGAAGAACGACGCCGCGCCTGAGATGTCCGGCTTTCCCGTCAGCACGATGACGGGAACGGATGGAAACTGCTCGCGGAAATAGGCGATGGCCTCCATCCCGTTGACCTTGGGCATGTACAGATCGCAGACGATGGTGTCCACCAGCAGGGCATTGCCGTCGGTCTTGATGGCGGCGATTCCCTTTTCTCCGTCTTCGGCCTCGACCACGTCGTAGCCGGCCTTCGTCAGGATCATGCGTACTGCCTTCCTCACATTGGCGTCGTCATCCACGACCAGCACTCTTCCCATCCCCATGGTGTCCTCCTTTGGTTGAATTGGTTACGCTAGCCCTGCTGCTTGCCTCTCCCTTGTTGCTCCACCGCCTTCTTGACCACCGCCAAGAGCTCGTTCTGCAAGACCGGTTTCACCAGAAAATCCATCACGCCCTGCCGCATCAAGGACACGGCCAGCTCGACGTCGGGGTACGCGGTCAGCACGACGACCGGGATCGCTGGGTACTGGCGGCGGAAATAGGCGACCAGCTCGGTCCCGTTGTTCTGGGGCATGCGCAGATCGCTGAGAATGGCATTGATCGGAACCGGCTCCGCCCTCTCCTGCTCCTGCAGGATTCTGATCGCCTGCTTGCCATTCTCGGCCTCCACCACGTCGTAGCCGGCATTGGCCAAAGTGGCGCGGATGGATTTCCGCACGACCGCGACGTCATCGACTACCAGCACACGCCCCATCTGCCCGCCTGCCGTAATAGGGTCCTGGCACTCCATCGTGAGTCTCCTCTCTGCGATTGTCCGCGTGAAATTGAACGGTGAACGTGGCCCCCTGCCCTTCTTCGCTCTCGAGACCGATCGTGCCCCCGTACTTGTTCACGATCTGATACACGATGCTGAGCCCCAGGCCTGTGCCCTTCCCCGGCTCTTTCGTCGTGAAGAACGGATCGAAGATCTGGCGCCTCAGTTCCTTCGGGATACCGAGCCCGGTGTCGGAGATCCGGACGGTCAGCGTGCCGCTCTGGGACTGTGTGGCCACTTCGAGGCGCCCCCGGCCGTCCATCGCCTGCACGGCGTTGGTCACAAGATTGACGAAGATCTGGTCGATCTCGACGCGGCGCGCCCGCAGACGCGGAATCGGCTGGAACTGCGTGACGACTTCCACGGCTCCGAAATGCGGGCACCGCCGTACCATCTTGACCGCCTCGGCCAGCCGCTCGCACAGGTCAACCTCCACCTCATCTTCATGCGCGTTGGACCGCGCGTAGCACGCAAAATCGTGGACAAGCGTCGCGATGTGCTTCGAGTAGCCGATGATGTCCTGCGTGTATTCCTTGATCGTGGCCGGGTCCGTCTCGTCGACAATGAGTTCGGCCATCCCAAGAATCCCCTGAATGGGGTTGTTGATCTCGTGCGCCATGCCGGAGACCAGCGTGCCGAGGCTGGCCAGCTTCTCGGCCTGGATGAGCCTGTCCTGGAGCTGTTTCCGCTCGGTGATGTCCCGGATGATGCCGCTGTAAAACGTCCCGTCCTTCGTCTTCCATGTCCCGAGGGACAGCTCCAAGGGGAATTCAGTTTCGTCTTTCTTCAGGCCGTGCAACTCCAACGTCTTCCCGATGACGCGGGAACCGCCGTTCGCCCGCATCCGTTCCACACCGCGTTGGTGCGCTTCCCGGTAGCGGGCGGGCATGAGGATCGTCAGCGGCTTGCCTGCCACCTCTTCCGCCGTATAGCCGAAGAGGCGATGGGCGGCCCTGTTCCAGGAGATGACGTTGCCCTCCTGATCGGCCAGCACAATCGCGTCGATCGCCGACTCCACCACGGACCGGAACCGCTCCTCGCTCTCGCACAGCGCTTCTTCCGCGCCCCGTTGGCAGGTACACCGGCCGTTGCTTCCATTGCTCTTCGGTTGCGCGTTCATTGCCCACCCCTCTCGCATTGATCTCATGCCCCGTATCGCAACGGCTGTGCCACATGAGTAGGGAGAGGCAGCGCGAAGGCCTTGTCGACTAAAACTGTTGATTCAGCGGGGGAATAAACAGGGGCAGAACGATGTGGTCAACGGCAGGAATTACCGCGCTCAGGTGTTGGTATCAAAGAGGATACAAGCGTTTATCGGAAATAATACAGGAATCGATTCAGCCGGCCACTAGCCCCCCGAATGACTCGGGCCAACCCATCGTACGACGATCTCCTTGAGCTGCGCAGCGTCAAATGGCTTGAGTAGGAACGCCTGCGCGCCCGCTTGCATGGCAACCAGCGCCCGAGCGTGTGCTTCAGCCGCCGTGATCATAATCACCGGTAACATCGGCTGCTTCTCTCTGATTTTGCAGAGGACCTCAAGCCCATCCACACCCGGCATGCCGATGTCCAATATCAGTCCGTCAAACTTCTCCGAGCGAATAACGGCGAGCGCTTCCTGCCCATCGCTTGCAGTCTGGACGATGTAGCCGTCTGAGGTCAGCCTGTCAGATAGGAGCTGTCGGATGTCAGAATCGTCGTCGGCCACCAGCAAACGCTTAGTGCCAGGCATGGGAGGCGGCACTTGTATTTTCAGAGCGCGCAGGCGGGGAACAGTGAAGCTGAATTCCGATCCTTTGCCCACCTCGCTGTGAGCTGTGATCCTGCCCCCATGCCGCTCCACCAAATCTTTGACGATCGAAAGGCCAAGACGATGACTGATCACCGGCTTCCCCTCGGGCCTATTCACGCGGAAGGATGAGTCGAAAACTTTCGGGAGAGCATCGGCAGGAATGCCTTCTCCCGTATCGCTCACCGACACTTTCGCGAAATGCGGGCCTTCGGCCTCCACTTTCACAAGGATGCACCCGCCCTGGCCTGTGTACTTGATCGCGTTATCCACGAGGTTAGTCACTATCCTGTTCAACTTGTCCGCATCCGCCCAGACCGTCAGATTCTTATCTGCGCACTGCACCTCCAGCCGCTGCTGCTTGGATATCGTCAGAGGACGAAGTTGCTCCACGACGTCCAAGGCAAGTGCTGGCAGGTTTACTTCTCTAAGCGACAGCTCGACCTGGTCCGGATCCAGAAGCATGTCCAGGAGATCGTCTACCAGCCGCCCCAAGCGATCGCCGTTCGCGATAATGCGCGCCAGATACAGTCGCTGCTTTTCGGCCAGCGGCCCGGTCAGCCCTGCCAGCATGTTCTCGGCAAATCCGGTCATGCTCGTGAGGGGCGTCCGGAGATCATGGGAAACTCTAGCTAGAAACCGCTCCATCGCGGCCGTGCGCTCGCGCACCTTGGCTTCCAACCCAACGTTCAGCGACTCGATCTGGCGATACACGTCCGCATTGTCCAGGGCAATGGCGATCTGGTTCGCCAGCGTCACCATCACATCCAGGTCATCCTTCGTCAGGGAGCCCTCCTGTATCCGATCGACTGTGAGGGTGCCGATGACCCGGTGCTTGACGTGGAGCGGAACTGAGATGATAGACTTAGCCTTCGTGATCGTCGCCAGTTGCTGGTTGAGCGGGTGGAGCCGGCCCCACATCTCGTTGACGTCCTTGACCAGTACCGGCATCTTCTGGAAAACCACCATGCCCTCGACGCTGTTCGGGTCGGTGACCGGTACTTCGATCGTGCGGGCGAATGCGGCGACCTCGGCCGGCACGCCGAGGATCCGGGCGTCGTGCAGTACCTGCCGGCCGCGATCGTAGAAGGTTATCATCGCCCGGTCGTAGTGAAGCTCGGAGATGATGGATTGCAAGGCGGTCGGCAGCAACGTTTCCCGGTCAAGGGTTGAACCGATGATGGACGCGGCGCGGTGCAACGCGGTTAATTGACTGACCTTCAGGTTCAGCTTCACGCTGGTCTGCTCCTGCACCAAGTACGCATCGCGGAGCTCCTCGTGTCGCGCTTCGACGAATTGTATCTGCTCCTGAATGAGCGCCTCCCGACCCTCCGCATGCTTCTGGAGCCGTCTCGCGGTTGCCAGCCACGAAATCAAGGCCGGAACCATGGCAAGCGATAGGACCTCCAAGAGGCTCATGTCAGGATAAACAAGACGCAGACAGATAAAGGTTGCGACGCTTGCGACAAGTCCCCATCTAGACCAGAAAAAGTTGCCCGCGGGCTGCGGGGTCCAGGTCACTTCCCATTCGCAGTAATCATCCCCCTCCACGATGCAGGTGCGGTCCTTGACCTTGGCCTGGGGCAGGTTGTGGACCTTGGTCGGCACCATGGCAATGCGGCCCTTGGAAGATTCGCAGGTCTGCACAGCGCAGGCCCTTCGATAAGGCCCGAACTGCTCCAGCGTCCGCTCGGCAAACTGCAATCGAAGAATGGCCGAACGATCGGTCACCTCAACGACCGTGCACACAAGCCCCTTGGCAAACTTGTGGGCAAAATAGGGATACATTTTGTGAATCTGCGACAAGGGGAAGGGTCGTCCGAGGGTTTGGATCAATGGTGAAATGTGTTTCGCCTGTCCTACGTTGTAATGAAACTGCGGGTCGCCGGACAACTGCTGGCAAAACTCCCGCAGGAATGAGGAAAATTCATACGAATAACCGTTCCACACTTTTTTTAGGAAAGCCGGAGTCACATGGTAGGCCGGATCGCGGATCCGTGCATTCAAAAGCCGGCACAGTTCTCGCACGGCTTCGGCGCCGGCTTCCTGGGCGTCTGCTTCCGTGGCACCCGCTTGCCGGCGACGGGACTGCGCCACGCATTCTTCCAGAAACTCCACATTGTCTCGAATAACCATCCCACCAATATCTTCGATCTTTTCGCCACGTTCATCCTCTCCGAACGGCCGGAAGAGCATGAACGGCCGCTCAAGGATCGTGTGTCCTTTGGACAAAAGATCGCTGTGCCGGAGTTGATCGGCCATCGTCTTTGAACGTTCTCACCAATCAGGCGTTAATATGCGCTTCCAGATCCTCCGGATAAATCTTCCAGATTTCACGGGATTCATTTTCCATTTGAGCTTGCAAAGCTTGCAGCTCTCTCCGGAACTGCTCAAAGAAGGTTGCCGCCTGCTCATCACCTGGCAACGCCAAATAGGAGAAGTCCTGCATCAGCTTGGTACGCGTCACATTCAGAAGGTAATTATAGTTCACGAGGCGCTGATAGACATCCGCTAGTTCACGCCGATTATCTGTATAGACACGAACTGGTAGCCAGAGTTGATAGTTCCACAAGTACGAGCCCACCATCTCGTGCTGACCCGAAACGAGGTAAATGATACGAGCAAGCAGGCGGGCAAGCGAATCGCGAGTCACGTCCTCGGATGTGACACCCACCCCATTGGGAATTCCATAGCTGAGGTCGTTCAACCAATCTAACCATTTGCGCACGTCGGCACTTGCTCGAACCTGAGCGTCATCCGGATAGTAGTGTCTGACGTATCGTTTGGTGTGCTCATGCATGACGTCGAACAACTTTTTGAGGTTGTCTTGCGTCGGAGTCGCGAAACCTGCGCCCACAATTTGTCGGCCGCGGGCATCTTCTTCCGGATCATTGATTCGAAAATCATAGTGCTGATGCGTCTCCTCAAATAATTCGCACATTCCTCTGTAAGTAAAGCTGAAGATCGTTTCGAAGTCGCCTCCTCTGATCATTGCCGCCATGGTCCCAAAATAGTTGCTCTCTTGGGTGCCATAGAGATGCGGCCACAGCAGGCGCCGCAAGGGATGATCATGCGGCAGGCAATTGCGAGTCGCGATCGCAAGGTACGCCACGGGCGTCATATGCGTCCAGTTCCAATGTCTGACGAGCGTCATATGATTGGACAGGGCGCACAGTGCAATTTTCTGAAATCGTTCCCACTTCTCGTCTCCGGGCCGCGACGACAGTCCACTCCCGTGATCAATCCTACAGGCCGCGAGCCTCTTGGTCCCTGGGGCCTGGGGGTCAGGTTCGACTCGGAACAGGACCCTCACCCCCAGATGATGCAAACCAGCGTGCACCCGGTATTGTTCAAGCTCGAGGAGATTCCATTCAAAGGAACCTTGGTCCGGACCGGCCGTCACTTTTCTGAGGTAACATGCGAAGGGCCCGCGGACTGCCAGAGCGCCGAGGTTCGGAAGGCCCTGCAGGTCGGAGGGGAGACGGGGCGGTTCATATAGCCAACTACGAGGCCTCCCGTAGGCCTTCTTCATGGCCTTTTGGGGATCTTGATCTATCGAAGGAAGGCCCGGTTGCATGGGAGAAAAAAAGCCGCAGGCGAAGCGATAAAGAATGACTTTAAGCGAGAAAACAATCACCTTCGCTACATAGGAGGTTCCGCGTTTTTCATCGGGGGGAATATAATCGGCTGCTTTGATGATTTTGAT
>SCTG01000189.1 GCA_004298335.1 Nitrospirota bacterium
GAACCTCTATCCTTCCTGGCGGCCCGGCCCTTATCCCGGCCGGTGCTGTAAGTAAGCCGCGGCCCATGGGCGCGCCCTCGAGCTGCTGGCCCATCCTCTTCACCGTCGTTTTCATCACGGCGCATTTCGGGACGGCCGGCGCTGCGCAGACTTTCACCGATGAAGCGGGCGAGCTGATCTATGCGATCGACGAGAACGGCATGGTCTCCATGTTCGAAAACAGCCCCGGCACGGACGTGACGCTCTCGGTGACGCGCGGGACCCGCGAGCAGATGCAGCCGGTCGTGACCGAGGTGCAGCCTCCCGCCGTGCCGGCCGGCTCGTTCACCGTGCTGAAGCTCCGGGGGCGGAATCTGGTGGGCGCGCGCGTCAAGTTGAGCGTGCCGGCCATTGAAGTGAAGCCCTTCGCGGGCAAGCCGAAGGAGCTGGCCATCCCCATCCAGGTGCCCCTGGATTTGCCGCCGGGCGAGGTGACGGTGGAAGTCACGACACCGATCGGCCGCACCACGGCCCGGTTCACGACCACGGAAGTGCGGATCGGGACCGATGAAGGCGCCAAGCGCGACGACGTGATCAAGCATGCGGGGCAGGGCTATGGCGGCGATGAAGGGGTCCGGACGCTGCCGACCACGGCGCCGCACACGTGCCCGCCGGGGATGGTGGGAGTGGCGTCGGAAGGCGGCGGGTTCTGCATCGAGGTGGACCGGACGTTCAGCGGGGATTTCCGCAAGGCCGATCGGGTCTGCGCGCTCAACGGCAAACGGCTCTGCATGGTTTCCGAATGGCAGGCGGCGTGCGAACAGGCGGGAACCGGCAAGGTCCCGCTGAAAAACATGAAGGGCGACTGGGAGTGGACCGCCGGGTTCGACATTCTCCATGACGACACACAGCAGGACACCCGCTATTTCCTGATGGGCAAGTCGGACTGCGCGACCCAGCATGGCACCATGCGCATCCACGCCGAACAATTCGTCGGCCGATGCTGTAAGAACCCATGAGCCCCGGGCGCGCGTCCGGTCTGGCCGGAAGTGTCGCGTTTGTGCTCTGTGTCCTGGCCAGCGTCCTGCTGTTGGCTCCGGCCCGGTCCGCGCGGATCCCGGACGGCCAGAACGTCTTCAACGGATACGCCATGGGGGGGCCTCTTTCACGTTACCCCGCGTTGCAGAAGGTCAAGTCCTGGACCACGGAATTCGTCAAGGAGGTCGGGCTGTATGAGAATCCCGGCGAGGAGACTGTCCTGAACGGCGTCTCGTTCGGCAAAGCCCGCTATCGGTTTGCCGACGGGCAGTTGGAAAGCATCGATTTGACCTACACAGGACGCGAGAACCGGGACAAATTGATGCGGTGGCTGGAAGAGCGGTACGGGAAGCTGATCCCCGCGGAACGCAAGATGGTCACCCAGGTGGAGTGGCACGGCGATGTCATGGCGATCACGTTGAGCTACAACCATGCTGCGAACAAGGGAACGCTGTTTGTCGCCTCTCCCGAACTCCATCACCGGATTCATAAAAGCATCGCGTCCATGACCGATTGATCGCGAGCCGCTCGCGTCTGGTATATAATCCCCGCGTGAATCGTCGCGACCGGGCGCTTCGTCACTATGAGAGGGAGCTGGCAAGGCTCCGTTCCGAATCCGGCTCCATCGAGCATGCGGTGGCGTGGGAGAAGCTCAAGCTTGAGGCCCGGATCAAGCCCGAACCGGAAGCCGGCTGGCCGCCGCTGTTCCGCGACAAGCACGTCCACATCGGCAGCCTGATTCACCTGTGGCGGGGCGTCGCGCGCGAGACCGAGGACCGGCTCGCCGGGCAGGGCCTCGAAACCTTCCTGGACATCGGTCCCTGGGGCGGGTTCAATTTCGTCGTGAGTCCGGACGGCTACACCCGGATGAAGTTCGCCCGGCTGACGCTGGGCGTCGGCAGCCTGGCCTCGACGCCGCTCGAGGAGAGCGGCGGCCCCTTTTTCGACACGTTCATGCCGATCTACAAGGACCGCCTGGCCCGGGAGGGCCTGGTCGTGCCGGAGGAGTGGCAGTACAAGAACCCCAAGCGCGACGCCTCCGGACGCTTGCTGGAGCTGTCCCATATCTACTACTTTCCCTGGCACACGTACGACAACCGCAGTTTCGTCAAGGTCCGTCTCTCCCGCGAGTTCGAGACCTACGAAGAGATCATGGTCTGGGATTTCCTCGAGCTGCTGGCCCGGCTGCATTACACGACGGACTGGGCGGCGTACAGGCAGGAGACGAAGGACGTGGACGTGCGGTTCGACCTCCAGGACTTCATTTCCCTGAGCCACATCATGGAGGGGGTCTATCGGCGGACGGAGAAGGAAGAGCGGCTGCTGCAGGAGATCAAGGAGGCGTTCCGGGGCGCGATCCGGGAACGGGCCGTCCTCTACGAGTACCTGGACCGGGTGGTCCAGTCCAAGTGGGTCGAGAATCTCTACTGGGCCGTCGTAGGCGTCGTGCTGGGCATCCGGAAGTACGAGCGGACGGTGAGTTTCGGGCCGGAGATCCAGACGCGCCCGCTGCCGCCGCAGCTGCTGATTCCCGTCAAGCGGCACGTAACGGCGTACCACGAGCGCATCGGGGCGCTGCGGCCATGAATCCGGTCAGAGACCAGTACGAGGCCTATCCCTACCCGCCGCGCAATCCGGAGGACGAACGTAGCCGGCTGGAGAACAGCTGGCATGATTTTCTGGAAGTCATCAACTTCTACTGCTTCAGGGGCGCCCACACCTTCTCGCAGGAATTCCGGGTGCTGGTGGCCGGCGGCGGGACCGGCGACCAGACGATCTTTCTGGCCGAGCAATTGCGCCCCAACCGCCGCGCCGAGGTCGTCCATCTCGACATCAGCGCCAACGGCATTGCAATCGCCAGGCGCCGGGCGGAGGCCCGCAAGTTGGCCAACATCACCTGGGTGCAGGGCTCCATTCTGGACCTGCCCGCGTTGCCGCTCGGGCGGTTCGACTACATCAATTGCGTCGGGGTCCTGCACCATCTGGAGGACCCACCGGCGGGCTTGCGGGCCTTGAACGCCGTTCTGAAGGAGGACGGCGCCATGTCGCTCATGCTCTACGGCAAGTATGGTCGCACCGGCGTCTACCAGTTGCAGGACCTGCTGCGCCGGATCAACCGCGATGAGCCGGACTTGGCGGCGAAGATCGCCAACGCCAAGGCGGTGCTGGCCGGCCTGCCGAAGACGAACTGGTTCAAGCGCGGCGAAGACTTGACGGGTGACCACCGGGAGTTCGGCGACGCCGGCATCGTGGACCTGCTGCTGCACACGCAGGACCGGGCCTTTACCGTCGAGGAACTGTACGACCTCGTCGAGGGCTGTGGTCTGCAGGTCGTTGAGCTGCTCGAGCGGGGACGCTGCAACTACAAGGTTGAGTGGTACATCAAGGACCTCCGGATTCTGGACAAGGTCGGTGCGCTTCCCTGGAGGCAGCAGCAGGCCCTCGCCGAATTGATCGCCGGCGACATGATCGTCCACAATTTCTACGTCGCCCGAAAAGCCGGCACGGTCGCGGTCCTGGATGATTTACGCAACGTGCCGTTCTACTTTTTGGACCCGCCGCGCAACGTACCCGAGTTGATCGAGCGCAGCGGGGGGCAGCGCGTCCGGATCGAAGCGCCGCTGTACGCGGGGCCCGTTGAGTTCACGCCGGGCCGCCATGCCGGCGCCATCTTTCAATACCTTGACGGGGAGCGCTGTCTCAAGGAGATCTTCGAAGAGGTCAAGCGGGAACACGGACTCGGCGAGCAGCAGTTGTCCAACGACGAACTGCTCGCGGAGTTCCGTCCTGTGTACGAGCAGTTCAACGATCTCGGCTGGATGCTGCTGCGGCACCGGTCGGTCGGCCGGTTCCGGTCCATCGAGGATCTGCAGCGGCCGGTTTGACGGACCTTACCGCTCTGAACCGACGGCCGGCGCTCCTGGATCGAGAACGCCGGCCGCCCGCCTTCTCAGCCGCCGGATTCTCCTCGCACCGACAGCACAAACATTTCCCCCTTCATGCTTGGATGCATGTCGCACCAGAAAGCATAGGTCGTGCTACCCTCGCCCACGCCCTTGGAGGGCTTGGTGAAGTGAAAGATCATCGTCTTTCCGGGTTCCACACGGTACACATGCGGTCCCAGTCCTTTAGCCAGAGAGCCACCGCCTTCGACCTTCACCTTCACATCCTTGAACAATGACGAATTGAACCCGTGCGTAACCGTGTCTTCGTTGCGGACCACGATTTCTGTGGGCTCGTCTTTGAGGGTATAGCCGCTCACCTTCCATTCCTTGTCCTTGGCGACGATCTCGATCTTCTTTGTCGGTTCTGCGGATTGGACCGCGGAAGCGACCATCCCCATTCCCAGCATCGCACCCACGGCAAGCGCGATGGGAACGACCCGCAATCCGTCTCGATGTCCGCTGATCTTCATGATAGATGCCCTCCTTATGATATTAAGTTAAGCGCTTATGTGCTGCGCCCTGTTGTCTGCTACCCCGTTCACTGAGCAAAGCGGATGCCGCGCCATTCCTGAGAGTGTTGTTGGCGTGCGTTCGTCTGGCATCCCTGATTAATCAACCGAATACGGTGGTCTATCCAGAGGAGCAGGCCGTCTCTCCGGCTCGACGATGTCGCAGTATTCCCGTGGCAGTGATTATTTCCTGTGGAAGGCGGCCTCACCCAAAATGATTAGAGGAAAGCGAGCAGAGTCGGAGGAAGGGAGATGGCTTCGCTGAGCGCCGGCTTGCGACTTACAATTTGGTCGCTTCGAGCGCGCCGATGTCGGACGTGATGGTGCGGCGTGTGA
>SCTG01000190.1 GCA_004298335.1 Nitrospirota bacterium
TCGCCAGACTTGCGCGACTGTTTTGCAAACCTCAAGTCTTTGGCCCCATCATCGTGATGCTCTTGTATAGCTCAGTGATGATAAAGATTATGGCAGGCTTGGGCCTATGGAAACCCATCCTGCTCAAAGAGACCGTCTTGTGGTTCTGTTTCAACGCCGTTTGGATGCTGTTCGATTTTGGCACTTCGATGCGTCCGGTGAGTATTTTCAGAAGAGTTTTCATTGACAACATCAAGCTGGGCATCATCGGGAGCTTTGTATTCAATACTTATATTTTTCCCTTCCCCGTCGAGTTCATTGGCCTACCAATGCTGGTTTTCATCGCCGTCCTCCGCGCCGTCGCAAAGCGTGACGACAACGGTTTATCAGTGGTAAGACTGACGGATGGAATCCTTACCTTTGTTAATACGCTGGTCTTGCTTATCGTGCTTTTCCGCGCTTGCGCCGATTTCCGGAATCTAGGGTCCTTTGAAACGATCCGAAGCATTATTTTGGCCCCAACCCTCTCGATACTTATCGCACCGCTGCTATACGTCATGATATTGATAGCGCACTATGAGATGCTGTTCTCGTTGCTTGGCATTCTTACGATGTCAGACAAAAAGCTTAAACTACACATCGGCTCCCGGATTATTCTGCTTGCGGGCTTCAGCATGACGCGAGTCCATCAAATTCAGATCTGTTGGGCTTTGGCCCCCAGGCCTATCACAACCGTTATCGAATTGGAAAATCTGATTACTGCGTTCAGATCAGAGCGATACAACGAATATCTACGCCCCGAATTTCTCAAGGCCTAGCGATATACGATTGTTCGCTTCATACCCTTTTGCCGCCCCAACCCACGCCCCTGTCACGACATACAAAAAATCCACGAATCAGCCGGAACAGTGAGCAAGATGTCCATGTCAATCCCTCCTTCGCAAAGAGTAAGTTTGCGCCTTGGCGGGGACTGCATTCAACAGGTATCGCTCTCGGCTGTGAATGAATTTTGCTTCGTCGTAGCGCATTCCCGTCCGCTGCATCGCCAGGATGATCTTCAGCCACTTGTGGGCCAGCGCCCGAAGCGCGGCATGATGGCCGTGCCCGCTGGCCCGCTGACGCCGATAAACCTCCGCCGCCCAGGCGCACTGCCGCCGCGATTGCTCCGCGAAGAGCTGCAACGTCCGCCGCCCAAACTTCCAGCACGCCCACCGCATCTGCACCACCCGTGACTTGCCGCTGGCCTTCGTCACCGGCGCTGTCCCCATCAAGGCCTGGGCCTCGCTCACCGTCGCGAATCGGCTCGGGTCGCATCCGATGCACGCGAGCAACGCCGGCCCCAGCGTCGGTCCCGCCCCCGGCAGCGACGAGATCCAGTCCGACTCCGGCAGTTCCGCATACTGACCCCCGATCCGGTCATCCCGCCGGGCGATCTCTTCGATCAACTCCGCTAGGCACCGCGCCAGATACACAATCCGATCGGCTTTCGCGAGCTGCAAATGCTCGGCCACCGGCAACACCGGTGCCGACAGATGCGCCGTCATCTCTTCCACCCGCTCGCCCCGCGGATACTTCTGCTCCCGAAGCCAGTTCTTCAGGTGCTTGGGCTTCAGGGCCTGCATCTGCCGCTGCGTCGGGAACTTCCTCAAGAACGCCAGCGCGATGTGGCTCTCCAACGTGCCGAACAATCCCAAGACCGCCGGATAGTACGTCTTCAGCGCAGCCTGAAGCTCGTTCAGCTTCGCCGTCCGCTCTTCCACTAATCGCAGCCGGTCCTGGCACGCGATTCGCAAAGCCACCAACGCCGGATCATCCGGCCGAAGTGGGCGGACGTGATGCCGGCAGCTCTGCAACATCGTCGCCAGCACGTGCTTGTCGATCGAGTCCGACTTGTCGCCGCCGGGCGACAGCGCCTTGCGAAAGTGATCCGCCGACGCCGGATTCACCGGGTACACCACGTACCCACGATCCAGGAGCGCTTGCACCCACGGCCCGTGCGTCGCCTCGATGGCGATCCCGATCTCGCCCGGGCTGCCATGGTGCTCCAACTTTG
>SCTG01000250.1 GCA_004298335.1 Nitrospirota bacterium
TGCAGCACCGGGCCCGGGGAGTTCTTCAGGACCGCCTCGGTGGATTCGCGGATGCCTTCCACATCAAACAGCGCGGGGTCGGGAAAACCGCCGGCAAAGCTGATGATGCCGGGCTTGCCCAGCAGTTTGAACAGCTCACGGATGGCAGAGGTTTCTACATTGTTCAGGCGATCGGCAAATTGCATGGGGCTCTCTTTGGACAAACGAAGGGCAAAAATAGTCAGCCGGGCGGCGCAGATTGCAGCGAGCGCGCTTGGCTTTGGGTTAAATTGTCACCGATTGGGTCGCAACTTTTTTGGGAGAAACCATGGCCAACCTCGATTCATTCTTTGAATCCATCAAATTGCCTTCCATGTCCGAGGTCGCGCATGCGCTGATCCAGAGCCTGAATGATGACAATGCCTCCGTCTCCCAAGTGCGCGACCTGATCGCCAAAGACCCCGCCCTGTCGGCCAAGCTGCTGCGCCTGGCCAACAGCGCCCAGTTTGGCCTGCCGCGCGGTGTGGGCACGCTGGACGACGCCATCACCATGGTCGGCATGTCCAAGGTGCGCACCCTGGCGCTGGGCGCCTGCCTCAGCGAATCCTTTCCGTCCCTGCCCGACCTGGACCGCACAGAATTCTGGCGTTCCAGCATGGCCTGCGCAGGTTACGCCCAATGGCTGGCCGTGCGGCTGGGCATTGATGGCCAACTTGCATGGCTCACGGGCATGATGTTGCGTCTGGGCGAACTGCTGATTGCCCAGGCCGATCCCGTCACCCTGCACGAAATCGAAAAACTGCCCCACATCCCCGGAGTGCGCTGGCAGCGCGAGCAGCGCCTCACCGGCTTTACCGAGGGACAGATCACCGCCGAACTGGCCCGCCGCTGGAATTTCCCCATGCAAATCGTGCAAGCCTTGCAGCGCTCGGCCGACCCTATCACCGAGCAAGCCTTCTCACGCCTGGGCGCCATCGTGCATCTGGCAGGCCTGCTGGCCGAAGAACCCCACCGCGATGCCACAGCCGTCGACA
>SCTG01000191.1 GCA_004298335.1 Nitrospirota bacterium
GTCGATCAGCCCGGCCTTCTGTTTGCGCTCCTTGCGGACCATCTCGGCGAACACTCCGTAGAAGGCCGCCATGACGAGGAGAATCGGAATCCGGAGGAGGCGGCTCTCGTCCACCGAGCCGGACTGGCTGAGCTCAAAGTACAGGATTCCTCCATATGCCAGGCAGAGGATACTCGACAGTCCGATCAATTGTCTCAACGACGTCGTGAAGGCGGCGATCAGAACGATGAGGAAGTAGGTGATGTACAGGTCGGAACTCGCGTTGCCGGACAGGTAGATGATCACGGTGGTCAGGGCCGTGTCCCCGATGACCAGCGTGCCGGTGAACCAGTTCCGCTCCAGCACCCGGGCGGGAAGCAACATCAGGACGGTGATGCTCATCAACAGCACGGCGACGAGGAATTGCCGCTCGTCGGTGGGGAGATCCGTCTCCCGGCTGAACAGCAACTGGTAGGACAGCACGATCGTGACGAGCGTTTGGAGGAGAATGAACCGGAAACGGGGGGGAGCGCCCAACACGCCGGCTTTCAGCCGCTCGGTGAAGATGGGGTCGCTGGTTGGCGCAGCCCCCGGCGGGGAGACCGCCTCTGAGTCGGTGACAGGGGCGAGCGGCGCCATTCGCGTTCAGCGTTTCGGTTTGGCCAGAATCAGGCTGACCTCGACCGCCAGCCCGATCCGTTCGAGATCGAAAGGTTTGCCGACGATGTCGAGGGACCCGAGGTCGAGCGCCTCCTTCAGCAACGTCCGATCTTCGCAGCCGGTCAACATCATGACCCCACCAGGATACCGCTTCGCCCGCAACTTCCGCAACACGTCGACGCCGTTCATGCCGGGCATATGGATGTCCAGCACGATCAACTTCGGCCGCTCCCGTTCAGCCAAAGCCAGGGCCGCGGGGCCGTCCTGCGCCGCCCGGACGCGATACCCCCGGGACGTCAGGTATTTCGTGAGCAGGTCGCAGATCGGCCGCTCGTCATCCACAACCAGAATGGAGGCGCCGTTCTGGTCTTCAGGAAGCGACGGGCACGTTTCTGCCGCAGACGGCGGCTGAACCCCCCGTGTCACGGCCTCGAACAGAACTTCCGGGGAGAGCCCCTTGATGAGAAAATCCGTCACGCCCAGTTCCCGCGCCTGCCGCTCCAGCTTGTCGGACCCCGCGCCGGTCAGAATCATGACGGCCGCCTTGGGGTCGCTCTCCCGTATGCGCGTGAGCGCCTCGATCCCGTTCATGTCCGGCAGGTGGAGATCCAGGAGCGTGAAGTGCGGCCGCCGCTGCCTGTGCGCTTCGATGCCCTCGCGCCCGTTGTAGGCCGTGAACACCTCATGGCCGTGCCGCTGCAGCATATCCCGCATGAGGTCGCACAACAGCCGTTCGTCGTCAATGACCAGGATCGTCGCCATCAGGCGTGGTACGTTCCTTCCATCTGGTGTTTCTCGAGCGCATCCTTCACTCTCAGCAGCAACACGTCCTTTTTGATCGGCTTCGTGAGGAAATCCGCCGCGCCCAGATCCAGCCCTATCTGTTCGGATTCTCCGCTGAACTGTGCGGTCAGGAAGATCAACGGCGTGGCAATGCCTTTCTTCTTGGTCATCTCCAGTAGTTGGATGCCGTCCAGGTTGGGCATCGTGATGTCCGACAGGATGAGATCAAAGCTCCGCTTGCCGAGACACAGGAGCGCTTCAATCCCGTCGCCGGCCACCTGCACTTCGTAACCGCCATGCTCCAACTGAAATTTCAAGAGCGTCTGCGTGTCCGGATCGTCCTCGATGACCAGGATGGACGTGCGACGAGAGCCGTCCTCCTCCGGCGGCGTCTGGACCGGGGCCGTCACGCTCCGGGCGGGTGCGGTTTCCTCGGCGAGCCTGGCTTTGGTGCGCAGGTGCTCCATCCGTTCCTTCTGTAAGAGGTCCCCGAGACGTTCGAGGTAGACCTGCCGCGCCACGATGCGCCGCTCCAATTCCTCCTGGCTTTGGCGGAGCGCAATGGAGGCCCTCCTGTGCTGGAACGTGAGGTACGCGGTCATCCAGATCATGGCGGTGCCGAGAGACCGATTGAAAATCGCCATCTCCCTGGAGCCGCCCTGCGCCGAATAGAAAAAATCCACGACGATGCCGGCCGTGCAGAGCGCGGCGAGCAGGAACACGAACCGGGACCAGGGCGCCCAGGTCGCCAGCAGAACGGGCGCGACGTACAGGAGCCAGACGGACCATCCCAGGGACGCGCGCAGGTCCGCGGCGAATATCAACAGGGACAACGCCAGCGGCAGCGCCATGAAAAGGAGCTCCCGCTTCCTGCGTCTCTTCACTTCGACCTCTCCCGCATCGTTCTCACGCGCAACGACAAAGCCATTTGTGAATAGGGTGGCGCCTCACGGCGTCGTGAGGAGGCATCCCAGTTGGACGGCCAGTTCGAGCCGCTCCATGTCCACGGGCTTGCCCATGACGTCCACGGCCCCCAGGTCCAGCACCCCCTGGAGCAGGTTTTCCTCCTGGCTGCCGGTCAACCCGAGAACTCCGCCTTCATATTTGTTGGCCCTCAACTCGCGCAGCACTTCCAGCCCGTTCATCCCGGGCATATACATGTCCAGAATGACAAACTGCGGCAGACGTTCTTTCACCATCGCCAGAGCGGCCGGTCCATCCGGGGCCACACGAACGCGGTAACCCCGCCGGGTCAGATATTGGGAAACCAGGCTGCGGATTTGCGGTTCATCATCCACGACCAGAACCGACGGGGCATCCATGCTGTCCGGCGGCTCCTCCTCCACCGCGATTGCCGCCGGCGGCGCCTGCGCTGTTTTCCCCGACCGCTGCATGACCCGATCCATGGCCTTGACCAGGGTCTCCAGCGGGAGCGCCTTCCTGAGGAAGTCCGTCACGCCCAGCCCGCGCGCCCTGATTTCCAATGCATCCGTGCCGCCCCCCGTCAGGACGATCACGGGGGCCTGGGGATCAATCGTGCGAATTTTCTGAAGCACCTCAATGCCGTCCATTTCCGGCATCCGAAGATCCAAGAGGGTGAAACGGGGCTTCTTTTGACGGAAAAGTTCCAATCCCTCGCGGCCACCGGTCGCCGTAAAGACCTCGTGGCCGTGCGCGCCGAACACCGACCGCAACAGATCGCAAATCATTTGCTCGTCATCAATCACCAGAATCGTCGCCATACTCCTCTCCTTTCGTCACTATCCCTTGCCCACCGTCCGGCGGCACGCGCGGTCGACGCGCATAAGCAGGATGTCTTTCTGGATGGGCTTTTTGATGTAGTCCACGGCGCCCAGTTCCAGACACTTCTGCTCGGACTCCTCTCCGCTCTGGGCCGTCAGAAAGATCACGGGGGTCGCAATCCCTTTCTGGTTGTTCAGTTCGAGCAGCTTGATGCCGTCCAAATTGGGCATGTTGATGTCGGACAGGATCAGGTCGAAGTCTTTTTTGCCCAGGTACAGGAGCGCCTCAATACCGTCTCCAGCCACCGTCGTCTCGTAGCCACCCTTCTCCAAAATCCGCTTGAGAAGCGCCTGCGTGTCCGCATCGTCTTCCAGGACGAGGACGGAGACGTTCGCTTTTTTTCCCGCGGCTTCCGGCGCAGTCTCGCGCCGTGACTCCTCTGCGCCCTTCCGGAGGCCGACATCGGCGGCCGGCGCCGTCACGTCCACCCGAGCCGCCGGCGCGTCGTCGCGCGGCGCGATTCGCACGACCTCTTCCAGGGTCGTCAGGCCATGGGCGGCTCCAACGATCCCGGCTTCCATCAAGCTCCACATGCCGTTCCGCCTCGCTGCGCCACGGACTTCATGGTCCGGCGCCCGACGCGCGATCAAACTACGAATCTCCTCCGTCACCTCCAGCAATTCGTGGATCGCCAGTCGCCCCTTGTACCCCGACTGCTGGCACGCGTCACACCCCGCGCCCGCCTTCCACCGTGCGTCGCCAGGCAGGCGGCCGCGGCCTCCGGCCTTTTCCACCACCTCCGGTGAGGGCTCGCGCTCGACGGCGCAGGCGGGGCACACCCGCCGCAACAGGCGTTGCGCCAGAATGCCGATCACCGAGGAGGCCACCTTGAAGGGCTCAATCCCCAGGTCCAGCAGGCGGGTGATGGTCGCCACTGCGTCGTTGGTGTGCAGCGTACTCAACAGCAGGTGGCCCGTCTGCGACGCCTCCAATGCGATGGACGCCGTCTCCCCATCTCGGATCTCGCCCACCAGGATGATGTTCGGGTCCTGGCGCAGGATCGAGCGCAGGCCGGCCGCAAAGGTCATCCCGGTCTTCGTATCGATCTGGACCTGGGTCAGCCCCGGCACCTGAAACTCAATCGGATCTTCGACTGTGATGATGTTCTTCGTCGGCGACTTCAACCAGTTCAACGACGCGTAGAGCGTCGAGGTCTTCCCGCTGCCGGTGGGACCGGTGACCAGGATCATGCCTTGCGGGCTGGACAGCAGCCGTCGGAACCGTACGAGAATATCCGGCGCCAGCCCGAGCTGCTCCATATCGATCCGGGCCTTGGAACTGTCGAGCAGGCGGATCACCACCTTCTCTCCGAACTGCGCCGGCAATGTGGACACCCGCAGATCGATCCGCCGGTCCCCGTACCGCAGCCGGCTGCGCCCGTCCTGCGGCTTGCGGTGCTCGGCGATGTCCAGCCGGGCGATGATCTTGAACCTGGAAATCACGTTGGGTTGCAGGTGCTTGGGGATTTTCAGCGAGTCCACCAGCGCCCCGTCCACCCGGTAGCGGACCTGGAGGATGTTCTCTTGGGGCTCCACATGGATGTCGCTGGTGCCCGCTTTGACGGCGTCGGAGAGGACCATGTTGATGAGCCGCACGATGGGGGGCAGCTTGCTGAGCTTCGCCATCTGGGCGGCATCGAGCACCTCGTATTCGTCCTCGGCGTCGGCTTCGGCTTTGCCTTCGGGCTCCACATCACCCAGCAGGTTGTAGTCTTGAGCGGACACGGCATCGGATGGAGCTGGCGCTCCGCCGACCTCGCTGTCCCGGAACATCGCCACGATCGTGGCCGGCTCGGTGATGAGCAAACGGGGCGGCTGGTCCGGACCGGTGCACCGTCTGAGTGCATCTAGTAACTCCCAGTCGAAGGGGTTGCTGAGAATAAAGGCGTTCTCCTCGGAGGCGTCGCGGACGGCGACGACCGAGTGCGTCTTGCAGAACGAGGCAGGCAGCACGCCCAGTCGGATCACGTCTTGGTCGATCTTGGCCAGGTAGGGCAGCTTCAGGAAAGCCGCCAGGGCCTGCGCGATCTTACGCTCGTCGATCCCCAACAGAGAGGAGGCAGCGTACATCCTGGAGGGCGACGTCTTTGCCAGCAGGGCCTTCTTGTCCGGGGACGCCTGCACCTGCCCGGCAAGCTCGTTCTTGAAGCGGGTGAAATCCGCCGGCTGGATTCCTCCTGGCGGGAGCGGGGTCGGCTTGAGCAGGGCATTCCAGCGGGGGCGCGTCGGCAGGTGCGCGCGCACGGTGTCGAGAAAGCCCTTCTGCACGATGGGCTTGACGATGTATCCCACGGCGCCCATCGCAAATGCCTTGGCTTTGTTGGGCTCCCCCGCCATCGCCGTCACAAACACGATCGGAATCTGGGCCGTGCGCTCCTGGGCTTGCAGCGCGGCGCAGAGTTCGTAGCCGTCCATGCCCGGCATCACCACATCCAGCAGGATCAGATCAGGCACGGCGTTCTCAATCGCCCGCAGGGCCCCGGCGCCGCTGTCCGCGGTCAGCACCTCGCAGCCTTCGCCGGCCAGCCACTCCTTGAGCAGCCGCAGCACCGGCGCTTCATCGTCCACGCACAGGATTATCGGTTTTCCGGTATCAGTGCTCATGGTCAAACCCACCCTTCTGGCTGTTGAACTCCTCATCCTTCAAATATTGATCGGAAAGCTTCTGGTAGCAGTCCGGGCACACGCCGTGGCTGAACAACGCCTCCGAGTGTTTCTGGATGTAGCTCTCGATCTGCTGCCAGTAGCCGCCGTCGTCGCGAATCTTTTTGCAGGACATGCAGATCGGGATGAACCCGCGCAGCACCTTGACCTCCTGCATGGCGCGTTCCAATTCTTTGTTCTTCTTCAGCAACGCCAGTCCCTGTATCCGGCAGGTGTCCATTGACTGCTTCAGCCTCAAGGCCGATCCGACCCGGGCCAGCAGTTCCATCTTTTTCACCGGCTTGGTGATGTAATCTACCGCGCCCGCGTCGAACGCCGAGACCAGAAATCCAGGATCGGTCATGGCCGTGACCATGATGATGGGCACATCCCGCAGGCGGTCGACCGCCTTGATCAGGCGGCAGGCTTCGATGCCGTCTAGCACGGGCATCGAGATGTCCAACAGGATCAGGCCGACCTGCGGGTCGGGACCTCCTGACTCCTCCATACCCAAATGGTGGAAGGCATCCCGGGCCGATTCCGCCAGAAGCACGTCGGCGTGCCCGGACGCGGCCAGCATCGCCCGCAGCAACAGCCGATTGTCGCGCGAGTCATCAATGATCAGGATGCGCGCGCCGTCTTGCATGGCATCAGTCATAGATCACCTCGACGCGATCGAGATAGGCAAAGAGGTCGAGCAGGCCCTTGCCGATCGATCCGGAATCTTTGCCTTTGGCCGCCTGCTCCAGTGCGGCGCCGATCTCGGTGATGGCATCGAACCCGTATCCTCCGCCGGCGCCCTTCATGCTGTGACCTAGTATCCGCACAGCCTCGAAATCGCCCCTTGCCAGAGCATCTTGCATAGTCGCGATATCCTTCAGGCGGTTGGCCAGAAAGCCAGGAATCAGGTCTGCCAGGTCAGGATCCGCCCGCACGAGAATCTTTTCGCCATTGCTTGCATCATTGTTTTGAGTCATGCCACCGGGCTCCTTGTATGCTCTAAGATGGCGGCCAGGAGGGTCGCCTTTTTGATCGGCTTGGTCAGATGGGCCGTGCACCCAGCGGCCAGGGATTTTTCCTCGTCCTCTTTCAGGGCATGGGCCGTCAGCGCGATGATCGGCGTGGGCGGGCGGTGGTTCGCCTGCTCCCACTCCCGGATCTCCTGCGTTGCGGTATAACCGTCCATGACCGGCATCTGCACGTCCATGAGGACCAGGTCGTAGCGTCCCACCTTGAATTTCCCGCAGGCGATCTCCCCATTCTCAGCAATGTCGAGCCGGTGTGCGGTGTGTTTCAGATAGGCCTGGATCAGCAGCCGGTTGTCCTCGGCATCCTCCACCAGGAGAATGCGGAGGGACTGCTGAACGCCCGGAAGCGCATGGACCGTTTCCGGCGGCGCTTCTTGCCTCGATGGCAGGGGCATGCTCAGGGCGGCGGAGATGGCGTTGAGCAGGTCGCCGCGCTTGACCGGCTTCACCATATACGCGGCCAAACCCAACTCCTTGGCGCGCGCCAAATCCCCACCGCGCCCATCCGAGGTGAGCATCATAATCGTCACATTCGCCAGTCCCTGATATCGTTTCGTCGCGTCCACGACCTGGAAACCGTCCATGTCCGGCATCCGGCAATCGAGCAGCACCAGACGGTACGGATCGCCGGCTTCCTGCGCGCGCCGCAGCCGCGCCAACGCCTCTTCGCCGCCGGCCGCTTCCGTCACCCGCGCCTTCCACCCGGTCAACATCTCACGCAGGATCAGCCGGTTCGTCGCATTGTCGTCCACCACGAGCGTGTTCAGATTGTTCATGTCCACAGGAAGACGCGCCATGCGCCGCTTGGGCCCGGTCCACACGCCCGCGCGCAGCGTGAAGAAAAAGGTGGTGCCGTGCCCCACGCGGCTCTCCACCTCAATGCGCCCGCCCATCAGCTCGACCAGGCGTTTGGAGATGGTCAGGCCCAGGCCGGTGCCCCCGTACCGGCGCGTGGTGGAGGAGTCCACTTGCGTGAACCGCTCGAAAATCGTCCCGAGCTTGTCTGACGGGATGCCGATGCCGGAATCGCTGATCGAAAAGCGCAGCGCGCCTGGATCCGGGGAGGCAGGATCCTTCGTGACGCGCAAAATCACCTCACCCGATTCCGTGAACTTGATCGCATTGCCGAGGAGGTTGAGGAGCACCTGACGTAGACGGGTCGGATCGCCCACCAGATCGGTCGGCACGTCGGACATCACGTGGCTGGTCAGCTCCAGGCCCTTTTCGTGCGCCCGGATCGCCACGACCTCTACCGCCTTCTCGATGGTGTCGTGCAGATCGAAGTCGACCTCTTCCAGCTCCATGTGTCCGGCCTCGACTTTCGAAAGATCCAGAATGTCATTGATCAACGTCAGGAGAGTGCCGCCCGCACGCCTGAAGATCTGCACGTATTCCTTCTGTTCCTGGCTCAAGGGAGTCTCCCACAAGAGATCGGCCATGCCGACGATGGCGTTCATCGGCGTGCGAATCTCGTGGCTCATGCTGGCGAGAAACTCGCTCTTGGCCATGTTGGCGGCCTCGGCGGCTTCTTTGGATTTCTGCAGCTCCGCTTCCGACCGCTTGCGTTCGGTGATGTCGCGGAAGACCAGCACCACACCGATGAGGTCCCCTTGGGCATTCCGGATCGGCGCCCCACTATCGTCGATCGGCCACTCAGTGCCGTCCTTGGCGATCAGCACCGTATGGTTGGCCAGACCCACGATGACGCCCTCCCGCATGACTTTGTCGGCAGGATTCTCGGACGGTTGACGTGTCTTTTCGTTGACAATCCGAAAGACTCCGGTCAACGGCTGGCCTTTCGCCTCTTTCTCCTTCCACCCGGTCAACAACTCCGCAATCGCGTTCATGAAGGTTACGGACCCGTTTTTATCCAGGACAATCACGGCGTCGCCGATGCTTTTGAGAATGGTCACCAGCCACTCTTGCACCTCATGCGCCTCTGCTTCAGCCTTCGTCACGCGGACCCATTCTCTTTCCAGACGCCCGGTGGTCCAGAGCAGGAAGCCGAGCATGGGGATAAACACCAACGCGCCTGCCATGGCCAGCTTGAACAGGACTTTCCGGATGGGCGCCACGGCGTCCATCCGGTCCATGCGCACCAAGACCCCCCAATGGAGGCCCAGATAGTCTCCGGACTGCTCGGTCTGGGCGTAGCCGGTGATGACCTGCACATGGCGACGGAGATGCGTCTCTTCGATGTAGCCGGGCTTTGCCGATGCGGTCAGCAAAGCGGACGGCAGCCCGAGTTGCTTGAGGTTTATCATCCCTTCCTGTCGAAAGATCGAGTCGGCGATGATATCTCCATCGCGGTTCAGGAACTGGTACTCGATCGTTGAGCCAAACCCGCGCTGGAACTGGAGTGTCTGAACGGTCTGCCTGAAGACATCTTCGAGAAAGAGCAGCGCCACGCGCGAGGTTACGACACCGAGGAATTCGCCCTGTGGGCCAAGGATAGGAGCGGTAAAAGCGACTGCCATTATGCCACCGGAATCCTCTGATGCTTGCGCATCTCGCACGTGGATGATGCCCCTGTCGCGAACATCCTTGAACCAGTCCCTCTGGCTCCGGTCTCCTCCCACGCTGGCCGGGTTTGTTGCGGCTACAATCCGTCCTTGCGCATCTGTGACACCTAACCAGAGGTAGTAGGGATGGATCGTCTTTCTGTTCTGGAGGACCGAGGTCTTGGCTGCGGCGTCGCCCCCTCGGAAGACGGGTGCCTGCGCCAAGATCCGGATGTCACTGTGCCGCTCGCTCAGGGTGCGGTCCAACTTGTCGGCGATGTCGGCGGCCGCCAGTGCCAGACTTTCTCCCATGGCCGCTATCATGCGAGTCTCGACGTAATAGAGCGTGGCGATTCCGATTGCCACGCCCATCACAACTATTCCGAAAATCATGATCGGCAGCCAAGATGGTCGGTGTGAAAGACGCATGGTCAGTTCCTTCCGCTATTCCTCGGCGCGTCCAACACCTCGCGCACTTTGCGCAGTAATCCGTGCATCGTGAAGGGTTTCTGGAGGAACGCCATATTTCGATTCAGCACGCCATGGCGCACGACCGTGTCGTCGGTATAGCCGGACACGTACAGCACTTTCATGTCGGGATGCGCGGATTTGAGGCGCTCCGCCAACTCATGCCCGCCCATGCCGGGCATCACCACGTCGCTCACCAGCAGGTGAATCGGACCCGTGTGCTCCGCGCACACCCGGAAGGCTTCGTCGCCGTGACCGGCCGACAGCACGGCATATCCGCCCTTCCTGAGGATCGCATGCGTCAGCTTGCGGAGGGGCGCATCGTCCTCAACCAGCAGGATGGTTTCCGTGCCCTGCAGCGGCGATGCCCCCACAGCGCCCGGCAGCACGGCATCCGGTTTCTCATCAACCCTCGGCAGATACACTTTGAACGTCGTGCCTTGCCCGACTTCGCTGTACACCCAAATGGAGCCCCCGCTCTGTTTGACGATCCCGTACGTCGTCGCCAGACCGAGCCCCGTGCCTTTCCCCAGCCCCTTGGTCGTGAAGAACGGCTCGAAGATGCGCTGCTGGGTCTCCGCGTTCATCCCGCATCCGGTGTCGCTGACCGCCAACATCACGTAACGGCCGGGCTTCACAACGGCATGCTTCTGGGCGAAGTTCTCGTCCAACTCCACGTTCGTGGTCTCGATGGTGAGCTTTCCCCCTTGCGGCATGGCGTCGCGCGCGTTGACGGCCAGGTTCATGATGACCTGTTCGATCTGGCCCGGATCCGCCTTGACGCGACCCAGCCTCGGCATGAGAGTCGAGGTCAGTGTGATGTCTTCGCCGATCATGCGCGTGAGCATCTTGTCGATATTGGTCACGACGGCGTTCAGGTCCAGGACTTTGGGCTCGAGCATCTGCCGGCGGCTGAAGGCCAGCAGCTGGCGGGTGAGCGCCACGGCCCGGTCGCCGGCCTCCTTGACCTGGGCAGCGTTGTCCCGTTGAGGGTCGCCGGCCGGGAGGGTCTGCAACAGCATCTCGGTGTAGCCGTTGATGATCGTCAGGAGATTGTTGAAGTCGTGGGCGATGCCGCCTGTGAGCTGTCCGACCGCCTCCATTTTCTGCGCCTGGCGAAATTGAGCCTCCAGATTCTCCTTCTCTTTTTCGGCCCTTTTGAGCTCGGAAATGTCCCGGATGAAAGCCGTGAAAATCGGCACTCCCTCCAGCCCGATTCTGGTGATGGCAAGTTCGACCGGAAACTCGGTCTCGTCAGCTCTCATCGCGATGATTTCTTTCCCCCTTTCGAGCACGGGACCCTGCCCGGCGGCAAGATACTGAGCGAGGTCGCGATACTGCTTCTCGCGGAGAGAGGGCGGGATGATCAATTCCGCCATGGGTTTCCCCATCACCTCATCACGCCTATATCCAAAAGTGGCTTCCGCCGCTGGATTGAACTCGAGGATCAGGCCCCGTTGATCAATGGTGATGATGGCGTCGAGGGAGGAGCGGAGCACCGCGCTCTTCATCGCCTCGCTTCGCAGCATCGCCTCCGTAGCCCGTTTTTGTACCACCCGTTCATCCTTTTCACGCAAGGCCCGGCGCACGGCGGACGCCAGACGCGCGGGCCGCTGCTTCAGGACATAGTCGGTCGCTCCTTTTTTCAATGATTCAATCGCCACTTCTTCACCGATGGTGCCCGAGATAAAGATGAAGGGCACGTCCGGACACCGTTCCCGTACAAGCGCCAACGCGGCCATCCCACTGAAAGACGGAAGCGTGTTGTCGGAGAGGAACAGGTCCCAGCCGCCTTGCCCCAGGGCGGCGGCGAAATCGGCACGGGACTCCGCGCGGACGATTTCGCAGGCGAGGCCATCCTCGGCCAGCAAGGCCTGAATCAGCTCCGCGTCATTCCGGTTGTCTTCGAGATGAAGAATGCGGATCGGTTTGCCCATCGAGACCCTCTCGCTCCCGCTCTCAGCTTTCACCGCTGACTCTGCATGTTTCATCGTCCACCGTCCTTTCACTTCTCATTTCACTTTTCCTATGCTTCCCGGCGGCGGTTCGTTAATAAGCGCCCAAAAGGCGCCAAGCTCTTTCACGGCTCCGATAAACTGCTGGAAGTCCACCGGCTTCACTACATACGCGTTCACGCCCAGCTTGTAGCTCTCGACCAGGTCCTTTTCCTCGCGCGACGACGTGAGGATGACCACTGGAATCATCTTCAGATTGTCGTCCTTTTTGATGGCGCGCAGCACTTCCAGGCCGTCCACCTTGGGCATCTTAATGTCCAGCAACACCACGGCGGGATGGCCGCCGCGGCGCATTGTGAATTTGCCGCGGCAATACAGGTAATCCAGCGCTTCCGCGCCGTCGTTGACGACCACGACCTCATTGGCAAGATGGTGTTCGTCAAGCGCCGTCAGGGTCAGCTCCACATCCTTCGGGTTGTCTTCGGCCAGGAGAATCCGCTTGAGCTCAGTCATCGCTTGTCTCCTTCTGTGCATGAGGCAGCGAAAAATAGAAGGTTGCGCCTTCGCCCACTTTCCCTTCGGCCCAGGTGCGGCCTCCATGGCGGGCGATGATGCGCCGGACGTTGGCCAGCCCGATGCCGGTGCCCTCGAACTCGTTCGCGCTGTGCAGGCGCTGGAATACGCCAAAGAGCTTATGGGCATATTGCATGTCGAATCCCGCGCCGTTATCGCGGACGAAGACCACGACTTCATTCACATTGGGGTGGCCGGCCGTGCTCCCAATTTCAATCCGGGCCTGCTCGCGAGTGTGGGTGTACTTGACGGCGTTGGCGATCAGATTGACCAGGACCTGCCGCAGCATGGAAGGATCACCGTACACCTCAGACAGCGAGCCGATCGCCCAGGCGATGCATCGGCTCTCAATGTCAGGTTTCAAATCGCGCAGGGCGTCTTTGACGAGTTGGTCCAGGCTGACAGTCGTAGAGTGCAGTTCGGCGCGGCCCGTTCGTGAAAATTCCAGCAGATCGTCGATCAGCCGACCCATCTGTTTGGCCGACTCGGAGATGGTCCGGAGATACCGGTTCCCCTTTTCATCCAAGTCGCCTGCGGAGTGCTTCCGCAGCAGATCTGAAAAGCCGTCAAGATGCCGAAGCGGCGCGCGCAGGTCGTGTGAGACCGAGTAGGAGAACGCCTCAAGTTCCTTGTTGGCCGTTTCCAGTTCCCTGTTGGTGACCTCGAGCTTTTGCGCCAGAGCCGCCCGCGCTTGGGCCGTTTCCTTTTCGATCCTGGCGCGGATCACCTCTATCTCCTTGGCCTTGAGTTCCTCGATGATCTTTCGGTTCTCCTCAAGGTAGAAATTCCGCCGCAGGAGCGCGCGGATCCTTCCTTTGAGGACGGTCATGTCGCTGGATTTTCCGACGAAATCGTCCGCCCCGGCTTCGAGAGCCCGGGTCAGATCCTCCTTGCTCTCCTGAGCGGTCAACATCAGGACCGCGAGTGGACGGTGTAAGCTTCTGCGTCTCTCGTCGATTTGGCGGCAAACTTCGATCCCGTCCATTTCCGGCATGATGAGATCCAGGATGACGCAATCGAACGGCTGCGCGGCCAGCTTCCGCAGGCACTCCTCGCCTGAAGTCGCCCGCTCGCATTTATAGCCGTCTTTTTCGAGTTCGAAGACGATCTTGTTCAGATAGGTCGGGCTGTCGTCCACCGCAAGCATCCAGACATCCCGCATGCGGGGCTGCGCAACGCCGAGGATGGCCTGGCTTTCCTTTGCCTTGCGCAACAGGCCCCGGATCCGGGCGATCAGGACGCCGGGGTCGGCCGATTTGGAAACATAGTCGTCGGCGCCGGCGTCGAGGCCGCGCATTTCCATGGCCTGGGTGTCGTCCACCGTGAACATCAGGATGGGGATCTGCCTGGCCTCGATGTCCATGCGTATCCGCCGGCACAGTTCGTCCCCGCGTATGCCCGGGAGGTAATAGTCCACCACGAGGAGGTCCGGCGGTTCCTTGCCGATCTCCCGAAGCCCCTCCTCGGCCGACGAGCAGGAGGTGACCTCGAAGCCCTCGGCCTCAAGCAGACCGCAGAGCTTGACGGCCTGGGTGGGCGAGTCCTCAACCAGGATGATTCGCTGTGTTCCGCTCTTCACGGCGGTCTCCTTCTTGTCCGCTGTCCGCGATCAGATCCAGAATGCGCGCCGCAATGTCGTGGACAGGAAGCGCCTCGCACGCGGCTCCCAATCGGACCGCGGCTTGCGGCATCCCATACACCACGGCGGTTGATTCATCCTCCACGATGGTGTAGCCCCCGACAGCCCGAAGTTCCGAGAGCCCCTTGGCACCGTCGTCCCCCATCCCCGTGAGCAGGATCCCGATGGCCCTCGAGCCGAATTCGCGCGCCAGGGACTCGAACAGGACCGTACCAGACGGCCGTTGGCTCGAGACCGGCGGGCTTAAGTCCAACGAGATTCGGCCGGCTTTGACCTGGAGGTGGCGTTCCGCCGGCGCCACGTACACCTTCCCCGCGACCGGAATCTCTCCGTCTCGCGCGACGGCCGCCGCGAAAGGGCACACATCATCGAGCCACGAAGCGAAGCCCTCCAGGAACGAGGGCGTGATGTGCTGCACGAGCAGAATGGGCATCGGGAAATCCGTGGGAAGGCCGTTCAACAACTTCTCCAGGGCGTTGGGACCGCCCGTGGAGGCCGCGATGCCCAGCACACCGAACGCGCCGTTCTTGTGGACCTGATAAGCCTGCGGGCTGGATGGCCGTACGACCGGCGTCGGGGAGAGCGGGCGTCGCTGACGGATGACCTTGACCGCGCTCATGATGGCCAACTGTGTGCAGAGATGATCCGCCATCTCCTGGAAGTTGGCTCGTGTCGTCCCGACCGGCTTCTCCACGATAGTCAACGCGCCGGCCTTGAGGGCGTTGATCGAGATTTTGAGGTCCTCCTTTTCGACGCTGGCCGACACCACCACGATGGGAATCGGCCGTTCCGACATAATCCGCTTCGTGGCCTGAAACCCGTTCATCCCCGGCAGACGGATGTCCAAGGAGATGACGTCGGGGGCGACTGTGTTGAGAAGCCGCAATCCCTCCTCGGCGTTGGCGACGGAGGCCGCCACCTCCAGCCGCGAGTCCCGGCTGATAATCTCCTCGAGGAGCATCCGTACCACGTCGGAGTCCTCGATGATCATGACGCGGATCTTTTTCATAAGATCTGCCCGATGGCCTCCAGGAGGCCCTTGTGGTCGAACTTCCGTTTGATAATGTAGGCATCCGCTCCCAGCGCCAGCCCCCGTTCTTTCTCCTCCCGGCTTTCGAGCGAGCTCACGATGATGACCGGCATTTTTGCCAGCCGCGGGTCTTTCTTCATCTGCTCGATGAGCTGAAAGCCATCCAGACGCGGCATCTGAAGATCGACAATGGCCAAATCCATCGGCTCCGAGCGGAGCATGTGGAGGGCCTCCTCCCCATCCACGGCGAGGGCCACCTGGTAGCCATGCGCCTCCAGGATGCTTTTCTCCAGCGTCCGCGTCGTGACGGAGTCGTCGGCGACCAGGATAGTCGGCGTCTGCTTGGGGAGTAGCGCCTTTTCCGCCCGCACAACGGAGCCGCTCTTGACGGTCCTGAAGCGCTCGATGATCTCGCCCGGGTCGAGCACCAGAACGACGGAGCCGTCGTCCGTCAGGATCGCGCCGCCGAACGTCTTGACCCGCTCGGCGCCTCCCCGGAGGCTCTTCACGACCGCCTCGATCTCCGTCACAAAGCCGTCCACCGCGATGCCCACGCCTCCTCCCGGTGATTTCAACACAGCCACCGGCAGGCACGACCCTTCGGCCTTCACGGCGACGTCACCCAAGCCAACGAGTCCGGCGAGGGACGCGATGGGGACAGGGCGCTCTCCGACGGTGGCGACTGATCTTCCCTCAACGGTCTCGATCTGCCCGATGGACACCCGGATAAGGCCTTGGAGCGCGGCGGCGGGAATCGCAAACTGTTGACCCGCGGACTCGACGATGAGAACCCTGTGGGTGGAGAC
>SCTG01000201.1 GCA_004298335.1 Nitrospirota bacterium
TGGAAACCGCGAGGATGCTCGGGGAGACGAAATATCTGCAGCGCCGGCTGATGGCGGAGGTCGAGGCCATCGTCGAATTCATCGACCGTGAGGTCGCCAAGAGGCGATAGTTTGACCAAGAAATAATATTCTGCCCATGATGGGCGCGTGAACGCACCCATCCGCATACCCGCCAACTGGAAGCCCAGGCGTTATCAATTCGGCGCCTGGGATTACCTTGCGAACGGTGGCCTCCGAGCGGTCCTACCTTGGCATCGGCGCAGCGGAAAGGATTCCGTTTCGATCAATTGGGCCGCCAGATCCGCCCACATGCGGGTCGGCAACTACTGGCACATGTTGCCGAAGGCGGTGCAGGCCCGGCGCTCCCTGTGGGAGGCGATTGACCCCAAGCGCGGCAAGAATATCGTCGACCTGTCATTCCCTGACGAAATATGCACCTCCAAGCGCGACCACGAAATGATGGTCAAGCTCAGGTGCGGGTCAACCTGGCAGGTGGTCGGCTCGGACAGCTACGAGCACCTCCTCGGGGCGCCGCCGCTTGGTATCGTGTTCTCCGAATTCGCCATGGCTGATCCGCAGTGCTGGCCAGTGCTCGAGCCCATCCTCATGGAAAATAATGGGTGGGCGATATTCATTTCCACGCCCCGGGGCAAGAACGCCTTCCACCGGATTTTCGAATTGGCCAAGAAGGAGCCTAAATGGTACGCTGAGGAGATCCGGGCCGACCAGACTGGCGTGTTCACGGCCGAGCAGCTCGACGACATCAAGCGCGGGCTCATCGCGTTCTACGGCTCCGAGGAGCAGGGGACATCGCTTTTCCAGCAGGAATACATGGTGGATTGGGAATCGGCGATACTTGGCGCCTATTACGCCGAGCAGATCAGGCGCATGCAGGCCGAGGGCCGGATAACGCCCATTCCGATCGATCGCGGCGTTCGGGTGCACACCTCCTGGGACCTCGGGCGTACAAATGCGACGGCGATCTGGTTCTGGCAGTGCGTCGGTCGGGAGCGCCGAGCGATCGACTATTACGAGAGTTCAGGCGCCGGCCTCGACCACTACGCCACTGTGCTCCACGACAAGAGACACGAGCACAAATGGGTCTACGGCGAGCACTATTTGCCGCACGATATCAAGATCACCGAGCTGACGACGAACCTGTCCCGGCAGGCGACGCTGGAGAGCCTCGGCGTAGCGCCTATAAACGTGGTGAAGGAGCACAATATCCTTGACGGCATCAATGCCGTTCAGCGCATGATGGATCGCACGTGGATTGATCCGGTGCGGTGCGCCCGTGGTCTGGAGGCGCTCAAGGCATACCGCAAGGAGTGGGATGATACTTTGCACGACTGGAAAAAAAGTGCATACCCGGACTGGTCAAACCACGGTGCAGACGCCTTCCGATATTTTGCCGCCGGGTACGACGATCCGGTCGGCGTGAGGGAAACCACAGATCGCCATCGCCAAAGATTCGGCAGCAGCGGAGGCAGGACGCACTGGAGCGCCTGAAACCCCAAGGAGCGCATGATGCCCGACATCGACAACCTGCTCGAACGCCTGCGCAACCCCACTGGCACGCATGACGGGCCGCCCGAACTGCTCCACGATCGGATGGTCGCCACGATGCGGGAGGCGCACGATGTCATCCACGGGATAGCCACCACAGCCGTGATCAGTCTGAATGTTCCGCCGGCGATCGTCGCGGTTGTCGAGGCCATCGTCCACGGGCAGGCAGCCTCGGGTGCCTTGACGAGCACGCCGCCAGCCGCCGTGCATCCGCCCGCCACGATCGCCGAGCTCGAGGCCATCCTCAATACGCCTGACGATCCCAACACCAAGGTCAACATCCGGCCGGATGGTTCGATCGAAAGGGTCAGGTTGCCGGACTATGTTCCGCCGTTCGTTATGAGGGTCGGCGCTGGTTCAATCGGTGGGGCGGCCGGCGGCAAGGCACCGTCCGCGCCCCAAGACGGCGGATGCCCTGGTGTGTTGACCCCAGATCAGCCTCCGCCGATCGCCGATCCCCCGGAGTACGTTGCGCTCCGGGAGAAGCGCCGCGTCCGGCAGGCCGCAGACAAGCAGGCTGCGGCGCCCGACGCGAACGCTGGGGAGATGTTCTGATGGGTGTCATGAGCGATACCGTACAGGGCGGAACCGGCCATCGCCCCCAGTGCGACCAGCGCACGCATGCGGTCGCCGAGGCCATGGTTCACGCCCGCTACGGCGAGCACGCGGCGGTCAGCGATGTTGATCTGATGGACGCGGCGGTGCTGATCGCGGCGCTGGAAACCCTGGGCGTGGCGCCGCGCCTCATGAAGGTGGATCGCGGTCAGCTGGAGGCACAGCGAACGCAGGTGTACAAGGAAGCCATGGCCGAAGCGCAGCACCAGCACGAGACGGATTCTGAAGAATGAGCGTCTCCGACGTCCGCGACGCGTTCAACATCATCGGCACCTCACAGGGCGTGACCTGCACTGGCGTCCTGCTCGGCTACTGCGATGCGCAAGGGACGTCGACCGGCCCGCGTGACCACCAGCAGGTCAGGTTCTCCATCCAGCGCGGGCAGGAACCGGAGTTCGTCGTCACGAGCAAGCCGATCGGGCCGGGCCGCGGGATGCTCGATGCCGCGGTCGCCGCAGCTGTCGTCGCAGCCGTCAACCACAAGCAGGGGGAATGAGGATGGATGTCCTCTACATCACCGAATTCGGCAACTACGGCGATGTCCAATGGGAGACGCCGGTAGCGCCCGCCACCGAGACGCACAGGGTGCCGATCGAGGACCACGTGGAGATTTCGGCCTCGATCGCCGCCGACACTCGGCTGGTGGTGTTGTTCGCGACGGCGAAGTGTATGGTCGCGCTGATCCCGGATGGCGTGATGCCGGACGATGTCGAGCCTGGGAGGGTGGTCTATTTCCCGGTGGCGGCGGAGACCGAGACGGTTCGGCTGATGCATACCAACGTCAAGTTTCGCGTCGCCGTGATGGCGCGGTAAGCCAGCGCGCACGTAGGTTTTTTGTCACTCATTTGTGGTTGGAGAACACCGAAATGTCCGTAATGCTCCGAACGACCAACCCGACCGCCGCCGCCGAATACGAGGACGCCAAGGACCGCCGCGTCCCGTATCTCGGTCAGGTCCTGATCTACCACGCCCGCCCCGGCGAGGGCCGCAGCGGCAAGCTGCAGACGCTGGCCTTCTGCTCGAAGATCCTCGACGAGGACCACGTCGAGCTTATGATCATGTGGGACCAGATGGACTTCAACGTCGGCCACAAGATCGCGCGCAAGAGCGACCAGCAGCCGTTCGCGTCGTGGTCGTTCAACGACTGGGACATGGCCCACTACAAGGATGCGGCAGCACTCGCACGCGAGCCGACCACGCCTGCCCCGGTGAGCCAAGTCGAGCTCGACATGCTCAAGGCCCGCGTCGAGACGCTCGATAGCCAAGTCGCGCAGCTGATCGTGCACGCGCAGCAGCAGGCGCCGCGGCCGCCCAAGGCCTCACGCAAGGTCCCCGGCGAGCCGGACTGATGTCCATCGTTCCCAAATTCACCAAGTGCGACCGCGCCGACTGTGCGATGCCGGCGCGGTGGCAGATCGTGATCGACGTCACGTCGGCCGGCGCCCGAGCGGTGCGTGAGAGCGTGCTCACAAACCTCGTCGTGTGCTCCGGGCACAAGGCAACGACGACGGTCGACGAGGTGCTCGACGACGACGCCAAGGCGCTGGTCCGCCGGCACATGTCGGCGACGATATTCCCCGAGCCGGACTTCTCGACGGCGAAGCTCGGCTTCATCCAGATGGTCAACGGCAAGCAGGTCAACCCGGATCGGTTCCGCGAGGCCAAGGTCGTCACGAATGAGGAACGCCGCACGCATCAATGTCGACATGATAATTGCGACAGCGAGGCCATCTGGCAGGCGCACCTGATCCTGCTCGGCTCGCCGCTGAAGGGCGATACCACGATCAAGGTTTGCGCCGCTCACCTGAAGGCCGCTGAGGCGTTTTTGCAAAACGACCAGAACCGTGAGAGGCTGGTGAAGCTGCTCATGGACGAGGGGCACGGCCGAATACCCGCACGCGACATCGTGGTCGAGTTCAGGCGGATCGAGGCGGACAAGGGGTAACGGATGGCGACCTTCGGAGCTGGCGGGGCTGCGGTCGGCTCGTCGGTCGTCACTCACCCGGGCGCCAGCGGTCTGTCGAGCGAGACGACGGGCGACGACTATGCCGGCACCGGCGGCGCCGTAAAGTACGAGGGACGGCCCTCCCAGCTCACCGACAAGGGCAAGCAGTTCGAGATCCTGCGCTCGTGGGCCAAGGCCGACAGCACGCACAGCGCGGCCTGGCGCGTCCAGGCGAAAGAGAACTACGATTTCCGCGTCGGCGAGCAGTGGAACACCGAGGACCGCCAGATCCTCAACGCGCAGTCCCGCCCAGAGATCGTCTTCAACCGCATCCTGACCATCCTCAAGGCCGTCGCCGGCATGGAGATCAACGGTCGGCACGAGGTCCACTTCATCCCGCGCCACAACCAGGACACCGCCGTCAATGAGCTGCTGACAGGCGCCTCGAAGTGGATGACGGACGAGTGCGACGCCGAGGACGAGGAGAGCTCGGCGTTCGAGGATTGTCTCACCTGCGGCATCGGGGTTACAGAGCACCGACTTGATTACGAGCGGGATCGCAAGGGTCTCTACGTCGAGGATCGCTTCGATCCAATCGAGTTCTACTGGGATCGCACCGCGAAGAAGAAAAACATCAGCGATGCCCGTCGCATGCATCGCATCAAGAAGATGCCGATATCTGAAGCTCATCAGATGTTCCGCGGCAAGACCCGCGAGCAACTGGACGCAGCATGGGCGCAGGGTACGGAACTCGACGAGGCGCGCAAGACGCTGGAGGAAAAGCGCAAGCGCGAGGAGAACACGACCGACACCACCTACGACGACATGGACGAGGTGACGATCGTCAACACGCAATGGTTCGAGCGTGAGGTCTATTGGTTGGTCGCTGATCCGGCCACCAACAAGACGCATGAGCTCAGCGAGGATGACTACGACCAGTTCGTGCGTCGCACCAAGATGCTCAACCAGATGGGCCGCAAGCTCGACTACGTGGCGGCCCAGCTGACGCGTCGGGTCTACTACGAGGCATATATTGGTGGCGAGTTGCTCTCGATCGGCAAGGCGCCGCTTGGTCAGTTCAAATGGACGGTCATCACCGGCGAGTTCCACCGCACCAAGGGCTTCTGGTTCGGCCTCGTGCAGATCATGCGCGACCCGCAGATGTGGGCCAACAAGTGGCTGTCGCAGAGCCTGCACATCCTCAACACGACGGCGAAGGGCGGCATCGTAGCGGAGCAGGATGCGTTCGAGAACATCCGCGAAGCCGAGGACAAATGGGCGCGACCGGACGCGATCGTGTGGACGAAGCGCGGCGCGTTGACGGGCGACAAGCCAAAGATCATGCCGCGGCCCGGCGGGGCCTTCCCTGAAGGCCATATCCATCTCATGGAATTTGCCATCTCTGCGATCCGGGACGTGACCGGCATCAACCTCGAGCTGCTCGGCCTCAAGGACCAGAACCAACCAGGCATCCTGGAGGCGCAGCGCAAGCAGGCCGGCATGACGGTGCTCGCCACCGTGTTCGACAGCCTGCGCAGGTTCCGCAAGAACGGCGGCCGTATCCGTCTGTTCATGGTGCAGAACTATCTGGCCGACGGCCGCCTGATCCGCATCGTTGGCCCGGAGGGTGCCAAGGCCATTCCGCTCATGAAGGACAAATGCACCGGGGAATACAGCGTTGTCATCGACGACGCGCCGACGAGCCCGAACCAGAAAGAGCAGAACTGGGCGATCATCTCGTCGATGCTGCCGGCGTTCAAGGATCAGCTGGTGCAGAGCCCGGAGCTGCTGGTGTTGGTCCTGGAGTATTCGCCGCTGCCGGCGAAGCTCGTCGATGGGCTCAAGCAGATCCTGACGAAGACGCAGGCCGATCCGGACCAGCAGGCGCAGAAGAAGTTGACGCAAGCCATGCAGACGTCGATCATCGACAAGAACCAGGCGCAGGCCGAACTGTTCCTGCAGCAGGCCGGCAAGCAGCAGACCACCGCGCTCTACGACATCGCGATTGCCATGGCTGAGTTCACCAACGCCAAGGCCAAGGGCGACAAGCTCGCGGCCGAGACCGCGCACACCAAGGTCAAGGCCGCGGTGGACGCCATGACGCCGATCGAGGCACAGCAGCCCGCGGCACCGACCGAGCCGCCGGGATTGACTGCGGCGCGCAAGATGGTGCACGACCGCGTCACGCAGGCCGCCGATCAGGCCCACGAGCGCGCCATGCAGTCGTCCGACCAGCAGCACGATCTGACCGGACAGATCCTCGATCAGGCCCACGAGCGCTCACTGGCGGCCATGCAGCCGCAGGTCGCCGGGGTCGGACCAACGCAGGGAGGGCCAGCGCAGTGAAGGATGATGACACGAAGTATATCCTGGCGATCAACGAATACTGCGAGACAGAGCCAGCATTTATGCGAGCTTATATGCATTGGATGGCTTCACGCACAGCAGAATTGATGGCAGAGCATCATCCGGGAATTGTGCTTGACGGGCTTCCTCCGAAGGACATTCAGGAGAAGCTGAAAGTCGAAGAACGTGATCTATACCGCGAGGCTTTTAGCGAGGGTCGCAACCCAGCAGCCGATATTTGGGCCGCCGCCATCGCAGCCGGCTTCCAGATCAAGAAGCATCGAGGACCAAAACTGACTGGCGTCACATGATCCGCGGCCACGTCGCCATGGTGCGCCAGATCCGCTCATTCCTGGAGCGCAGCCACGTCCCGTTCTCGGACATCCAGTTCATCTACGAGAAGGACGACGAGAACCGGATCATCCTCGACGAGCAGTTCGCCGAGGCGTCATTCCGGGTCGGCGGCCATGTCTTCGAGGTCGCGGTGCGGGCGCCGACCGAGGATGGGGTCGAGGGGATTGACCCGCTTCCGCTCGGTCGGATCGCGGTGCGACTCGCCGGGGGCCGCGTGCTGGTCAAGGGACCGATCGATACCTCGACATGGGACGAGGTCGAGAAGATCATCAACACGTATAGGAGCTGATCCGTGACCGATATTGTCGAAGATAGAAATTCGTATCGCCATCAGAGAGGAAAAATGGAGGGATTTGGCAATGAAATGTGAATGGATCATTGATCTTGCAGATCGCTGTCTTGCGGATGGTGTGAGCGAGCATACTTTGACGCATGAACAGTGGGAGGATTATGCTCGTCGTTCATTGAAGCGTCCAGAGGACGGATCAGTGTTTGATGGATTTGAATATCGCGGGATCATGTTCAACAAACCACAGCAAGAAGATGAGAAGAAACCATGAAATGCATCGAAGCAGTCGACATCCGGCCGAGCGAGCGCGGACCGGTATTCTACGGCCCGGCGTGGCCGCCCGAGATCCTGGTGTCGCGCGAGCTGGTCGAGACGCCGGTCCCCAACATCAACTTCGGCCGCCGCGGCAGCCTGCACCTCGCCTGCGTCAACGGCGAGGCGCTATACCGGCGCACCGGGGATACCATGGTCGGGCAGGTGCAGGGCTGGTCCTACGCCCTGATCGAGCAGCGGATCACCGCCGTGGTGATGCCGCCGCCGGAGACGCAGTCGACGCTTGCGGCGAAGATGGATGAGGTTGCCACGGTGGAGCCGCCGGCGACGAACGGCGCCGTGCCGGTCACGATGCTGGCCGCCGGCGCTGTCCCAGCTCACGCACCGCGCCGCTACCGATCGAAGCCCGAGGAGTTCGAGGCCTTCCCCTGGCTGCCCGATGCCAAGCCCGGTGTCGAGCTCCCGAAATGGTTCACCGATCTGGAGTACAACAAGCTCCCCGGATGGGCCATCGCTCTGCGGACGCCGAACGGGGTGCTGCGCGCCAACGTCGGGGACTGGGTCGTGCGCCTCGATAGCGGGCGCATCCTGATGCTGAGCGACGCCGAATTCAGGGAGGGGTGCGAGCCCGTCTGATGGTCGATCTTGCACCCATCGTGAGGAAGTTCGGCGCGCTGGGTGCGCGGGCGACAGATGCATTGCCGATGGATCAGGCGTCACGCATCGCGCGCGCTGGCGAGTTGGGTTTTCGTCCGAGCATGCCGCTGCAATTCGGGACGGCCCCGGAGGGAGAGAAGATCGCATCGGCGGCCATCAATGTAAACGGCAGGGTGTTCACGGGGGATTCCCATTTCAGCGCCGTGATGAAGGCGGAGCGGGATCTGGGCGTGCCGTTCGAGGAGATGAAGCACGGCCCCATGGTCGACGGGTTCGTGACCGACTCTGGCCGCTTCGTCTCCCGTTATGAGGCTGGCCATGTCGCTGGCAGCCCCCAGCAAGGCGCGCTCGGGCTGCACTCCGATGAGGGATTTCTCAATCCAAGATCGATAGCGACGGCGAGCGGTCGTACAGGTGCCACAGCGCCGGGATTGCCGGGAGGGCGAGGCGTGTGGGGCGTGCTGGGATCGGAGGGTGATCCAGCAAGCACGCTATGGCATCGCGCCGAGCGTCCCGCGGTGATGGACGCTTCAGGGGCTCAGTCTCACGAGATCCAGGCGACATTGGCGGATGCATGGGATCGCGGCCACGATGCTGTGATGCTCAAGAATTATACCCGACCCGGCGGGGAAACGCCAGAAAATGTCATCGTCGTGAAGGACGCGAACCAGCTCCGCTCGCCGAACGCCGCTTTTGATCCGACGCAGAAATCGAGTAGAAATCTGCTGGCAGGTATCACGGGATTGGGTGTGGCAGTCGGCGTTGGCGCCGCACCCACAAGCAGTAGGGCCGAGGACATGCCTGAGACCGCAACACCTACCGATCTGACGCCCCAGCAGCGCGCCCTCATCGCCCAGGCGGTCAAGGAAGGCCGGTTGACCGGCACGCAGGCAACCGACGCGACGGGGCTGCCGAAGGCGCTCGCGAGGCTGCTGGCGCCGAATATCACCAGTGCGCTTTCGGGCGAGCCGCGCGCCGCCCCGCCGCCAGACATCACCGGGGCGCAGCCGGGCAAGGTGCCGTCATCGGCGGACCCGCGCATCGCTGGGAGCGTCCCGGAGATGGCCAATCTGGCCGCCTCGGTGGCGATCCCTGGTATCGGCGCTCTCGGCGGCGCGGCGATGCGTGGAGGAGCCGAGGCGATACCCGCCCTCGCGAGCAGGTTGGCCAGCCGTGCTGCACCCGCGATGGCTGACGTGTCATCCCAGGACCTCGCCGGCATCATGGGTGCGGCCAGCAACCTCGCCCCGTCGACGGCCGAGGCCGCCCCGCGGCTCACCCGCGACCAGCAGCGCCAGATCGAGATGCAGCGCCAGCAGCAGGCACTCCAGGAGCAGCAGGCGCAGACGGCGGCCGAGCGCGAACGCCAGGCCGCCCTCGATCGGTCCACGCAGGAGATCGCCGCACAGAGGGCGAAGACGCAGGCTGATATCGACGCGAAGGCCGCCCAGACGAAGGCCGGTATCGACGCCCAGGCGGCGCAGGCGCAGGCCGCGCGCGAGGAAAACCTGCGCCAGCAGAATTTGCCGTTCAGGGAGAAGTACGGCCCGCTCACGCAGGCGCTGCCGGGGATCGGGGCCGCATGGGCTCTCGGACTGCCGATCGTAGCCAGGATGCTGAAAATACCCGGACAGAATGCGATCATCAAGCAATGGGAGGCGACGGCCGACGAAGCACAGCATGCCGCAACTACAGGCGACCATGCGATGCTGACCACCGCGCTCAACCAGCTCGAGGCCTACGGCAACCAGTGGGCAAAGTCGAACAAGATGTCCCCGGCCGTCTATGCAGGGGCTGCCGGCGGTCCGGCCGAGGCCGCGCTCACTCCATCCGTAGCGGATGTGCTCAATTTGCCCACGAATGATCCCAACCAGCCGGACTGGTCGCAGCTGGCGGGCCACCGGCTGCCTGTCGCGTTGGGCGAGGGCGCAATGCTGGCATCCGGGTCGAAGTTCGTTCCGAAGCGAACCCCGCCGATCGTAGCTCGGTCCGAAGGCCTGCTGGCGAGCTACCCGGATCGCGCACCATTGGAGATCGGCCCTCCCCAGGAGCCTCCGCAGCCGAAGCAGCCCGCGCAGCTGCTGCTGACACCGGCCGAGACGAAGCATTTTTCGGCCAATGAGGGCGCGCTGACGAGCGCGGTTCCTTCAGCCCAACTGAGCGGCGACAGCCTGCGCTTTGACCCCGACCACACCGGCCATCTCGTGGATTGGATCAATCGATCCCGGGTAGACAAGGAGGCAGGGACGCGGTTGCCGCCAAGCTTCTACCCCGGCAAGGTCAACAAGCTGGTCGGCCGCATCGAAGGCGCTCCGGCGAACTATGATGTCGTGCCGTATAAACCGCCCGGGCTCGACCCCAACTCTCCGGCGATCATACCGGACAACTAGGAGACCGACACAATGAGCGGCGCTGCGGCAAATCAGGATCCGACCGGCGGGACGGCGCTGCCGTTCGACGACGGCATGACGGACCTGGAGCGGGCATATTTCTCGACTGGCGGCGACGACAGCGGAGGCAAGCTCCTCGAGCAGCCCGCGGCCCCGCCGGCACCCGCCGCCCCGGCCGCGCCTGCGGTGGCCCCGACCGCGCCCGCGCAGCCCGGCCTGCAGACCGCGCTGGCGCCCGCTGAGGAGCCCGACCCCGGCGACGAGCCCGACCCGACACCCGGCAAGCCACCGCGGCGCGTCAGCTATCGGAAATTCCAGGCCGAGGAACAGCGGCGCCAAGCGCTCGAGACGCAGGTCCAGACCGATGCGATCGCCCGTGCCAAGATCGAGGAGCGGCTCAACCTGCTGACCCAGGCGCTCACCCCGCCGCAGCAGCCCGACCCCGCCACCCAGCCGAAACCGAAACCGAACCGCGACACCGACATCCTCGCCTACATGGACTGGCTCGAGGAACAGCTCACCGGCGTGACGGCGAAGGTCACGAACTACGAGCAGCAGATCCAGGTCGGCCAGGCCGAGCAGGAGGAGCAGGGCCGGTACATCTCGTCGCTCAACGAATACGCCGCGACGGATCCGAATTTCCTCAACGCCTACGCCTACCTGTGGCACCACCGGAAGGCCGAACTGCTCGTCCCGATGCATCCCGGGACGCCGTTCGAGAACCTCATGGCGATGAAGGCGCCGCCCGCCATCCAGGACCAGCTGAGGGCTGAGGAGCAGGACGTCTACAAGTCCGCGTTCGGGGCCAATCGCAACCCGGCGGCCGACACGGTGGCCTACGCCCGCGCCCGCGGGTTCCGTCCGCCGGCCGCACAGCCCGCCGTGGCGACGGCGCCAGCCCCCGGTGCTGCGCCCGCCGCCCCGGCCCGCACGAACGGCGCTGCGGTGCCCGCGCAGCCCGCCACGCCAGCCCAGCCGCAGCCCGCGAACGCCTCCGAGCTCATCGAGCAGATCCTCCGTGGCCAGGGCGCCGCGACCTCGCTGAGCAACGCCGCCGGCGGCTCCGGGATCGAACTCACCGGCCAGATGCTCGGCGACATGCCCCAGGACCAGTTCGAGGAGCTCTACAACGTGCTCCTCGCGCGGGGGGACATGACGCGGTTAAAGGATCTGATGGGGCATTGAGCCGTCGCCGGGCGCTGGCTGTTACGGGCTCTCATCCGCTGCGGTGAGAGTGGGCCGACGGTGACGCCGATCCAGGCCAGCGCCCGACCTCGCTTGACACACCGTCCCGTGCGTGACTATTCTGCCACTCCCGGTCGGGGCTTGCGCTTCGATCGGGAGCCCCAAGTGAGCTGCCTCGGTGGCCTCCGTGCGCAGCATCACCGGGAAATATCTGCCGATCAGGGCGAAAGCTTAGATCGAGGAAATGAAGACCGGTGAACCACAGGTCTCACTGATGGATATCGACCGCGGGAACGCCGCGAGGAAATTTCTCCCCGGACCGTACGCTCGACCTCAAGCGCTTGACTGATCGAGCCCGGTCACAGCCGTAACTGAGCCGGCTGTGCTCAGCCCCGACGATGGCGCTCGGAAAAGCCCGCCATCCTGTTGCCTCAGGTCTCAAAAGGCGTTCGGTACAGCCCCGGTCAAAGGCTGCTCCGTTGCACGACGGATATCGCGCACCCTTCGCAAGATAAAATCTGGGCCGCGTGACCATGCTCCTAAGCATGCGTCCGTTGTGAATAGGAGGGTCAGTAGCTACAATCGCTATGACCAATTTTGGAACAAACGACCCGCTCGCAGTCAAACTTTGGAGCAAGACCCTCGACGTTGAGGCTCTGAAGTACACCGACATCTTCCCGCTGATCGGCGACGATGCGAATTCGATCATCCATCGGAAGATGGAGACGTCGAAGGGCGCCGGTGACAAGGTGACCTACGGGCTGCGGATGCAGCTCACCGGGGCCGGCTTCACCGAGAACCAGCTCGCCGAGGGCAACGGCGAATCGCTCACGATCTATTCCGACGCCGTTGTCATCAACGAGCTCGGCCACGTCGTCGGCGTCAAATCGTCGAACACGATCGACGCGCAGCGGGTGCCGTTCGATCTGCGCTCGGAGGCGAGGGATGGCCTTGCCGACTGGTACGCGGCGAGGTTCTCGATCGCGTTTTTCAACCAAGTGTGCGGGTACACGCCGCAGACCGACATCCGCTTCACCGGGCTGCAGGCGGTTCCGGCGGCGACGCGCATCGTGCGGCAGTCGTCACGGACGGATGATGCCTCGCTGACCTCGGCGGACGTGTTCTCGCTGCAGCTCCTCGACAAGCTCAAGGAGCAGGCGATCACGGCGACGCCGAAGCTGCGCCCGATCAGGGTGACGAGCAAGGCGGGCGGCTCCGGGAGGCGTGACTACAACGCGACGCTGACCGACAAATACGTCTTCTACATGCATCCGTACCAGATCACGGACCTGCGGCAGTCGACATCGACCGGGCAATGGCTCGACATCTCGAAGGCCGCGATGACCGGCGGCGAGATCACGAACAATCCGATCTACACGGGCGCCATCGGCGAGTACAACGGCATCATCCTGCGGTCATCGTTCCATGTCACCAACGGCGTGAGCAACGCTGGCGTGGTGCAGACGAACGTCTTCCGCGGGGTGCTACTCGGCGGCCAGGCTGCGATGATGGCGTGGGGCCAGAAGGACACGCCCAACAAGTACCGGTGGAACGAGGAATTGTTCGACCACAAGCGTCGGCTCGAGGTGAGCGCCTGGACCATCCACGGGATCAAGAAGACGCAGTACAACTCGATCGACTACGGCACGATCGTCTGCTCCACCTGGGCAGCGGCGCACACCTGAGGTGACCTGACCATGGCAACGAACGTCGCAGGCGAAGGCGCCCGGATCTTTCCGTGGCAGGTCAAGCACTACTTCCAGCGCGGCGGGCCGAACGATCCCGTCGCGCAGTCGACCGGTGGGCCGCCGGTCACCGGGGCGGGCATCCTGTCGTGGAACTCGACGGTGACGCTGCCGCCGATCCCGGGCACGCAGACGCCGCCGGCGATCCCGCTGCCGCGGACACAGACGATGCTGACGCCTGGCGCGGTCCACACGGCGGCAACCGGCACACTCACGTCCAATACCGGCGGTATCTATGTCGGCACGATCCCTGGCGGTTCGTGGATCCAGAATGTCGAGCTGTATTGCTACACAGCTCCCACATTCGGTGGTACGACGCCGTTCGATAGTGTCGGCCTCTTCTATGCCAATGCGAACGCTTCCGGTGCTGCACCCGGCTTCCAGCCGGCCACATTGTGGACGATTGGCACAAGGCAGACCGTGGCGGCGGGCACCGTCTACGTGCCGGGTGTTGCGACCTTCTCTGCCACGAACGCCATCACAGCGGCGAGCGGCGCGACCCGCAACATCCTCACAGCCTACCAAGTTGGCCCCGGCACTGGTACGGCTGGCTCCACGCAGCTCGCCTCGCTCGGGCCGCCTCAGGGTGAAGGCTTCGGTGGCCTCACACAGGGCGCCGCGGCGCTAGCATCAGGCGACATCGACCTATATTTTTGCGCGTTCGCCACTGGTGCCACATCAAGCGCAAATGCGACGATGACGGCTGGATCGTTCAGCTTCCTCGTCGAATTTACGGGGCACGAGGGCTGATCAATGAACGGCTGGAAGGTGACAAGTGTGACCGGCGGTCCGATTGGCACTCCGACGCTAATCGTCCTGGATGGTCCATGGACAATCATCAAGGTTCCCGTTACAGATGGTGGCCACCAGTATGTTGAGCTTCCGGCGTCAGCAGACGAGGGTGACCTGCTTGAGGTCTATGGCGAGCCACCCCTGGGAGGTCCTGTAGTCACCCCTCCAGGAGGACAGGGAACGTTGGGGCAAGGGAACCAAGCATTCCGCTATATTGCGGGGGCCTGGACCAATCTGGCTTGAATTGGAGGTTTTTGGCATGGGGCGCCGCGCGAGGCTTGCACCTCGGCGCGGCGCTGTCGCTTAGAGACGCTCTACATCCATGGTCCTCTCGTGCTTGATGGCTCGCTCCATCATTCCGGTTCTCTCAGCTGTTCTGGCTAGAAAGGCAACATAACCATGCGCGAAACCCTCCGCAAGATCGCAGTCGCCGCCGGCCTTTTCATCGGCGGGGTGCTCGCCGCGGCCGCCCTCAACATCACGCTCACGCCGGTTGTCCCGCCGACCGAGAACGGAGAAAACTCATCCAGCGCCCAGCAGATCGTTGATTTTGCCAGGATCAAGCTCGGGTTCGGCACGACCACGATCGCGATCTCGGGTTCGGCCGGCACCGGCACACTGAACAATGCCGCCGGTCTCATCACCCTCACCTCGGCGACGGCCGGCGCGAGTGGCGCCACCCCGAGCGTCGTCACCCTGAACGACAACAAGGTGCAGACAACGGACGCCGTGCAGTGCAATGCCGACAGCACGGGTGCCACGGCCGGTGCCGTGCTGGTTTGCAACGCTCACATCACCTCTGCCGGCGTCGTGACGTTGACGCTCTACAGCGCAACGCCGACGGCGCTCACCGCGAGTACGGTCGTTCTCTCCATGGAAGTGCTCACCTCAGGCAACCCGAACTAAGGTCGCTCAAATGCCTGATCTCCCCAATCTACCGCTTCTGTTTGATACCAGGAAGATTGAGACCTCGCTGCGGGAGGCTGGGCAGTTCACGTTCTTCAATCTGACGTCGACCGACGACAACGCGGTGGCGACGGGGAACAATCAGAATACAGCATATCCGATCAGGGCAGCGAACACCTATTTCTCCTCGGTTCCTGCAGGCACAGGATGCCTTTTGCCACAGACAAGCAGGCCGACGCCGCTTGATGGCCTGCTGCTGTACATCACGAACGCTGACCCGGTTAATAGTCTTCTCTGCTATCCGCACCCGAACGACCCGAGCAACTCTATCAACAAGCTCGGCACCAATGCTCCGGTGGTACTTGGCCCGAACAGCATGACGCCATTTGTGGCGTTCAATTCGCTGTCGGAGCTGACGGCCGGCAAGTGGATCGCTGATGGTATCGGGGCTGGTGCGGCTGGTTCTGTCGAAACGATTATTAGTCAGGGAGCCGTAGCGACAGCTGGAACAAACCAAGCCACCGCCACCCCTATCACCCAGGCTATGGTGAACTTCACTTCGGGGACAGGGAATAGCACTGCCGGAGGCACGCTGATGGCGGCCTTCGCTGGATTGCAGATCTCAGTCGGCATCAATATCACCGCGACGCAGACGATGGCTGTTTATCCTGCTGGAACGGATACGATCAATGGGGTTGGAGGCGGAGCAGCCTTTACGACGGCCCCAGCCCCGAACATCACGATTTTCATGTGCTTCACCAACGGCGCATGGTTCACCAAGTGAGGGTGGCATGAGGATCGCTCGATCGCTTCTCGTATCCGTCGCCATTCTGCTCGCATCGACCCTGTCGGCATTGGCGCAGACGGGGCCAATCTATTGCAACGGGACCGGCAGCGCGTTCCCGACGAGTGCTACCACAACCAAGGTAATCAACAAGGTCGCGACGGGGACCGGAAGAACATTCATATGCGGTTGGCACGTGCACGCTGCTGGTGGCTCCATCCAACTTGTCTATGGCACCCAGACCACGACGCCGTGCGATACCGGTCAGGTAGTGATCAGCCCGCTCTATCCGGCCGCCGCCGTTGGTGATGATCAGTCATCAAACTGGCGCGGGGTTCTGGTACCGAACGGCAATGACGTTTGCGTGGTGACTGGAGCAGGTACAACATCCGCAGAGGCTCTGGCCTACTTTGCGCAACAGTAACAGGTGACACATGGCAGACCCTGGAGCATCCCCGTTTGTCAAGATCATGGACAGCGAGGGAAAGGAGGTCGAGGCCACCCAGCATGGTGAGATCAAGACATCAATCCTGTCTATCATCATGTATGACCAGATTGAGGGCTCGACGATCAACACCAATGTCTGGTCATCGTCAAATTCCGGCATGACGCAATCGCAGGCGACCGGGTTCCTGGCGCTCAACGCCGGTGGAGCTGTGACGGCAAACGCCTATTCGATCCTGACATCGAACAAGGTTGTTCCGTTCTACGGCGAGCAGGAAGTTGAGCTGTCGACATCCTGCAAGATCTCGGCTCTTCCGGACGCCAATGAGGTAATCGAGATCGGCTTCGGAATGGCGTCAGCCAACGGAGTTCCGACAGACGGAGCTCTTATCCGCATCACCGGAGGC
>SCTG01000021.1 GCA_004298335.1 Nitrospirota bacterium
GCCAGGCCGGCGAGCATGTACTCGAACAGTTTGTTCGGCGAAGCGTAGTAGTACCCCGGCGAGTAGGCTGTATAAGGAACGACCCCGATGTCGGCTTCGCGCGCGGCATCCACTAGGTCCGCCATTGGAACCGGCTCCACCATGAACACCCGCCCCGGCACCCCCAGGCTCTCCACGCGCCGGCACAGGTCCGGCTCGTTCGAGCCGTACCCTCTCAGGACAATGACTCCCTGCGAAAGGTACCGTCCGCTCTCAATCAACTCCTCCAGGCCGCGGCCCAGCTCGTATCGTCCCTGGTAGAGAATGAGCGTGGTCTGCGGAGAGAGACCCAGCTTCGCGCGAATCGAGTGGCGCGGGTCGAGGACGCGGGGAGCGGCCGGTTCCGGGCAGTTCATCACGACGGCCGGCAGAGGAATTTGATAGCGTCGTTGGAGTTCCTCCGCGATCAGGTCGTTGACGGTGACGGCGGCGTCCATCTTCCGGATGTAACGGCGCTCGGTCAACTCGAAGGCCTTATTGAAAGACTGGGTCCAGGCAGGACTCATCCCGACCCACAACTCGTGCGAGTCATAGACGGCCTTCCCGCCATACAGACGCGCCGCCCAACTTGCCAAAGGCAGCGTCGGCAGGTCGTTCCCGTGAAACACCGTAGCTCGCGCGGACCGCGCGGCCCACAGCATGACCAGGGAGATCCACACGGTGTCGCGGGCGAATCCCACGTCCCCGACGAATTGCAGCATTCTCTTCCAACGCTCTTCGCGGAGCGGCGCAGCCGCCTGCGCCCTTCGAACCAGCGGTACCAGCAAGGGCCTGAATACCCTGAGCGGGAAGAACAGAACCCCCACCCCCCTCATGAGCACCCATTTGATCCGTCGCCAACAACTCGGCGGACTGGGGTCTTGTCCAGGAGCCTGCGGACCCGGAGGGAGGCCGACCGCCAACTTGAACCCTTCGCTCAAAACCATAGCCGCCAGCCGGCCAAACCACAGAAAACGGAACACGAGAAACCGGAGGATAGACCTGGGATACCACACCCGCACGATCTCATAGCCATCTACCGTCTCACGGGGCACCTGACACCGGGCGCTCTGCAAAGCGATCACGGTGACCCGAAATCCCGCCCGAACCGCCGACCGGGCTTCTCGTTGCACGCGTGGGTCGTTGAGCAGATCGTTCATCACGAACATCACCACCCCGAGGGTGCGGTTGGCCTGTTCCATCATGACGCCGCTCCGGGTTTCTTCCCGCAATGATTGGCCACGATCTCCATGATCGCCTCGGCGGCGTGGCCGTCGCCGTAGGGGTTCCCCGGCGCGGGGGGAACGGTTTCAAGGCACGCGCGCGCCGCCACCACCACCGCATCCGGATCCGTCCCGGCCAACCGGTTCCACCCGGCGTCCACGGTCTCCACCCACTCGGTTTCGTTCCGCAGCGTGACGCATGGGACGCGCAAGAGGAAGGCTTCTTTCTGGACCCCGCCGGAGTCGGTCAGGATCACCCGGGCAGAATGCTCCAGCATCAACATCTCATGGTAGG
>SCTG01000022.1 GCA_004298335.1 Nitrospirota bacterium
CGAACAGACCGGGGTCACAGAGGTAGACCGGGGTCATCACCCCGAGAAAGTCCGGATGGGTAGGATCCGCGGGAATCGGTTGGTCTACGAAGAACTGATGGCTGACATAGTTGAAGAACTCGGCTTCAACCCGCGCGCTCGGTTCGCCGACGGCGTCCGTAGCCCCCACCCCACAGACGTAAACGTAATTGCACTCTGGCGCCTGTGGCCAGGTTTCGAAGTGCTCGATCCAAGTTTCCGCGACACCGTAAGTGCCCGGATGCGTTCCACTCTTGTGGGCACTGCCAGCCGGCCGGGTCGCGTCGAACTGGGCCACCACGTTGTTGTAGGGTGGCTGTGGATTGGGCAAGAGACGCCACATCCCTCGAGGCCCTGCGTTCGGGTCCCGCACCAGAATGGCTCCCAGGTAGTCTTTCGCCAGTCGCTGGATCAACCGCGTGTAGGACTGATCGCCGCCCGGCATCAGAAGGTAATCGTCTGCCTGGCCGCCAGGACTGGGCCAGAGCCGGGCCCAGTCATAGACCCCCGGCAAATCGATCTCATCATCTCGGACCCCGGCGCTGTTGAGCAAGAATCGAATCACGTCGACAATCCGCCACGGCGTAGGGGTGCGGTTACCGTCCGGATCGAGCGGAGTGTTCCGATCGTCGAGGAAGTTCGGCACGTCGCCCAGCCAGGGCACCTGCTCAGCCAGACGTCCCCACATCCCTACGGCTTGTATCTGAACGTCTCGCCAATCCGGATAGGTCATGTTGGGCCGACCGCGAAGCGTGGCTACCGGCGCCGCGGTCAGGCCCTCGAAGAGCCGGCTTACGACTGTCCCGGAGCCGTCCAGGACCACGATCTCTGAATGGATGCGGTCGCGGGTCCGGAGCAGTGTTTGCGTCCCGCCCAGATCGTGCAAGAGCACGCTGGCTGTCTCCGTGTCCGGTGTCAGGTCACTACCGCTGATCGAGAGCGATTCGAGTGACTTCGCCGGCGAGACCAGATTCAGCCCGGACCGTGATACGAATTGGCCGTTGATCGACACCTCGTAGCCATAGAGAATCGGCGTGGAGAACCGCTCCGGACTGGCAGTGAAGGCCACCTTCACGTAGTAGCGAGTAACGCCGGCCAGCGTCAGGAACGCTCCGTCCGCATTCGTTGGCAGCAGTTCGTCCGTGTCGGCATTATGGATCGTTCCGGTAAGCCCGGTACCCGGCAGCAGGAAACGATCCAACCGCAATGCCAGCGGGGTTGCCGGCCGCACCTGCGCCGAAATGCTGAACGGCGCGTCAGAGATGAAGCCGGTCTCCGGATGCTTGATCCGGGCGATCTTGAAGAGGTGCCGATAGGTCCGGTTGATGTCTACCCGAATGATCCCGGGCCCCGTCATGGTCCCGGTATGTCGATGCCCCGTCGCATATTCCTGGTCCCGATAGAGGTCGGAAAGCCGGCTGCCGGGCGTGGCCAGAATGAGCGCCGGCAACGGATACGTACCCGGCAGCGTCCGCTGCGAAAACGGGGTATTCATCCCGCGGCTTACAATCGCCAACCGATCGCGGTCGTAAGGCCGGATGTGGAGCACCTGAATCCCCTGACCGGCCCGGTGAATCTCCGACCACTGGCCTATCTCTCGCAAAATCCAGACTGACGGCAGATCGGACTCGTCCAGCTCGTGCAGAGCGAAGCTGCCGTTCGCGAGCAGCGTCAGGCAGAACTGCCCTCCACCACTGTCGGGCGGATCTGTAGTCGCTGGTCCCCCGAAGTAGAACCGGAGGAGCGCATCCTGCTGCGCATAGTCCTGGCTGGCGGTCAAGACCAGCGCGAAGCCATCGTTGGCGCCGTAGGTAATCTTTCCAGTGATCACCCGATCGATCGGGTAGGCCGGATGCTCGGGATAGCTGGGCGCCGGAAAGGCAGCCTGGTCCGCCGCCAGGTTTGCCGCCGCCCAGTCGTTGTTTGCCTTCACTCGCTTCAGGAACGCGTACACACCAGCCGTCAGCAAACCCGTGGCTGGGTTCAGACCCAGAACGGGATTCTGCTGGTACATCTTCGCCAGCTCGATCCCAAGCGCGCTGATCACATCTACCAGCAAGATCTCAGCATTCGAGAAGTCGGAGAGGCGCAGCTCCTCCAGATGGTAGCTGCGCAGCGCCCAAGCACCACCAGGCAGCAGCACCACGTTCTCGGATGAGAGCTCTTTCCGGGTAGGGGTCCGAGCCAACTCCGCGCCGTGCCGGCTGTGGGTGAATGACTTCTGCTGAAGAACGACCTCGTCGATGTCAAACCGAACCCGAGTAGTACGACCAGGTGTAGGGGAACTCATACTCGCAACGAATCGGGCTCAAGCACCGTCTAAGCACTCCATGACACCCGCCCGCCTCTTCCTTATTCTCATCGCGAGCGCGATCGCTGGCAGTATCGTGATCCTGAACCGCTACACCGATCGCCTGCAAGCGCCCAGCGTTACCTACACCGCGCCGAATGCCCCCAATCACGTCAGCCTGGTATCCGCTCCTCATCCGGTCCTGGCTCCCGTGGCCCCATTGACGATGGCGCCGTCGCCCACTCCCGAGCGGCTTCCGGAGCCACCGGCTGAACGCGATCTGATTGGAGTGCACGGGCAGGCGTCACCACCTCCGCCTGAACCGCAACTACCGTCCGGATGGAATGAAACGGTGATTCCCCGCGAGATGCCGGAGGTGGCGATCGGAAACAGCACTTACGAAGACGCGGTCATGACGTTCCGGTCCCCTGCCGGGTCAATCCCGCTGGTCGCCGCCCCAATGGGCCGCATCGTCGATCGATTGGCTGCCGGTCGGTATACCTACACCCTGACACACCTGGGCAGGGTTACGCAGAGCGGATCATTCGTCTGCCGCAAGTATCGCTTGTATCGAATCGTGATCGCCTACGTTCCGATGGCGCCACCGGCCATCCGGGATCTCGGCGATTAGAGACGGAACGCTCCGAACACCAGCCGCTGCGATCGGAGCGCTTCCTGAAGCATTTGTCCCCGGAGCGCCGAGGGAATCGCTCCGCGGGCCCGTTCTCCGCCGCCACTAAACCCCTGCCGCCAGGCCGCCGCCAATTGCTGCGCTGCCAGCGTCTGCGCTACCGTAGCGTTCGTATTCGCATCCAGGGCCGCGTTCAAATCGGGGACCTTCAGACCGAAAACGTTTCCCAATGCCTGGAACATCTTGTAGATGATCTCGCCCACCTTCATGAATCCCGTAGCGAGCCCCAGGAAGAGCTTCCCGATCCAGGATGGCACGATCAGCTCCAGCGCTCCCATCTTACGTAGCGATTCCGCGATCAGCGCCAGCCCGGTGCCCGCCCGGATGCCTATCGTCGCGACATCGACGAAGAAGGCGGTCATCTGACCTAGAAGCCGCGGCACTGCCGGATGAGCGTCCACGAAAGCGGCAAACCGACCGATCGCGTCTCCCATCCGCACGAGGGCGCCGGTGATCGGCTCCAGAGCGCCTTTTCCAAATGCCGTTCCCAAGAGTGATAGGTTGGCTCCGATCCGGGCCAGGGCCTGATTGAAGCTGTTCGCTCCCGTGATCGCGGTAGGGGAATTGATCTGTGCTTCCAGCGCCGTGACGCGGCGCTGGAAGC
>SCTG01000023.1 GCA_004298335.1 Nitrospirota bacterium
CCAACACCCAAAATTGCAGCGCGAGCGTGCCGATCAGCATGTGGTCGAAGGACAGCCTGACCGCGAGACCGACCACGCTCACCCCCAGACCCAGCAGAACGGCCTGCGCCGCCGGATTCCCAGCGCGACGGAATCCGCCGACCGCCGTGGCGGCGATGCGCCACATCAGCCAGACGAACAGGGCCAGGCCGGGCAGGCCCGTACCGAGCGCGATATCGAGAAAGGTGTTGTGCGTCCCGGGATAGCGCGCTGGCCCCGCTCCCTCCTGCGCAGCGAGCGAGCGGCCGTAAATCTCCTTCTGCTTGTCCTTTCCGTATCCCACGCCGGTCAGCCCGTGCCTGGAGATCTCCCCGGCCGCGAACTTCCAGGCCTCCCAGCGAAGCGCCAGCGTGCCGGTATCCGCCAGGGGCATCGCGGCGCCGGGGCGCGCCTTCCAGCCGCCCCGCGCGGTGATGTCGTACTGAAACAGCGCGGCCGACCCGAGCACCATCACCAGGACGGACAGGGCCATCGCGATCAGGACCGCGCGGCGCCGCACGAACCAGGCCACCGCCACCGCTTCGCACAGCAGCGCCAGCAGACCGGCCCGCGAATAGGTCAGGAGCAGACACAGGGTCGCCAGTCCTGCCGTTCCCATCCCGGCGATTTGGGCGGCGGGCCGCCGCTCGCAGAGCCCCAACGCCAGGCTCAGCGGAACCAGCATGACCAGATAGGTGGTGAGCCAGACCTCGCCGGGCGTCACCGACTCGACCAGCATCATCTCGCCTTCCTGCGGCATGGGGCCGGACAGGCCGCCGAACTGGAACAGGCCGTAGGCGCTCACGACGGCCAGCCCGCCCACCAGCGCCCACAGCAGGCGCCTGGCGGAGAGGCTGTCCCGAAAGAAGTACGCGACGACGTAGAAGATCAGGCCCTGCTGCAGCAGCTTGGCGAACTCCTTGAGGCTGTACAGCGGAGACACGGCGAACGGGACCGTCAGCGCCACCCAGCCCACGAACGCGATCAGCGGCAGATCGATCGGCGTTCGGGTGAAGAAGTGCCGCCGGTTGACGACGCACCAGAGCGCCAGCAGCACGGCGAGGATGAGGAATCCGTTCCGCTCGACAAAGAGCAGCCGCGTGAACGGGAGGCAGAAAACGTAGACGTAGAGCAGCCCCCGGATGATGGCATCGAGATTGGGGAGCGCGGCGGCACGGTCCTTCACGGTGGAAGCCGCAGCGTCTCGCATCCGTCCGCCCCCACGGCTCGCGCCTGTCCCTCCACCCGGCGGACGCCCCAGGCCAGGACCCCGTAGATCCCCACCCAGCCCAGCAGGATCGCCAGGCGCAGGGATTCTCCCGAGCGACCGTACAGCACCGCCGACAGGCCGCAGGCCAGCATCAGGGCATATTCCGCCAGCACGGTCCGGCGGTGCCCCCAGCCCGCCAGCACGAGCCGCTGGTAATAGTGTTCCCGGTGCGCGCGCCAGACATTCTTCCCCCGCAGCAGCCTCCCGACGAGCGTCACCGTCGCATCCATGATGAACGGCGAGAAGATCAGCAGGGGCGTCCAAATGTCGAACAGGCCGTCACGCGTGCCCAGCACCGCGAGCGCCCCCGCGATGAACCCCAGGGGTACGCTCCCGACGTCGCCCATGAAGATCCGCGCGGGCGGGAGATTGTAGAGCAGGAATCCGCCCGCGGCGGCCCCGATCAGGATCGCGAGGCCCATCAGATAGTGATCGTGCTCCCAGGCCATGACGCCGAGAAAACCGTACCCGAGCACCGTCATGCCGCCGGCGAACCCGTCCATCCCGTCCATGAAATTGTAGAGATTGGCCATCCACATCAGGAACAACATCGTCACGGGAACGGCGAGCCATCCCAGCGGCAGGCTTCCGATGAACGGCACGGGGATGGACGGCACCGCCAAGCCGGCTCCCCACACGACACCGGCCGCCGCCAGCGCCTGGACGCCCAGCCGCAGACCCGGCGAGAGGCCCGTCCGATCGTCCCAGAACGAGACGACACCGAGGAGCAGCGCCATGCCCAGAATCCAGAGGATGGCGGGCGCCTGAAACACCGCGCCTTCGCCCAGCGCGACGCACAGGAGAATCCCCAGGAGCACGCTCCCGAAGATCGCCAGGCCTCCGGTGCGGGGCATCGGCGCCCCATGCAACGACCGTTCGTTGGGATGGTCGAGCAAATAGAGCCGGGACGCCGGCGAGCAGAACAGCCTCGTCAACCCGAATGCCGCCAGGAACACCAGCGCCACCAGGCCCAGCAGGCCGGCCGTCACGCCCGCCCCTTTCGATACCAGGCGACCAGCTCCGGCAAAGCCTCCGGGAACGTCACCGTGGGGCGATATCCCAATTCGCGGGCGATCTTCTCCGAGCTGTACCAGGCCGACCCAGCCAACTTATCCAGCGCATCGGAATCGAAGACAAACCGTTCGCCCCTGATCCGCCCGATCGCGTCGCCGGCCCGGCCCATCGCCCGGAGCGCCCACAACGGGACCTGCCAACCCGGAATCCGCCTGCCCAGCGCGCGGCAGATCAGTTCGTACAGCTCGCGCGTGGAATAGCCGCGCCCGTCCGTCACGATGTAGCACCGGCCGTTCGCCGCCGCCTGGCCGGCCGCGAGCAGCGCGGCCCGCACCACGTCCACGACGTGGACCATGCTCCGGCGGTTGCCGAGTTCCGGCAACGGAGGGAACAGTCCGCGATCGACGGCCGCGATCATCTTATAGAGGTTGCCCTTGTTCCCCGGCCCGTACACGAGCGGGAAGCGCAGGCACGCCGCATGGAGGCCGGCCCGCCTGCCGATCTCCCCCACCAGCCGCTCCGCCTCCAGCTTGGACCGCCCGTAGGGCGTCTCCGGGGGGCCATCGAAGGTTTCATCGAGGCATCGGTCGTCCCCTTCGCCCATCGCCTTCACGCTGCTGAACAGCACGAAGCGCCGCGCGCCGCCCGCCACGGCCCCTTCCAGCACATGGCGGGTCCCTTCCGCATTGACATCGCGGTAGGCCGCTTCGTCGCCCTGCACCTCGGTCAGCGCATGGGCCTTCCCGGCCAGGTGAAAGACCTCCTCACAGCCGGCGGCGGCCGCTTTCATCGCCTGCGGATCGCGCACGTCGCCGGTCACGACGTCGACCGTCGCCGGCCAGTCTCCGGAACGTCCCGCCTCGCGCACCAGGGCCCGCACCGTGTGCCCGTCGCGCAGCAGCCGCTCGACGAGATGACGCCCGATGAACCCGCCGGCGCCGGTGACCAGCGCCTTCATCGCGCGGCGCACTCCAGGAAGAGCCGCTCGTAGGCCCGGCACATGAGCGACTGCTCGAACCGTTCGAGGACGCGCTTCCGCGCGGCCTGCCCCATTTTCCGCCGGAGGTCCGGGTCGGCCAGCAGCGGCTCGGCGGCGCGCGCGAACGCCTCCGCATCGCCGGCTGCCGCCAGCACGCCGGTCCGGCCGTCTTCGATGACTTCGTCGAGCGGCGCGATGCGGCTCGCGATCACCGGCACCTCCATGCTCATCGCCTCGGCGAAGGCCACGCCGAACCCTTCCCGGCGCGTCGGCAGCATGTAGAGGTCCAGGGCGGACAGGACACGGGGAACATCAGTGCGATAGCCCGAGAACAGGACGCGGCCCTCCAGACCGAGCGCGCGCGACAGAGCCCGGAGGTCTTCGCGCAGCGGCCCATCGCCGACGAGCAGGCACTGCAGACCGGGAAAACGTTTCGCCAGCAGCGCCACAGATTGCAGCAGCACATCCAGCCCCTTGTCGGGCACGAACCGCGCGACGGCGCCGATGACAGTCGCGTCCGGTCGCAGGCCCAGATCAGCGCGGATGGCCTTGTGCTCGGCGCGGTACTTGCCCGGATCGAAGCGCTCCGTGTCGATCCCCATCGGGATCACGCGGATCTTTTCGGGCGATGCGATCCGGAACGCCAGGCCCCGCGACCTGACGCATTCGCTGTCCACCGCGATCGCGCGGCACAGGAGCGACGCGAGCCGCTCCAGCAGCACGTACAGCTCGATCCGCCAGGGGCTGAGGTACTTGTGAAACGGGAACGCGTGCGCCGTGTAGACAATCACCGGCACGCGGGCCAGGAACGCCGCGATCCGGCCGATCACGCCCGCCTTGGCGGTCTGGGTATGGACCACGTCGAACCGGCGGCGGCGCAGGTGCCGGTAGAGCGCAACAATCGCACGCAGGTCCGGCCGGGGCGCGATGGTCCGCTCCATCGGGATCACCAGGACCTCGAACCCCATCCGCCGGAGCTCCTCCACGAAGGACTGGCCGGCCTCGCCGGGATCGTCCGAGCAGGCCAGCACGACCTGGTGGCCCTGCTTGCGCAGGTGCTGCGCGAGCGGCACGATGAAGGCCATCTGCACGCTCGACTCCGTGGACATCTCGAGGATGGTCATGC
>SCTG01000216.1 GCA_004298335.1 Nitrospirota bacterium
GGTGGTGACTACCTACTCTCGCGCTCATCGCACTACCATCGGCCTTGGAGTATTTCACTGCTGTGTTCGAAATGGGAACAGGTGGGGCAACTCCAGTATTATCACCACCAAAAGGTTCAATGCAAACAAGGTAAAAAATACATAAAATCTGCATCTATGTCCTCGCGCGCAGCGCGAGAGAATCAAGGTTTATAATTTAGGATTTATGAATAATGTTTCATATTCTTACATCTTAAATCCATATTCTTAAATCTCTTGTGCTACGCACAAGGTTAACTTACGCTAGAAAATGAATGATTTATTAGTACCACTCGGCTGAATACTTTACAGTACTTATACCTATGGCCTATCAACCCCGTAATCTTCGGGGAATCTAAGAGTTCTCATCTTGGAGTCGGTTTCGCGCTTATATGCTTTCAGCGCTTATCCGTTCCCAACTTAGCTACCCAGCAATGCTCCTGGCGGAACAACTGGTACACCAGAGGTTGGTTCATTCCGGTCCTCTCGTACTAGGAACAAATCTCCTCAAAACTCCACGCCTGCGGTAGATAGGGACCAACCTGTCTCACGACGGTTTGAACCCAGCTCACGTAAGACTTTAATCGGCGAACAGCCGAACCCTTGGGAGCTTCTCCACCCCCAGGATGTCTTGAGCCGACATCGAGGTGCCGAACAGAGCCGTCGCTATGGACGCTCGGGCTCTACTAGCCTGTTATCCCCGGAGTAGCTTTTGGCTGATGATCTTCGTGTTTTCTATGAAATACACGTCGGTTCACTAACTTCTGCTTTCGCAACTGCGCGACATAGCCGTCTTGCAGTAAAGCTGGCTTATGGGTTTGCCCTATCGCTCCGATTTCCATCCGGAGCTAGCCAACCTTTAAACGCCTCCATTACTTTTTAGGAGGCAAATGCCCCATTTAAACTGCCCATTAAACACTGTCATCCACCTTAAGTGGAATTAGAATTATCATTTTCAAAGATGGCTGTTTCATCGGCGCCTCCACGGCATCCGAAAATGCCGCTTCAAAGGCTCACCACTACGCTACGCATTAAAAACGATAACCCAATATCTAACTACAGTAAAGCTTCCGGGGTCTTTCCGTCTAGCCGCAGGTAACCAGCATCTTCACTGGTATTGCATTTTCACCGGGCGCCTCGTTGAGACAGTTTTCAACTCGTTAAGCCATTCATGCGGGCCGGAACTTACCCGGCAAGGGATTACGCTACCTTTGGACGATTATAGTTATCGCCGACGTTCACTGGTGCTTCATTCAGTG
>SCTG01000024.1 GCA_004298335.1 Nitrospirota bacterium
CCGGGCGCGAGTGGCGGGAGCTCGAGGCGGCGCGCGGCGAACTGGCGCGGCTCGTCCATCACAAGCCGGGGCGGATGGGCTTCGATGCCTACCGGGAGGCGCTCGCGGGGATGACCCGGCGGATCGAAGCGGGGGAGCAGCGCTTGGCCGGCGCCAGCGCGACGGCGGCCAGGGCGCTGCAACCCAAGACGATCACCATGGCCGGGGCGATGAGCGCGCTTCCGGATGATTCCGCGCTGGTGGAGTTTGTGAAAATCCGGGAGTTCGATTTTGCCGTGGGAAAATGGAAGGCCTCCGGACGCTATCTGGCCTTCGTGCTGCGCAAGTCCGTGGGGGTCTTTCTCGTGGACCTCGGCGACGCGGGCAAGCTGGAAGATCATGCGCGGCACGCCCTGGAGGAGGTCCGTAGTTCGATGAGAGTGGATGGGAGCCCGCCACCGGAAAAGCCGGGAGCCCGTGGTGCTCCTGCCAGACCCGCGAAATCCGGCGCCGTCAAATCCGTGAAGAAAGCGCGGGTCCGTCCCGTGGCCCCGCCCAGCCGGCAGTCGCTCGAAGACCTGTATACCCATCTCTGGGCGCCGCTGGCGCCGGCTCTTGGGAGCGCGGACAAAATCCTGCTCAGTCCCGACGGCCTGTTGCACCTCGTTCCCTTCGCGGCGCTGCGGGACGGCCAGGGGCGCGCGCTGGTGGAACGTTACCGGCTGGCGTATCTTGCCGGCGGGCAGGACCTGGCCGGCTCGGAAACAACGCCGCCCCGGCCCGGCAGTGAGCTGCTCCTGGTCGCGAACCCGGCCTTCGGTAAAAACAAGCCGGGCTTCTCGCCGCTGCCCGGCACGGAGCGGGAGTGGGCGGAGATTGCCGCGGCCGTCAGCGCCGATGGAGGCGTGAAGGAGACCCTGGTCGGCGGGCTGGCGACGAAGAGCGCGGTCAAGGCCGTGTACAGCCCGCGCATCCTGCATCTGGCGACCCATGGCTTCTTTCTCTCCGACGAGGCGAGCGCGCTGGATTCGGATGCGCCCAAGGCGTCCTCCAAGAGAGGGCGGTCCGGCAAGAAGAAGGCGGCGGCCGCGCAGCGTGAAAATCCGCTCCTCCGTTCGGGGTTGGCCCTGGCCGGTGCGAATGCTGAGACGAAGGCAACGGAAGGCAACGACGGGTTGCTGACGGCCCTGGAGATCGCCGGCATGGAACTTTCCGGGACGGAACTGGTGGTGCTTCCCGCATGCGAGACCGGCGCAGGGAAGGTGCAGAACGGCGATGGGGTGTTCGCGCTGAAGCGCGCCTTTGTGCTCGCGGGGGCGAGAAATCTGTTGATGAGTCTCTGGCCGGCCGGCAACGAGGTTGCCGCGCGTCAGTTGACCGAGTTTTACCGCAAGGCGCAAACGCTGCCTCCCGCCGAGGCGCTCCGGCAGGCGCAACTCGACTCCATCCGCGAGCTGAAGGCCAAGTACGGCGTGCCTCCGCCGGGGCTCTGGGCGCCGTTCATCCTCCAGGGCGCGCACGCCTTCGGGCCGTGAGAAGAGTGGCCAGCGCGAAGCGCTAGAGCTGTCATTTTCGGCCACACTGTTGCGGAGAAGACACGGCGAGAAGGCCCCCTTCTTTTCACTGGTACGTCATCAAACACATTGATTCACAATGAATCGGTAAAGTGGTACGCATGATGCTTATGGTCTACCTCAGGTGAAAACAGCTTCTACAGCCCACGTCGATCAACGAAGGAGGTTAGGACCATGGAAGAGAATCGCGCATCACAGGTGAAGACCGTGACCCTCATGTTCGTCGGAGGGGCGGTGCTCGGGGCCATCGCGGGCCTTCTGCTCGCGCCGAAGTCCGGTGAGGAAACGCGCAAGGAAATCAAGGACTACGCGTCCAAGGTCAAGGGCGACGTGGTGGATGCCGCGCAGCGCACCAAGGCCGGGATTGAGGCCGCCATGGAGAAGGGACGCGCGCTGCTTTCCGAGTCGAAGGCCGCCTAGCGTTCGAGCAGAGAACCGGCGCAGGCCAGGGTTGCCGCCCGGCCTGCGCCGATTTCCCCTTGTGTTCTCCCACGTTCTGAATTGACACCCTCCGGATATTCTGCTACCTTTTTCCCCGCTTGCAGTGCGGATTGCCGCGCCGTATCAGCTTGCATGTTATGGAGGAATCGCCGGGTGTCTCACGGGTCATTTCATCGGGCCTTCCTCCCTATCAGTTCTGTTTTTGCCTGTGCTTTCCTGCTCTTCGGAGCGCTCTCCCTTGCAGACGCCCAGCCGGACGAGGCCACCCTCTTCACCGAGGGCTACCAGGCGTATCTGAAGGGGGACACTGAAAGAGCAATTGCGACGCTGAGCGACGTCATCAAGCAATTCCCCAACGGACGGGTGAACGACCTGGCCCTGTACTGGCTGGGCAAGTCCTACCAGAGGACCGGCCGTACCCCGGAAGCTCTCGCGACGTTCCGTGAACTCAAGACGAAGTTCCCGCAAAGCTCCATGTTCGGCCACGCGTCACGCCAGATTGCGGCCCTGGAGAAGAAGGGCCCTCCGGAACAGGCGGCGCCCACGCCGGAACCGAAGGTGGCCAAGCCGTTGGTGGAACCGCCGGCCGAAATGAAACCCGAAGCCCCGCCGAAAGTCGCGGCCAAGCCCGAACCGAAACCTGAGCTCAAACCTCCGGTCGAGCCGCCTCCGCCTCCTCCGGTGGCGGTACCCGAGGCTCCGCCGAAGGTTGTGGTCAGGCCCGAGCCCAAGCCGCCGGTCGAGCCGAAGCCCGCGGCTCCGCCGAAAGTCGCGGCCAAGAAGGAAGCCGTCAAGCCGGCTCCGGTGAAACCGGGCCGCGTGCCGTCGTCGAAGGTGCCGGCGCGGCCGCCGCTGTCCGCCCCTCCGGCCGGGGAGTCGGTGTTTCTCGTGGTGGAGCGGGTGGCGGGATTGGACGTGACGGATGTGGCAAGCCGGTACGTGGCCATCTCAGGCGATTCGATCACGGTGCCCTTCAGCGTGACGAATCGCGGGAACGCCGAAGACGCGTTCCAGTTCATCTCGACGCTGCCGCCCTCTTACCAGGCTGTCTTTTTCCAGGATCCCGACGGATCCGGCCGGGTCAAAACCGGGGAGCCGTCCGTGACCGAGACGCCGCGGCTCGGCACCGGCGAGCGCGCCCGCTTCCTGCTCAGGGCCCGTCTGCCGATCGAGATGAGCGACGGCGCGGCGCAGCCCTTCGAGGTCAAAGTTTCTTCCAAATTCGATCCGGCCGTGTCGCATGCCGCGCCGGCGACGCTCGTCGCCTCCGCGCCCGCGCTGCGTGGGACGTTCGCGCTGGACCGGGCGAACGTCAAACCCGGAGATGCCGTCTCGTATACCCTGTCGCTCTCGAACGTCGGGTCCGCCGATGCCCGGTCGGCCCGTGTTGTGGTGTCCTATCCGGGCGCGCTCCGGCTCGTGCAGGTCACGCCGTCGGCCTCGTCGGTGGATCCGCAGGTGCACACGGTTGCATGGGATCTCGCGCGGCTGGCGCCGAACGACCGGCCCGCCGTCCGGCTCGATTTTCGCGTCTCGGATGACGCCCTGGCGGACCAGGAGCTCGGCGTCCGGGCCGTGCTGCAATCCGCCGTGGGCGAGCAGACCGTGTCCGTCGTGTCGGCAGTGGCCAAAGTTGAAGCGGTGGCGGGCGTCCGGGTGGCGGGGGCCGAGGCGTTCCGCACGGTCTTTCCCCGGGAGACGGTGCTGTTGCCGTTCACGCTCAGAAATACGGGCAACGGCCAGGACCGTTTCGTCCTCAAGAGCCAGAGCGACCTCGGCCGCGGGGTCACCGTGATCGAAGACCGGAACCGCGACGGGATCCGCCAGCAGGACGAGCCGGTGGTGGAGACGACCCGGCTGCTCAACCCCCAGGAGGAGATCGCGTTGCTGGCCGAGCTGGCCGTGCCGTCCGATGAGCCCGATGCGAAGAGACACTCCGTCAGGCTGTCCGCGACGTCGGAGCGCTCCCGCTCGGTGGTCGCCGAAACCGGACGGCTCGTCGTCGTGGCGCGCCCCGTGGTGGCGGTGGCGACCCAGATGGCGACCAAGGAGGGCATCCCGGGCAAGGTCTTTTCCTATCAGCTCGTCGCCACGAATACGGGCACCAGCCCGGCGCGTCGCGTGCTGGTGTCCGAGAGCCTCCCGCCCGAGCTGGAGTTCGTCGACGCCCAGCCGAAGCCGGGACAGATCGAAGGGCAGCGGATCGCATGGGAGATCGCCGACCTCGGCTCGGGACAGCAGGAAGTCCTCACGGTGGGGGTGCGGGTCAAGAAGGGCCTGGCGGCCGGCACGCCCGTCCGAAAGTCCACCATGGTCCGCTATCGGGACATGAAAGATCAGGTCTATGAATCAAGCCCCGGAAGGGAAGGGCCGTAGCGTCGGTCCGGCCGGATGGCTGGGGGTGGCGCTGGTTGTCGCCGCCGCGTCGATGTTTGTCGTCTCCTCGCCGAGCTATTCCCCGGAGTCGCTTCAGAAAAAAGATCCCGTGGGGTCCGTTGCGGCCGCATATGCGCTCGCGGCGTTGTGGCACCGGGCGCCCCTGGACCCCGGCGCCTTCGAGTCGGCGCTGGCCGGCGGCGCCGACTTTTCGGTGGCCGCCCGCATGCTCGGGTTGCGGGCGCGGTCGGTTCGCGTGACATCGTCGGCCATCATGGAAGCGCCGCACCCGATGATCCTGCTCCTCAAGGAAACCCCCGATGTCGTCGTGACCCGCGAATTTCTGGAGGGCCGCCAGCGGAAGGCCGGAGCGCGCTTCGTGGTGCTGGCGGAAATTCACGGCGACGAGGCCGTGGTTCTCGATCCGGTCGTCGGGCGGTTCACCATGCCGGTGTCGGACCTCGCCGAGAGCGCGGGGGGCACCGGAACCATGTGGGCGCCCAACCCTTGACGCCCGCGGCAGAATTCGTTAGAATACAGCCTTAATTATTGGCCGAGACTACCCTGCCGTTCTTCCCATAATTCCCGGCCCACGCTTACACCGTGTCTCAGGGTACAGCGAAAGCGCGCGGGCGCTTCCGTAATCGGCATGTGGAGTCAGTGGAGAAGATATGCCTCGATCACATGAACTGAAGAAGATCAGAAATATCGGCATCATGGCGCACATCGATGCCGGCAAAACGACGACCACCGAGCGCATCCTGTTCTATACGGGCGTGGCGCATAAGATGGGCGAAGTCCATGACGGGGCGACTGTCATGGATTACATGGAACAGGAGCGGGAACGGGGGATCACGATCACGTCGGCGGCCACGACCTGCGAGTGGCGGAAGCATCGCATCAATATCATCGACACGCCGGGTCACGTGGATTTCACGATCGAGGTCGAGCGCTCCCTGCGGGTCCTGGACGGCGCGGTGGCAGTCTTCGACGCGGTGCAGGGGGTCGAGCCGCAATCCGAAACGGTCTGGCGGCAGGCCGACCGCTACAAGGTGCCCCGCATCGTGTTCATCAACAAGATGGACCGCATGGGCGCGGATTTCTACATGAGCGTGAAGAGCATCGTGGACCGGCTCGGCGCGCGCCCGGTCGCGATCCAATTGCCGATCGGCCGGGAAGGCGAGTTCAAAGGGCACGTCGATCTGGTCACCATGAAGGCGATCACTTTCAAGGATGAGACCAAGGGCGCGAAGTACGACGTCGGCGAGATTCCGGCGGACATGGCCCAGCAGGCCAAGGACTATCGCGAGAAGCTGATCGAGTCGGTCGCCGAGTTCGACGACACGGTCATGGACAAGTACCTGAACGGCAAGGAGCTGACGGAAGACGAGATCCGGCACTGCATCCGGGCCGGGACCATCGCGATCAAAATCAATCCGGTCCTGACCGGGTCGGCGTTCAAGAACAAGGGCGTGCAGCATCTTCTGGACGCGGTGGTGGACTACCTGCCGTCGCCGCTGGACATCCCGCCGCTGCTGGGGTACAGCCTGGACGGCGAGAGCCGGATCGAGTGCAAGGCGTCCGACAGCGAGCCGCTCTGCGCGATCGCCTTCAAGATGCTGAACGATCCGCACGTCGGCCAGTTGACGTTCGTCCGGGTCTATTCGGGCGTGATGACGCAGGGCATGAACCTCTACAACGCGAACAAGGACAAGTCCGAGCGCGCCAGCCGGCTCGTCAAAATGCATGCCGACAAGCGCGAAGAGATCGACGCCATCTATGCCGGTGAGATCGCCGCCGTCGTGGGGATGAAGCTGGCCACCACGGGCGACACCCTCTGCGAGGAAAAGAAGCCGGTCAAGCTCGAGATGATGAAGTTCCCCGAGCCCGTCATCTCGATGGCGATCGAGCCCAAGACCAAGGCGGACCAGGAGAAGATGGGCTACGCCCTGAACCGGCTCTCCATGGAAGACCCGACGTTCAAGGTCAAATCGGACGAAGAGACGGGAGAGATCGTCATCTCGGGCATGGGCGAGCTGCACCTCGAAATCCTCGTCGACCGTCTGAAGCGGGAGTTCAAGGTGGAAGCCAATACCGGCGCGCCGGAGGTCTCCTACCGGGAGGCCATCACCGCCGAGGCGGAAGGGGTGGGCAAGCACATCAAGCAGTCCGGCGGCCGCGGGCAATACGGGCATGCCGAGATGACCGTCAAGCCGGGCGCGCCGGGAACCGGGATGGTCTTTGAGAACGATATTCGCGGCGGCGCCATTCCGAAGGAATACATCACCCCGATCAAAAAAGGCGTGGAAGAAGGCATGGCCATGGGGCCCCTGGCCGGCTTCCCCCTGCTGGATGTGGAAGTGCACCTCGTCGACGGGTCGTACCACGAAGTGGACTCCAACGAGATGGCCTTCAAGATCGCCGGCAACATGGCCTTCAAGGACGCCATCCTGAGAGCCAAGCCCGTCTTGCTGGAGCCGATCATGCGGGTGGAAGTGGTGACACCCAACGAATACACGGGCGACGTCATCGGCGATCTCAATTCCCGGCGCGGCCAGATCGTCGGCATGAACACCCGTGCGACCGCCTCGGTCGTGGAGGCGTCGGTGCCGCTGGCGACCATGTTCGGCTATGCGACGGTCGTGCGCTCGAAGACCCAGGGGCGCGCCACCTTCACGATGGACTTCAAGGAATACCAGCCCTGCCCCAAGCAGGTCCAGGAAGCGATCATCGCCAAGTTCACCGGCAAAGAGTAACGCCCCGCCGTTTCCGCAACTCTCCCGCGGCAGTTTCTGCTACAATCGGCGCGCATGAGCCGCCCCATTCCCATGGTGCAGGAGCCGAGGCCGCGCCTGCCGGCCTGGTTCAAGGTGCGCGTCCACGAAGGACCCGGCTACCGGGAAATCCGGCGGCTCACCACGGAGCTGAACCTTCACACGATCTGCGAAGAGGCGCGGTGCCCGAACGTCTGGGAATGCTGGAACAGCCGGACGGCCACGTTCCTGATCCTCGGCGACATCTGCACCCGGCGCTGCCGCTACTGCGCCGTGACCACGGGACGCCCCCATCCACCTGACGATGCGGAGCCCGAGCGGGTCGCGTCGGCCGTCAAAGCGCTCGGGCTCCGCCATGCCGTGCTCACGTCGGTCAATCGCGATGAGTTGCCCGACGGCGGCGCACGAATGTTCGCCGAGACGATCCGGGCCGTCCGCCGGGAACTGCCGGCCTGCACGATCGAAGTGCTCATCCCTGATTTTCTGGGTGAGGAGTCCGCGCTGCAGACGGTCCTGGCGGCGCGGCCGGACATTCTGAACCACAACATCGAAACCGTGCCGCGCCTCTTCCCGTCGGTCAGGCCGCAGGGCCGGTACGAGCGGTCGGTGGAATTGCTGCGGGGCGCCTCGAGCCGGGGAGCCCTGACGAAGTCGGGCCTGATGGTCGGTCTGGGCGAATCGATGGAGGAAGTGGTCGCCGTGCTGCGGGATCTCCGCGCGGCCGGGTGTTCGATCGCGTCCGTCGGGCAGTATCTCCAGCCGACCAGGGCGCACTGGCCGGTCCAGCGGTTCTACAAGCCTGAGGAATTCCAACAGCTCAAGGAGGAAGGCCTTTCGCTGGGCTTTCGCCATGTCGAATCCGGCCCGTTAGTGCGAAGCTCCTACCATGCCGCCCAGCAAGCCTCCCTCTGAATTGACTCTCTCCGGACCCCTCCCTATAATGCCCCTTTGACCGTGCCGTCTCACCTGTGAGTGGCTATGGCATTCCCTAAGGGATTTCTAGCGCAGCGGCTGAGCGGACTCAAGGCGCGGGTTCAACATGCCTTCGCCGTGGAACCGGCCGGGCAACCCCTGTCGGCAGAGGATATCGCGCTGCTTGAGCGGGTCGCCGCCGCCGTGGTCGAACGCGAGATGGCGGTTCCGGCCGTGATGTTCCTGGAATCCGTCGGGCCCATGAATTTTCTCGGCAGCCAGGCGCTGCACTTTTTCACGCCCATCCTGGAAGTCGTCTTCCCCCAGCGCGACATCGAGCGCGTGGCGCTCCTGCTCGAGCGGCGGGACACGCTGTCGCGGCTCGCGATCCTGATCGAGCGCCGCGCCGAAACCCGTCGCGCGGCGACGCGCCCATGACGACGCCTACGGGCAGGCCGCTCCTGACGATCGTCGCCACGGACTGCGGCAGCACGACGACCAAGGCCATCCTGATCGAAAAAGTCGGCGGGGAGTACCGGCAGACGTACCGCGGGGAGGCGCCCACCACCGTCGAGGCGCCCTTCGAGGACGTGACGCGCGGGGTGCTCAACGCGATCGCGGAGATCGAGGAGCTCTCGGGCCGGAAGATTCTCGACGGCGAAAAGATCATCACGCCGGGCGGCGCGGGCGGCGACCCGAAAACCGGCGTGGACATCTACATCTCCACGAGCAGCGCCGGCGGCGGCCTCCAGATGATGGTCGCCGGCGTGGTGCAGAGCATGACGTCCGAGAGCGCGCAGCGCTGCGCCCTCGGGGCGGGCGCGATCGTCATGGACGTCCTGTCCTCGAACGACGGCCGCCTGCCGCACGAGAAAATCGAGCGCATCCGCTCCCTGCGGCCCGACATGATCCTGCTGTCGGGCGGCACGGACGGCGGCACTGTGCTGCACGTGGTGGAGATGGCGGAATACATCGCCGCCGCCGACCCCCGCCCGCGCCTGGGCATGAGCTACAATCTGCCGCTGATCTACGCCGGCAACAAGGACGCGCGCGGACGCGTCACGGACATCCTCGGCAAGAAGACCGCCCTGACCGTCACGGAGAACTTGCGGCCGACGCTTGAAAAGGAAAACCTCGCGCCGGCCCGCAACAAGATCCACGACCTGTTCCTGGAGCACGTCATGGCCCAGGCGCCGGGCTACAAGAAGCTGATGGCGTGGGCCGGCGCGCCGATCATGCCGACCCCGGCCGCGGTGGGCCTTATCATGGAGACCATCGCGAAAAAGCAGGGCCTCAACCTGATTGGCGTGGACATCGGCGGCGCGACGACCGATGTGTTTTCCATCTTCCGGGGCGTCTTCAACCGGACCGTGTCGGCCAACCTGGGGATGAGCTACAGCATCTCGAACGTGCTGGCTGAGGCGGGTCTCGGCAACATCATGCGGTGGGTGCCGTTTTCGATCGATGAGCAGGACCTGCGCAACCGGATCAAGAACAAGATGATCCGTCCGACCACCGTGCCGCAGACGCTCGACGAGCTTCAGATCGAGCAGGCCATTTCCCGGGAGGCCCTCCGGCTGGCCCTGCTCCATCACAAATCGCTGGCGACCGGGCTCAAGGGCGTGCAGCAGGAACGGTCGATCTCGGATGTCTTCGAGCAGAAGGGGTCGGGGGAATCGCTGGTGGACATGCTGCAGCTCAACCTCATCGTCGGCAGCGGAGGCATTCTCTCCCATGCGCCGCGCCGGGTGCAGTCGCTCCTCATGATGGTGGACGCCTATGAGCCGCTGGGGTTCACCGATCTGGCCGTGGACAGCATCTTCATGATGCCGCATCTGGGCGTGCTGTCCACCGTGGACGAGCAGGCCGCCACGGACGTGTTCGTGCGCGACTGCCTGATCTACCTGGGAACCTGCGTGGCGCCCATCGGACAGGGCGCCTGGGGCGAGCGCTGCGCGGACTACGCGATCACGTTTACTAATTCTAAGGATGCCGTCCCCCCTCCCGCTATCAAAGGGACGCTGAATTTCGGGGACCTCCGCCTGGTGCCCCTCGCGGCCGGGGAGGAGGCGGTGGTGTCCGTCGTGCCCGCGCGCGCCGTGGACGTGGGGGCGGGCAAGGGCGTTCCGGTTGAGCGGCGCGTGAAGGGGGGAGTCGTGGGCCTGGTGCTCGACGGGCGCGGGCGGCCGCTGCAACTCCCCACGAAGCAGGACGACCGGGTGCGCGCCCTGACGGAATGGCACAAGGCGTTGAATCTGTATCCCTCATGAGAGCCGTATAAAGCCGATGGGGCACACGTACACACCGGGGCTGACCGTGACCCCGCGGACCGTCATTTCGAAGAAGCGGATCCTGCCGTTGCCGGGGACGGTGCTCGTCCAGGCGGGTGAGACGGTGGCCTCGGCCACGGTGGTGGCGCGCGCGGAACTGCCCGGAAAGGTTCACGTCGTGAACCTGGTGAACCAGCTCGGCATCCTGCCCGAAGACCTGCCCGACTACATGATCAAGCGGGAAGGCGAGCAGATCGGCAAAGGCGAAATCCTGGCGGAGACCAAGCCGTTCCTGGGCATCAAGTGGTTGAAGACTGAGATTCCATCGCCCGTCACCGGAACGGTGGAGACGGTGTCCACGGCGACGGGGCAGGTGATTCTTCGGGAGCCGCCGCGTCCGGTGGAGCTGTGCGCCTATCTGGACGGGACTGTGGTCGAAGCGTTTCCCGGACAGGGCGTGCGGGTGGAAGCCACCTGTGCGTTCATCCAGGGGATCTTTGGCATTGGCGGCGAAACGTGGGGGGAAATGGTCCTGGCGGTGTCGTCCCCCGACGAGGAGTTGACCGAATCCCTGTTGGGGCCCCAACATGCGGGCAAGATCGTGGTGGGCGGGGCCTTTGCCGGCGCTGAGGTGCTGGCGCGGGCCAAGGCCGTCGGCGTCAAGGGGATTGTGGTCGGCGGAATGCACGACAAGGACCTGCGGGCGCTCCTGGGCTACGATCTCGGCGTGGCGATCACGGGAACGGAACACGTCGGGTTCACCTTGATCCTGACGGAAGGATTCGGGCGCATTCCCATGGCCCGGAAAACCTTCGATCTGCTGACGAAGCTCGGTGGGCGCAAAGCCTGTGTCTCCGGCGCGACGCAGATCCGGGCGGGAGTCATTCGCCCGGAAATCATCGTGCCGCTGGCGCCGGGCGAGCGGGTGGAAGGCATCGAAGCCGGCCAGGTGGGGGAGGCGCGCGGCGGGGTGAAGATCGGCGACCCGGTGCGCGTCATCCGAGAGCCGTTTTTCGGGCATATCGGGCAGGTGGTGGGCCTGCCCGCCGAGTTGACGGGGATTCCCACGGAGAGCCATGTCCGTGTCATGGAGGTGATGTTCTCGGACGGATCGCGGGCGGTGGTCCCGCGCGCGAACATCGAGGTCATCGAGGGATGACGGCGGAGCATGCGAAAGGAGACAAACCGATGAAGATGCAACGTGCGATGGTCGGGGGGCTGTTCGCCGTCCTGGTCGGCGTGGGGGTGGCGCCCACTGCGGTGTGGGCCGACGCCAAGGCCGATGCGATCGAAACGGGCCGGCTCCTGGCGATCCTCCTTGACGCCGGCCGCGCCACGGTCGGGGCGAACCAGGCGCTCATCAACGACGCCTCCAAGGGGGACAAGGGCTTTACGCCCGAGGTATTCGAGAAGCAGCTCACTGCCAAGTTCCAGGAGCGATCCGGGGTGAACCTGGCGGATTTGCCCAACGCGAAAGTTCCGGCGATGACGAAGCTCATGCTCCCCCCGCTCGTCGAGGTGCAGAAGAGGGTGGTCGCCGATTACCAGCCGATCATCAACCGGCCGGGGGTTGGGTTCAAGGGCTTCATTCCCGCCACCTTCGGCACGCAGACGACCGTCCGGTATACCGCCAAGACCGGGCACTATCTCAAGCAGACCGCCGCGGATAAAATCCTGCGCAATCCCAGGAACAAGGCCGACGAGTTTGAGGCGGCCGTCCTGGCCAAGTTTGCCGATCCGTCGTACCCGCGCACGGGGGAAAAGATCGTGAGCGAAGTGGTGGACGGCGGGAAGGCCGTCCGGGTCATGCTGCCGCTGTTTTACGGCAAGGGATGTCTCGGCTGCCATGGGGAGCCGGCCGGCGAGCGCGACATCACGGGATATAAGCGGGACGGATACAAGGAAGGCGACAACGGCGGGGCGATCAGCGTCAAGCTGTCGCTGAAGTGAGCCTGCATGTTTTTATGTACTTTATTCCGCTGATCTTGTATAAGTTTTCGGGACCAACTACAGTAGGGGCCCATTACTAACCGCCAGCATAGGAGCCAGCATGAAGAGGACTGGAAGCATCGCTACGAGCCTACTTTCTTTTTTCCTTGCCATCGGGTTTGCGCCCTCCACGGCGTGGGCCGACGCGGAGTTGGCTGAGACCGGCCGGCTGCTCGCGATTCTGCATGACTCTGGCCGCGTCACGATCGCGGGTGTCCAGCAGTTGATCAACGATCCTGAAAAGGGGGACAAGGGTTTTACGGCGGAAGTGTTCGAGCAGCGCATGATCGAGAAATTCAGAGAGCGGTCCGGGGTTGATCTCACCAAGATCAAGACCGAAAAGGTTCCTGAGCAGGCCAAAAAACTACTCCCGATGATGGTCGAAGCAGGCAAGAAAGTCGTCGCCACGTACCAGCCCATCCTCAACAAGCAGGGGCTGGCCTATAAGAATTTCATCCCGGCGACCTGGGGGACGCAGGCGGCGGCGATCTTCACCGCCCGAACCGGTACCTACCTGAAGCAGACCACGACCGACGACGTGTTGCGGAATCCCAAGAATAAGGCAGATGAGTTTGAGGCGGCCGTCATGAAAAAGTTCGCCGATCCGGCGTACCCGCGACAGGGCGAGAAGGTCATCAGCGAGGCGGTGGACGGCGGGAAGACGACGCGCGTGCTGCTGCCGCTGTTTCATGTCAAAGGGTGCCTCCCGTGCCATGGCGAACCAAAACTCGAGAGGGACATCTCGGGCTATTTGCGGGAAGGCGCGAAATTGGGTGAGCTTGCCGGGGCGATCAGCGTCAAGCTCTCCAAGTGAGGCTGAGACGATTGCAGGGCATGTATCACTAGCGGAAGGAGGCCGGTATGAAGACCACGGGATTCATTAGCGCGGG